>NZ_FNDM01000001.1:457217-627002 GCF_900100505.1 Bacillus sp. cl96
TTTTCTGGATCTGGTGTTCCAGGTTTTTCTGGATCTGGTGTTCCAGGCTTTTCTGGATCTGGTGTTTCTGGACCTGGTGGTGCTAAATGATTCAATTTGTTTAATACTTCTAATTGAACTGCATTTATCATTCCATTTGTAATTTCAAATGGAATTGGATTAGTTAATTTTTCATATCCCTTTGGTGCTTCTACTTCTACTAGTGTGTAGTTACCTACAGATAGATCTGTGATTTTTGCCTTTCCATCTTTATCTGTTGTTACTTTCACTACTACTTTTCCCTTTTCATCATGAACTTCAAACACAGCTCCTGATAAGACTTCCTTGCTTTCAGCGGCCATTTTTGTAATCTCCACTGCACCTTTGTCTAACTGTTCGTTCTCTACTTTCAATGATAAGACTTTTGTCATACCTTTTGTAATTTCGAATGATACTGGTTCCGTTAACTTTTTGTAACCTGGTAAGCTCTTCGTCTCTACTAATTTGTATTTTCCTACTGATAGATCTGAAACGTTTGCTTTTCCTTCTTTATCCGTCGTTACTTTCGCAACTACTTTGCCTTTTGAGTCACGTACTTCAAATACAACATTTTCTAATGGTGCTTTACTGTCTTTATCTATTTTTGTGATTTCTACATTCCCCGTATCTACCATTTCATTTTCTACAGTGAACGCTAAAGATTTTGTCATACCTTTTGTAATTTCAAATGGTACAGGCTTTTCTAATTTTTTGTAGCCTGGTAAACGCTCTACTTCTACTAGCTTGTACTTTCCTACTGATAAATCTGAAACTGTTGCTTTTCCAGCTTTATCTGTCGTTACTTTCGTTACTACATTGCCTTTGTCGTCTTGTACTTCAAAGACTACACCTGCTAACGGTGCCTTATTATCTTTATCTATTTTTGTAATTTCTACATTTCCCGTATCTACCATTTCATTTTCTATTTTTAATGATAGAACTTCTGTCATACCTTTTGTAATTTCAAACGATACTGGTTCTGTTAATTGTTTGTAACCTGGTAAGCTTTCTTTCTCTACTAATTTGTACTTTCCTACAGATAAGTCTGAAATGTTTACTTTTCCATCTTTATCTGTCGTTACTTCTGTTACTACTTTGCCTTGCTCATCTTGTACTTCGAAGACTACGCCTTCTAATACTTTTTGGCTATCTTTATCTACTTTTGTGATTTCTACTGAACCTTTGTCTAACTGTTCATTCTCTACTTTTAATGATAAGACTTCTGTCATACCTTTTTTAATTTCGAATGATACTGGCTCTGTTAGCTTTTTGTAACCTGGTAAGCTTTCTTTCTCTACTAATTTGTACTTTCCTACAGATAAGTCTGAGATTTTTGCTTTACCATTTTTATCTGTTTTTACTTCTGTTACTACTTTGCCTTTGTCGTCTTGTACTTCGAAGACTACGCCTTCTAATACTTTTTGACTATCTTTATCTACTTTTGTGATTTCTACTGAACCTTTGTCTAACTGTTCATTCTCTACTTTTAATGATAAGACTTCTGTCATACCCTTTTTAGTTTCGAATGATACTGGCTCTGTTAGCTTTTTGTAGCCTGGTAAGCTTTCTACTTCTACTAGTTTGTAATTCCCTACAGATAGATCTGAAATTTTCGCTTTTCCTTCTTTATCTGTCGTTACTTTTGTTACTACTTTGCCTTTTTCATCTTGCACTTCGAATGTTACGCCCGCTAATACTGCGCCACTTTCTTTGTCCACTTTTGTAATCTCTACTGAACCTTTATCTAACTGTTCGTTCTCTACTTTCAATGATAAAACTTTCGTCATACCTTTTTTGATCTCGAATGATACTGGTTCTGTTAATTGTTTGTAGCCTGGTAAGCTTTCTTTCTCTACTAATTTGTACTTTCCTACAGATAAGTCTGAGATTTTTGCTTTACCATTTTTATCTGTTTGTACTTCTGTTACTACTTTGCCTTGCTCATCTTGTACTTCGAAGACTACGCCTTCTAATACTTTTTGACTATCTTTATCTACTTTTGTTACTTCCACATTTCCCTTGTCTAACATTTCGTTTTCTACTGTTAAAGCAAGAGATTTTGTCATGCCTTTTTCAATTTGGAAAGTAATCGGATCTACTAATTGTTTATACCCTTTTGGTGCCTTTACTTCTACTAACTTGTATGTGCCGACTGATAAATTAGTAACTTGTGCTTGTCCTTTTTTATCTGTCGTTATTTTAGCGACTACTTGTCCTGCTTCATCTTGAATCTCAAATACTGCATCAGCTAAAGCATCTTTATTTTCTTTATCTACTTTTGTAATTTCTACATTTCCTGTATCCACTAATTCATTTTCTACTGTTAGCTTTAGCGCTGTTACTCTACCCTTTTCAATTTCGAATGAAATTGGCTTTTCTAGTGGTTTGTATCCTGCCGGTGTTTCTACTTCTACTAACTCATACTTTCCAATAGGTAAATCTGAAACGTTTGCTTTTCCTTCTTTATCCGTCGTTACTTTTGCAACTACTTTTCCTTTTGAATCACGTACTTCAAATACAACATTTTCTAATGGAGCTTTACTATCTTTATCTATTTTTGTTATCTCTACATTCCCTGTATCCACCATTTCATTTTCTACTTTTAATGATAGAACCTCAGTCATGCCTTTTTTAATTTCAAATGATACTGGTTTTTCTAACTTTTTATAACCAGGTAAACTTTCTACCTCTACTAATTCATACTTTCCTACAGGTAAATCTGAAACATTTGCTTTTCCTTCTTTATCTGTCGTTACTTTCGTAACTTCCTTACCCTTTTCATCTTGTACGATGAATGTTACTCCCGCTAACGGTGCTTTATTATCTTTATCTATCTTTGTTATCTCTATATTTCCCGTATCTACCATTTCATTTTCTATTTTTAATGATAAGATCTCGGTCATACCTTTTGTAATTTCAAACGATACTGGCTCTGTTAATTTCTTATAGCCTGGTAAACTTTCTTTCTCTACTAATTTGTACTTTCCTACTGATAGATCTGAGATTTTTGCTTTACCATCTTTATCTGTTTTTACTTCCTTTACTACTGTTCCAGCTTCATCTTGCACTTCAAAGACTACGCCTTTTAATGCTTTTTTGCTGTCTTTATCTATTTTTGTAATTTCTACTGAACCTTTATCTAACTGTTCATTTTCTACTTTCAACGATAGGACTGTTGTCATACCTTTTGTAATTTCGAATGATACTGAATCTGTTAGCTTTTTGTAGCCTGGTAAACTTTTCGTCTCTACTAATTTGTACTTCCCTACTGATAAATCAGAGATTTTTGCTTTACCATCTTTATCTGTTTTTACTTCTGTTACTACTTTGCCTTGCTCATCTTGCACTTCGAAGACTACGCCTTCTAGTACTTTTTGGCTATCTTTATCTATTTTTGTAATTTCTACTGAGCCTTTGTCTAACTGCTCATTTTCTACTTTTATTGCTAAAGCTTTTGTCATACCTTTTTTTATTTCAAATGGTACTGGTTCTGTTAGCTTTTTATAACCTGGTAAGCTTTTTGTCTCTACTAATTTGTACTTTCCTACTGATAGATCTGAAACGTTTGCTTTTCCATCTTTATCTGTTACTACTTTTCTTACTACTTCATCTTTCTCATCTTGGACTTCAAATTCGACACCCGCTAATACTGCTCCGTTTTCTTTGTCCACTTTTGTAATTTCTATATTACCTTTGTCTACCATTGCATTTTCCACTTGTATTGGGAATATGCCGTCCCCTGTTACATTTACTTCGAACTCTGCTTCTTTTAATTGGTAGCCTTCAGGCGCTTTCGTTTCTTTTAAAATATATTTCCCTGGTGCTAACGGTTTAGAGATTGCCTTACCATCTTTATCTGTAACAATATGTTCGACTACTACACCGTCTTTTACTATATCAAACTCTGCATTTGCTAATGGTTTTTCACCATTTTCCGAATCAATTTTCTTTACTTCAATTTGACCCTTTTGCATAGTATTTTTAATTTCAATTGTTTTTGTTTCTCCAGCTTGAAGTGTAACCTCTACTGGTTCTTTTAATTTTTGATATCCTTCTGGTGCTACTGTTTCATAAACTTTATACGTTCCAGGAGCTAAAGTTTGAGGTACTGAAAAACCTTTTTCGTCCGTTTTCAGTTTTGCAACAACTTCGTTTGTACTATTTCGAACTTCAAATTCGGCACCTTTTAACCCTTTGTTCGGATTCTCAGAATCTATTTTATGAATCGATACTGTACCGTCTTTTGGAGCTTCAGGCGGCGTAATAGTTACTTCTTTTGATGTTAATGTTTTATCATCAAAATGTAATTCCGCTTTATTAGGAATCTTCTTATCTACGTAAGAAGATAAGTCTGCATTATTTTTAATTTTCGCCTTGATACTAAGATTGATTCTCTGGTCTTCATATGACTTATAGTCAAAATTCTCACTAAACGTAAATGTTACTTCACTTCTTTGCTTATCTATCTTTAACGTTCCTTTAGAAGTAATATCTTGGCCATTTTGATCATACACTTTTGCCTCTAATACTTCTAAAACATCTTCTAAATCATCACGAATTACCATTGATGTGTATTTAGGAGGATCGTTTGGTATATGTGTACCAACTTGGTATTGAATCACTTGATCCATTTGTGTTAGCTGCTCATTCTCTACAAGCTTGCCATTCTCATCAACTATATTTTTTTCAATACTAGGTGGATTATCGTCACCTGAACCGGTTCCCCCTCCACCACTTACGAATACTTGTCCTACTTTTTCTTCAGTTTTAATATTTTTACCTTCTAATTTCACAGTATTTTTATGAGGCTTTGCAGAAGGATTAGTAATCTTTGTTTTATATCTTAAAATATAACCTTTTGAACTGTCTGGAAACTCAATTGTAAATCCAGCCTTTGTTGCATTAATTTTAATGTTAGATAAATCTGCTGGCTTAATATTTGTTGGTGCATAACCATCTTCAAATACAGCCTCTTCTAATACTACGCTGTCTGTAATTAACTCATGCCCAGGTCCTAATGTATCTGTTAATTTAAGATCTTGCATTTCTGTTCCAGTTGCATTTACATATACAAGCCAATCAGCAATCGAAGGATCTTCTTGATTATAAGAACCCCATTTCAATAGATTATCTGTATTGGGCTGTGGCTTCGGTCTCTCTGTCGTATTACTTACATTTACTTCTTTATTGACGATTTGACCATCAACGTTAAATTCTAATGGAATTTCTTTAACACCATCATATGCTTCTAGACCAAAGTAGAATTCTACGAATAAAGAACCTTTAATGTTATTCTTTCCTTCTACGTAATCCCCCATAGTACACGTTAATAGACCCTTTTTCATCTCACATGTACCAACTGTTTTTCCTTCAGCATCTTTTAAAGGAAAACTCATATTCATAAGGTCTTTTCGAAACTCTTTTGGCATATCAATTGTGAATTGATCTCCACTTTTTATTTTTTCTTTAGCTGACCACTTCACTTCTACTTTCATACCATCTGAGGCTTGATACGGTTCAGATGTCGTGCCATCAGTACGGGAAATATTAATTTCGTCCACTGGACTTTTCATCACAGCAGCTTGAATAACTGGAGCCCACACATTCAGCACTGAAAATAATACTAGAAAAACTAATGAAACCATTGAAATATGTCTTTTAGTACTTTTCATTTGCATAGTTCCCTCCTATTTTTTATATTTATATAACAAAAAAAGACCGTCCGGTTGCATCAAAAATGTGCAACCAGACGATCTTAGTAACCAATATGTATTACCGTAGACTCTAAGCTTTGCGGCCTATCCTTTCGAATAGTGTGCTAAAAATATCTTTTATTCTTTTTTTGTTTCATTTTCCTCTTAAACCAAATATTACTATACCGTCTGGACGGTTATAATTCAATACTCTATAAAATTGTTCTATTTTTCTAATAAAAAAAACAATTCACCACTACATTAAAGAAGCAATGGTGAATTATTTTCGCATTATATAGTTCGCATATTCTATTTATATGAATTACTAATAAGAGCTTGAATCACTTTTTCTCTTAACTCGGGGCTTAGTCTTCCAACCCCTAAATATTCCGAATACCATAATCCATCTGCTGCTAATCTAATAATTGTTGCACAAACTGCATCTATCTCATCGTTTTCTATATTCTTTTGCAGTTGCTGAAATGATTGTTGTAATGGCTCAAGTAATTCAGGTTTTAACATGAATGCTGCCATCATACTACTAGATAACTCTTCTGTTCTTCTCTCATTATTTAATCTTTCCTCTACAAAAGAGCGAACCCATCTCCCTTTCCTCTCTGAGTCTTCCGCTACTTTATTGTAAATGGCCCCTTCATAATCCTCTACCCCTCTGACTATCATACCTTCTATTAAAGCTTCTTTATTTGAAAAGTGATACAATAATCCACCTTTACTTACACCCGCCTCTTTTGCCACTGCTTCTAAGGTTAATTTAGCAACCCCTTTACATTGCACAATTTGAGAAGCGGCCGCCAAAATCTTTTGCCGCGTTATGCTTATACTCATTCCTTTTTAAAACCCCATTTCTACTAAATTTATATAAATACGAATCTTATTTTTAATATTGTTGATTACTACTAAGTATTTTCTTTATACAACAAAAGCTTCATTACCTTTGAATTTTTAGTTACTTATTCTATTAAAAATTTCCATATCATTCAATATGATAACATTAAACACACAAAGCTGACTATACATCTATACTTTTGTATTTATTGAAAATATATCCATTAATAAAATTTACCAATTTAGTCCTTCTTATTACCTTATAAGACGGCAGTAATTCTTTCAGCACTAAATAAAAAATGTTATTACTCCCATTGAATTGAGTAATAACATTTCACTTAACAAATTCGCTGCCAACTAGCATCCTTCACATCTTCACTAGTCGGTTTTCTAACTAATCCAATAAAACATTCCTCGCAAGCACCAAATACAATAAAATTTTTCTGTGCTTGTCTTAACGAGACTTCATTTGCACCGCCTTCAAAGTCAGGATTGTTAAACTGTACCTCATCATCTTCCCAGTAACATATATTACAAATTTCATATGTACCTGGTGGTTCTTCTTCTATTGTTCTATACCCGCAGCACGGACATGTATATTTCATTCTGTTACTCCATTATTCATTTCTTTTTTCTCCCATATATTCCGGCCCATAAAGAATGTAACAGCGCAAATCATAGTTATTACCATGAAAGTAGTATTAGAATCCTCATATGTAGTTGGAATTCCAACCGTTACAGAAACAATACTAAAAGCTAAAAGTAAATATAATAATAAAGATAGAATATAGCTTAGTCTAAATCGTAAAATGATACCTCTAAACAATAGCTCACCAAGTAGACAGCCACCTAAAATAATAGGTACTCCGAAATACAATGTAAGGACTCCCATTTGCGCAGTAGATTGAATTATCTTTCCAATTATGTTCGGCGAAACCAGCTCACTATTGTTTCCCATCCTATCATATAAATCAAGTGCTGTTGCTGAAATAAAGAAACTTAATATAGAAAATGAATACGGTATTAAAAATTTGCTCACTCTCATTCACCTCGCTTGTTTCTTTACATATATTATTCATTATTTTCGCATAAAAAAATAGCCCGTCTTCCGCGAAAGACGAGCCGTTCCACTTAATTCTCACTTAACTTCTTCTTATACCAATCCTGCATTCTCTCCGCATCTTCTACTCTCGTATGCTCTATTTTGTAACTAGATGATGCACTCGAAAACTTATACGTACATAAATCCGCACGGCGCTGGAAATATGATTGTGTCTTCTCCATTGATTGGACGTGTCTTCTTCTAATAAGTCCTGTATATTTTCCGACGCTACGATAGACAAGTGTAATTTGTTCTCCGTTAACACTGTAACCATTTGTTTTAAATGTTGCGTATCCAAGTGTAAAGATAAGGATTGCGAGCGGTAATAATGCCCACATGATGTAATACTTTTCAAAGTATATGCTTATTCCAGTAAGCGGGATTGCGAGCATAGCGAAAAAGATGAAACTATCAATGAGATAACGGCGCAATGCTGCTTTTGGTAACGAAGTAATATTTGCATTCAGTTCGTATGGTAATTGTAAATGCGCGAGTAACTGTTGCACTCGATCTTTTCGAATGATAGGATGCAGTGTAACTTTTTCTTTTTCGTCATCCGTTCCCTTACTTTGAATGACTTCTACTTGCACAGCACAATAACCGAACGGTTGGCGTAAAATACCTTCTTTTATCGTAATCCCTTGAATACGGTGCAATTTTAGTACGAGTTCTTTTTTCTCCAGTAATCCTTGCGAAATACGGACTTCGTCATTTCTTCGATTCACTGTAAAATCTCCATGTTTTAGCGCATAACCAATTGTCGATATAATCCACGAAAGGACGAGCAAAATAGCTATCATCAAAATCCAGCCATATATATCATGTTCCATTACATACGACTTTACGCTATTCTCTATCCATTTCGGAATGTACTCATCTACTTGGTGATACACAAAAAAGATTAATGAGAATAACAATCCAAATTGACCAGATGTAACAGAGGCTATTAAAATCTCTTTCCACGTTAATTTGTATTCTCTCGCTTGTTTTTCCTCTGTAATAATTTCTTTTACTTCTACTTCTTCTAATGTTTTTTCTACTTTCAATTCTGAAGCCGACTCATTTAACATTGCGATAAGCTCTGTCGCTTCTTCTACCGTAATTCCAGCTAAGCTAACTTCTGCTTCATCGCCTCCGCCAGCTGTTTCAATCTGAATTTTTTTCAAACCGAGCATTTGATATAGTACGTTAGAACTTGTATTAATCGTTTGAACACGTTCTTTATTTAAGTAGCTCTCCTTTTTCACAAAGAGACCTTGTTTCACATGTAATACGTTATTTTCAACCCAGTATGTTGTGTAATACCATTTTTCAAACGCTGAAAAGACGGTGAGTAAACCGAATGCAGCGGGAATTAAATACCAAAACGGGAACTTTCCGTTTAAGCTAAACATGAAAATAATGAGTGGTATAAAGTCTGTTATTTTTAACTCTAATAACATCGTGATTGGATGCTGCCTTTTATACATCCTCATCACTCACTTTCGCTAATTCTGCGATTTTCGTTTTCAACATTTCAGCTTCATACATCGTTAAACCTGGGATGCTATGGGAAGTTGCTGCTGTTGAAATGTGTAATTCTGCTAATCCGTATTTTCTCATAATTGGCCCTTGTTCAATCGTTACGTGCTGTACACGAATCATCGGCACTAATACGCGCTTAACAACGAAAAGGCCATGCTGAATTTCAAGTTCTTCTTCATTTAGTTGGTAGCTGTAATAACGTTGACGTAGTTTCGGAAACGTAAAGTAATCAAACGGTGTATATACGATTGTTAATCCGATGAGCACATAGAAAATCCAAGCCCACCAATTAAACTTAATCATAAAGAAAAGATATGCAAAAATGACTATAATACTGATTCCTAGCTCAATTAAAGAACGCGCTTTCCACACCTTGACCATGTCAGGGTGAATTTCATTTTTCAATGGATCCATGTAACCACTCCAAATCTAGTAATCTAATATATGAATACTCTCAATCTATATTTTACGTAACTTTACAGAAAATTGGAATTTAATCTTCTTTCTTCTCAGGAATAAAATATCCGAACCAAAGTAGCCAAATGAAACCGATTAACTTCATCCAATTTCCATCCGCTTGAAAAGCTTCAATCATACCTGGTATTTTATAAACCCCAATAAATCCAAGAAAACCGAGCCACCAGTTTTTTTGCATTTTCATTTTTACTCCTCCTTCATTACGTTTTTCACATTTCGAATCCAAATTTCTTTATACTTTAACTGGAATCCCATGAGCATATAGTTGCTCATATTATCGATCACGAGCGCTAGCGTATGAGCATTTTCTTCCGTTTCATGTTGTGACACAACGCCCAGTCTCGCGCCTTTCTTCAATAAATCATGGAAACCATGCAAAAAATCCTCTTGTATTTCAAATAAACGTTTCTGATACTTTTCATTTCGCGATGCAGTTACGATAAATTCATTGATAACGCGTAGTATTCCTTCTTGCCCTTCATACTCAGAGAGCATATGTAAACCATCTGCGATTAGCTTTTCTGCAAAGTTTTCTTTCGTATACCGCTCTTCATTAAAGTATTTTGTAAAATGATAATCAGAAAAAATCTCTTCAAATAAAAAATCAACTAACGCTTCTTTAGAAGAAAAATGATAGTAAATAGCCGGTTTTGAAATACCTACCTCTTTCGCAATCATGGAAAGACTCATCTTCTCAATGCCGTGTTCTGCCATAAGTTTAAATGATGCCTCTACAATGTTCTGCGATGTTTGTAAATTCTTCGTCATACTGTACCTCACTTATTTTTACTTACCGTTCGGTAAGTGAATTATAAAACAAAACGAAATGATTTTCAATTTAGTTAGCGCTACAGAAGGTATTTATTGGAAAATACAGAAAGTTATAAAGTAAAAGCAACATATAACAATAAGGAGGATATCATATGGGACTTGGTGGTAATGGCGGTAGTGGTGGTAATGGCGGCGGTGAAGCGGGACAAGCTGGTAAGAGCGGATTTTCATTAATCATTGTACTTTTTATCGTATTGATTATAGTTGGAATTAGCTATATCGGACTTAGCTTCTAAGAAAAGGCGTCCTACATTACATATGTAGGACGCCTTGTTTTTAATCCCTATTCAGCAATCGCATACGATAGCAATTCATCGTCACTTCTCCAAGCCTTTGCAGTAATTGATAGTTCGCATATGCGCCGACTGGGGCACCGATTACTGGTACGAGCTGAAGCATTTTCGCTAAATCAATATAGTCTCGGTACTCTGTTTGGAACTTTTCCCAGTCCATATGATTTTCTTTTTCTGTATCCCACGTTTCGATTGCTTTCCATATTTCTTTTCTGTGATTATCACTTGAAAAGGCAAGTTGGAAAACGTGAAGGATAAAAAGACGCTCTTCTTGTTTACTCGTATCAAATCCGTACAATGTCGCTGCATCGAATAAAAATTTAATTTTAATTGTAAGTAAAAGCGGAAAGTCAGCAAGACCGAGGAGAATACCACCAGCTCCAGTCCCTGCTCCTTCTGCCGCTGCTATTTTTTTGTACTCATCCATTTTTTTACGAACTTCATCGTCACGTCTTTGCAGTGACCATGTCGTCTCTTTTAGCTTCGGCTTTATAAAGTTTGACCCGGCGCTAATCGTTTGCACCATCATACGAATCGTCTCTGTTAGTACCTTTTGTACTTTCGCCGGAATGAGCTGTTGCACCTTCGTCTGCACTTTTTTGGAGAACCGTGTCATCATAGAAGAATCTTTCATGAATGTAGCTTTCCACTGCTCCAATTCTTTTATAACCTTCTCTTCGTATGTAATCATAGGTTCATTCCTTTCAATTTAAACGCTCAATGCGCTTCGCCCCGTATTGGTAAACGAAACCGATACTAAATAATATGCTTACGATAAGTAAAATTCCTGTCATCATGAAATCTTTCGTTGCTAGTGCAAATATAATTGTAAATATAACGCTACCTGTAATAAGAATTGCATTTAATAAAGTAAGAAAATCTTTCTTCTTCTCTTCTCCGCCTACTGGGTACAAATCAAGCCAAATTTTCATGCGGTGATGTTTCCATAAAGTTAATAGCTGATAACCGATTAAGTATAGGAAGATAAGGCTTACGATAAATCGTCCATATAAAAACGGAATGAAGTAAAGAATAACTCCGCCTAGAGCGAGCAGGCGCACATATAATCCAAAATAGTTACCTGATCTTAAAAATGTTCTCGTATATAAGTATAAATATGTACGCTTTTCGCCGATTATCGAAAGAATGAAATCCAGCCATTTTCGGCGAGATACTCTTTCTTTTAATGCTGGTACATCAACGAACATATTCGCGATGCGGTACAGCAGCATCATCTTCTTACCTTCTTCGGAAATTAAATACTCCCAGTTTAGTGGCTTTCCTTTGACCATTTGATGCATGATAGCAAGGTATAACACCATGAGAAGGACGATTCCACCAATGAAAAGAACTGAAGTACGTTCTACAAGGAAATATACAAATAAACCGTTTAGGATAAAACGAATAAACCAATCAGCCCTTTGTATATTTTGATCTGTTAAAAATGACTTTTCCCACGCTACAAATAAATTCCACGCTTTTACAATGACAAATGCGAGTACGATCCATATGTAGCCAGCTCCTGTTTGCTTCATTTGTTGGAAGTATAACGGAGCAAGCGCGGCTGCTACGATTGCGATTATGTATAACTGAATCATAAATGTAAAAAGAAATGCCTTTGTGAAGTAAGGTTTTAACTTTTCTTCAACTGGCAGTAAGTAAACGAGATCCGCTTCTTTTAATAATGTTTGAATGGATCCAGCCGTTAACACGAGTCCAATTAATACTGCCATTACGAGCGCAGTTGGAAACGAAGTTGTTAACGTTTGTAACCATTGCTGGTAATAATACGCTCCCGCACCGATGATGAACACGAAAATAAATTTCAAATGATCATTAAATACGTATTTACTATATGTACGAACTTCTTTTAGAAAGTGACGAAATCGTTCTTTCCATAACGCTGTGCTATTCATAATCTTCTTCCTTTGTTAGCGCGATGTAAATATCATCTAACGTTGCACCTGGCATATTAAACTGTGATTGCAGTTCAGATAGCGTTCCCTTCGCTCTTACTTCACCTTGATGCAAAATAATGAACGAATCACAATAACGCTCTGCCGTCGCTAAAATATGTGTGCTCATTAAAATACCGGCACCACTCTTTTTCATTTGGTCCATCATTTGAAGAAGGGATTGAATCGCTAACGGATCTAATCCAACGAAAGGTTCATCTACTATGTAAAGAGATGGCTCCACTAAAAATGCGCTCATAATCATTACTTTTTGTTTCATCCCTTTTGAGAAATGAGATGGAAACCATTTTAAACGATTTTTCATACGAAACTCTTGTAGTAGTTGTCCTACACGTTCTTCATATTGTTTTTCATCCACGCCATACGCCATAGCTGTTAATTTCAAATGCTCTTCTAACGTTAATTCATCATATAATACCGGCGTTTCCGGAATAAATGAAAAGCTAGAACGGTACGCTGTCATATCATCACGAATTGTTTTCCCATTAATTGTGACAGTTCCTTTTTTCGGTTCCATTAAACCGATAATATGTTTAATCGTCGTACTTTTACCAGCTCCATTTAAACCGATTAAGCCGACAAGTTCGCCTTTATTAACAGAGAACGAAACGTCTTTTAATACAGGTCGTTTCGTATATCCTCCTGTAACATTTTCTACACGCAATAACTCGCTCATACGACACCACTTTCTTCATTAGTATTCATTCTATATTCATCTTACCAAAAATTATGCTGTACTACATAGTATCCATGTACTCAAAAAAAATTTTTAAATTTATTAGCATATAATTTCCCGAAAGCGGACATCATAATTATTGAAGAAGGAACACATTGAAAAAGCAACCACCAATTGATGAGTACAACAACATAGTGAAGTCATCATGAAATGGGGTGTCCAAGTTGGACAATGAAATTTACACATAACCAGATCATTTGTTTCATTTTCGAAACGGGGTGTCTCTGAAAGAGCATATACTGTTTTAAAAAATAAACAATTTCATTTTAAAAAAGATTGCAATTCATTTCACTTGAAAATGGGGTGTCTACGGCAGAAACTTTAGCCGATTTACCGTGCATTTCTTAAATAAATGAGGTGTCTGCGAAACGTAAATTACGATAATGCTTTTTCAATCCCTCTTCAGAAAACAGGAAGCTGAGTCAGCTTCCTGTTTTTCGTGTTTGTTCTCTTATGTAATTATGGTAAAATACGGCTAAGGATATTTGAAAGGATGAGATCAATGAATCATACAGCAGACAATTGTATTTTTTGTAAAATCATTGACGGGCAAATCCCTTGCTCAAAAGTATACGAAGATGAACATGTGCTTGCATTTTTAGATATTAGTCAAGTAACAAAAGGACATACTCTTGTTATTCCGAAAGTTCACAAACAAGACATTTTTGCGTTAACGCCAGAAATCGCATCACATATTTTTTCTGTCGTTCCAAAAATCGCAAATGCGATTAAAACAGAGTTTAATCCAGTTGGCTTTAACCTACTTAACAATAACGGTGAAAAAGCTGGACAAACTGTGTTCCACTTCCACCTTCATTTAATTCCACGCTACGGTGAAAAAGATGGTTTCGGTGCTGTTTGGAAATCACACCAAAATGAATACACTATGGAAAATTTACAAAACATCGCAAGTACAATTGCAAATAGTGTGAAATAATGACACTATAAGAAGGCGTAATACATAACAAGCCACTTCCCTGAAGTCATCAAATTCCGCATGGCTTGTTTCTTCACCTAAAATGCTCAGGGATGATTGTTTGTGCATAGCACATATAAGAAAGATATGCATATTTTTTCACATCATGAATACGAACAAAAAATAAGGAGGTCTCCTTTTATGTCAAAAGCTAAATCCTTTATTACAGGTGTTATTTGCGGCGGAGCAGTTGCTGGACTAGCCGTTCTTTTCTCAACTCCTTCTTCTGGTAAAGACATGCGCGGCAAGTTAAAAGAAAAAGGAAATGATATTAAAAAGACTTTAGCTGATATTACAGCTGATACGAAATTATTAAAGCGTCAAATTGTTGAAACTGCTTCAGAAGGTAAAGAAGTGTTTCAAGAACTAAAAGATGACATGCAAGACACGCTTTCTAATTGGAAACAAGATATTTCTCAAAACAAGCGCCATATTGAGAAAGAAATTTTGGACATCCAAAAGTCAATTGAGAAACTGCAAGAAGCTGTTCCAGAAAAAGCGTAAACAAATTCCTGCTTAGTTTTTTGCATATAACAAATATTTTTTATATAAATTGACCTTGACACGGCATATCGTATAGATATGCCGTGTTTTTATGCATTTACAATATATGTTATCAATTAACATGTAAGGACAACGCATGTATTCACGACTCATAAAACGCTTCCATAGTTATGCATGATTTGTATAGAATGTCATTTTGTTAAAAAATTTTCACAATTCTTACAAAAAGACTTTATTAATTTTTATTTTACTGGCATAATAGATAGTAATGAAAAAGAATGTTAAAGTGGGTGAGTAAATGAAAAGTGGAGAAAAAGATTACTCGGTAAAAGAAGCGATGATTTTCAGCCAACGCATTGCTCAATTATCGAAAGCGTTATGGAAATGTGTAGAGAAAGATTGGCAGCAGTGGATTAAACCTTACGATTTAAATATTAATGAACATCATATTTTAACAATCGCTTATCATTTAAAAGGGGCTTCTATTTCTGAGATTGCTAAGTTTGGAGTTATGCACGTATCAACGGCGTTTAACTTCTCGAAAAAGCTGGAAGAACGCGGCTATCTTGTATTCTCAAAAAAGGAAGATGATAAACGAAATACGTACATTGAAATTACAGACAAAGGGGAAGAATTACTACTTCGCTTAATGGAAGAGTATGATCCTGAAAATAATTCAGTGTTTAATGGGGCTCTTGCACTTCGTAATTTTTATGGGAAGTTCCCAGAAAATATCGAACTGATTGCAATCCTGCGTAATATTTACGGACAAGATTTTATCGATATTTTTGAGAAATCATTAGAAGATATTGAAGAGAACTTTACAGAATCCGATCAAAAGTTAGTTAAGAAATAATCTATTTATTTTTTCGCAATCATGCTTAAGAATTCATTCATAAGCGGCTTAAATAAACCTTGTTTTGCTAGCGCTTCCGCAGTTTCGTGTACTTCGAGCTGATGTGGAAGCGCTTTTTCAAATTGATCTAACAGCGCATCGAACAAAAGAAGCCCTTCTGCTTTCTCCACTACATATTGCTCGTTCAGTTTTTCACAAAGATTTAGTATACGTTCAATATCTTTTTTACGAGCTTTTTTCTTTATGATCAAAGAATAAAATGGACACTTCTCTTCATCAATCATTTTAAATAGTAGGTCTACATAGTATTCAGCTTGTTCTAATCTTCTAACAACGTCCATTTTCTCCCTCACTTTCTAACACAAAGTCTTCTATTTCTGAATTTTGTAACACGAACAAAATATCGTGTGATACAATATATGTATATGTATTTTAGCCAAAAGGAGGTCTCGCCTCATGACACTTATAACAGTTGTTTTTGTCGCATTCGCACTTCTTGTTATATTTTACACGAATTTCATGACACATACACTGTGTGAACGAAAACAAATAGCTGCGAGCCGCCAGCCCGGTGTCTTTCGGGTTATTAATGTATGTATAACAATTTTATTAATTTCTAGTTATATAGAAATTATATTTCATGGAAAGTGAGGAAGGAAAGCCCCTTCCTCACTTTTTTCCTCTATAAGCAAATTATACCTACAATAACCAATAAAATAAACAGTACAAGTAATAAAATAAGTTGAGAATTCATCCCCATCCCCTCCTCTATTCTGTATATGCGGTATACGCCCAATATGGCACACTTTCAAAATCTGACACGTGCTGGTTAATTTTTCTTTATCAATATGAAAACGAGTCGAAATATGATATATTAAATTTTGTACATATTGCTTATACTATAGAACAAAACATTCATCAAAACTTTATCCTCAGCCTCGGTAAGCCCTGTTAAGCGCGCTTTACCAATATAAAAAAGCAAAAGTATCAGTGAGACTTAATCGGGCTCTTATGAATCAAAATTCATTGGTGTAGGATAAATTAAAAATACATAATAGTAGGAGTGTTTATCGAATGAAGAAAGCTATGCTTGCCTTAGCCGCAACAAGTGTAATCGCATTATCAGCATGTGGAACATCATCATCAGACAAAATTGTTACATCTAAAGCTGGTGACATTACAAAAGAAGAATTCTACGATCAAATGAAGACACAAGCTGGTAAACAAGTACTAAACAACATGGTTATGGAAAAAGTACTTATTAAAAACTACAAAGTTGAAGACAAAGATGTAGACAAAAAGTTCGATGAAATGAAAAAACAATACGGTGATCAATTCGATACACTATTAAAACAACAAGGTATTAAAGAAGAAACTATAAAAACTGGTGTGCGTGCTCAATTAGCTCAAGAAAAAGCTATCGAGAAAACAATCACTGATAAAGAACTAAAAGAAAACTACAAGCCTGAAATTAAAGCAAGCCACATTCTTGTAAAAGATGAAGCTACTGCGAAAAAGGTAAAAGAAGAACTTGGACAAGGTAAATCTTTCGAAGAGTTAGCGAAACAATACTCTGAAGATACTGGTTCAAAAGAAAAAGGCGGAGACCTTGGCTACTTTACTGCTGGTAAAATGGTTAAAGAATTCGAAGATGCTGCTTACAAGCTGAAAAAAGATGAAGTAAGCGAACCTGTGAAATCACAATTCGGTTACCACATCATTAAAGTAACAGACATTAAAGAACAAAAACCATTTGATGAAGTAAAAGGCGACATCAAAAAAGATCTAGTTCAGAAGAAAGCACAAGATGCTGCATTCATGAATGATCTTATGATGAAAGAAATCAAAAAAGCTGACGTAAAAGTTGACGATAAAGATTTAAAAGATCTTTTCGAAGAGAAAAAAGCTGACGATAAAAAAGAAGAAAAGAAATAATGAAGTAAAAAGCTTGGGCTTAGGCCCGAGCTTTTTTATGTATCCTCTTCGTTAACGAAAGTTTATTTTTTCATTCGTTTAACTAAAACCATCTTTTATGCATTTCACTTAAAAACATTTCTGTAATTTTAAATCCAGAACTTTCTCCTATAATAGAGTCAATCCCGCAATGCGGACAAACTGCTGTGTTATCATCATCCCACCACTCTGTAATTTTTTTTGGATGAAAAATTTCTAAACAATAGAAACAACCACATATAACATCCTTTTCTAAGTGCTTTCTATTACGAGAACAAAAACGATGCGCTTCCTCAAAATATTTTTGCATCAGTATCCCCCTATTCCTGATTTTCTTCTTTGCTTTACTTACATTCTCCTCAATAAAATTGCAATTCTTCCTTAAAGAAAAACACAAAAAAACCTTGATCCACGCCACGCAGAACCAAGGTTTATCTTATTATCATTGATAAAATTCAAAAACTATGTTAAATTAGTACAGAAACACGTTTTACAAAAAGATGATACCGTATTTACCCGTATCTTAATTGTACACCAAAACACATCTTCAGTCAACCTCTATTTTTCACTTTTAAAGGAGTGC
The DNA here is from genome assembly GCF_900100505.1 of Bacillus sp. cl96. Taxonomy (NCBI): domain Bacteria; kingdom Bacillati; phylum Bacillota; class Bacilli; order Caryophanales; family Bacillaceae; genus Bacillus; species Bacillus sp. cl96. The sequence continues at coordinate 475,586 of NZ_FNDM01000001.1, forward strand.
TTACGTATGAACAAAAAACTTGATCAAGAGCAAAAACGATTGGATACCGTAATTGAAACGATTACGGAGCAAATTGATAAACTGGAAAACGAAACTGGCAGACGCCGGGCAGAAGTAATCAATATTCGTAAACACTTCTGGGATGACGTGAAAGTGAACACGGATACTTTTGATGATTATCTTGAAACAGTTATCAACTTAAGACAACAAGCTCAGTCACTAGCTGTCACACAAATTACCCATAAGCACACCTTTAATCGACTTGCCGCACTAAAACGCATGCATAAAGCACCTTATTTCGGACGAATTGATTTCAAAGAAGAAGGCGAACCTAGCGCAGAGCAAATTTATATTGGCGTTGCTACACTTACTGATGCTAGCGGAGAAAACTTTCTTATATATGACTGGCGCGCACCTATTTCGAGTGTATACTACGATTATCCACCAGGACCAGCTGAGTACAGTACACCAGGAGGCGTAATCCACGGTAATGTGGAGAAAAAATTACAATACATTATTCAAAATGGCGAGATTGATTCTATGTTCGATACGAGCCTTACAATTGGCGATGAAATCTTGCAACAAGCGCTCGGAAAAGGTACGAACAAACATATGCAAAGTATCGTCGCTACAATTCAGCGTGAACAAAATGAAATTATTCGTCACGATGAAGGCCGACTCCTTATCGTGCAAGGAGCTGCTGGTAGTGGTAAAACGTCAGCTGCCCTGCAGCGAATCGCCTACTTACTATATAAATATCGCGAATGGCTAAAAGCGGATCAAATTATTCTCTTCTCCCCTAACTCTATGTTCAATAGCTACGTTTCTAACGTACTACCTGAACTCGGTGAAGAAAATATGCAGCAAGTGACATTCCAAGAATATTTAAATCATAGACTGAGTAAGTCATTTGACGTTGAAGACCCTTATGAGCAATTAGAATATATGCTAACTGAAACAAATAGCCCTACCTATAAAACGAGAAATGCGAGCATCCGATTTAAAGCATCCACTCAATTTTTCGAGATGATTAGAGCGTACAGACAATCTCTTGAATCTTCAGGCATGCTATTTAGAGGAATGAAATTTAGAGGAAAACTGATTGCCTCAGCTAAAGAAATTACAGAGCAATTTTATAATACTGACTCCTCCCTCCGCTTCCATAGTCGAATTGAGAAGTTAACGGATTGGCTAAATAAGCAAATAGATGCACTTGAAAAAGCAGAACTGAAAAAACCTTGGGTAGAAGAGGAAATTGAATTACTTAGTAAAGATGAATACCAAAAGGCTTATAAATATTTACAGAAAAAAGGCGAGTTTGACGACAACTCCTTTCAAGACTTTGAGAAAGAAACAAGAGTACTTGGGCGTATGATTGTCCGTAAAAAAATGAAGCTGCTTCGTAAAGGCGTTCAAACATTGCGTTTCATCAATTTCACAGGCATATATAAACAGCTCTTCACAGATGCATCATGGGTTCCTGGGGAAAAACCGAAAGAGTGGGATGACATTTGCTCATTAACAGTAAACATGCTTGATGAAGGAAAGCTATATTACGAGGATGCGACTCCATTTTTACTTTTAAAAGAATTAATTGAAGGCTTCCAAACGAACAGATCGATTAAACACGTACTCGTAGATGAAGCGCAAGATTACTCTCCGTTCCAGTTCGAGTTTTTAAAACGTCTCTTCCCTGCTGCAAGAATGACGGTACTCGGAGACTTTAACCAAGCGATATTTGCCCATGCGAGTGAAACGGTGAATTTCGATACACTTACGAATTTATACGGGCCAGACAAAACAAACGGCATTAACTTAACTCGTAGCTATCGCTCAACAAAACCGATTATTGAATTTACACGCGCTCTCGTACCGGAAGGGAAGAACATTCACGCCTTTGAACGTGACGGCGCGAAACCTACAGTGACGAAAGTAGCTAATCACAACGAACTACACGAACATATTACTGCTAAAGTTGCTGCACTACAAACAAAGCAGCACAATACGATCGCAATCATCTGTAAATCCGCAGCTGAAAGCGCCGCTGCCTATGAGGAACTTAGTAGCATTGAAGATATTAAACTTGTGAAGAGCACCTCTGCTGAATACGAACAAGGCATTGTCGTGATCCCTGCTTACTTAGCGAAAGGTATCGAATTTGATGCCGTTATTATTTACGATGCTTCTAAAGATGTGTACAGCGATGAGAGCGTTCGTAGATTGTTCTACACTGCTTGTACGCGAGCGATGCATGAATTGCACCTTTATAGCGTTGGCGAGGTTAGTCCTTTTGTGCTTGGGGCTGATTCGGAGAGTTTTGAGCTTATTACAACACCTTGATGACAATCAAGGTGTTTCTTTTTTTGCAGGATTTACACCTTTAAAGTAGAATATGTCATTTTAGAAAAAGAAGAGGGTTATTTATCATACCCCTCTTCTACTATCTATTTACGTTTTTGAAACAACACAATTAAGACCGGTAATATGGTTAAAGCGCAGAATAAAGAAAGTGTTGTATCAATAACAGTTGTAATACCAAATTCACGTAAGACTGGGAAGTTAACAAAAATTAACGTTGAAAACCCAACAATTACAGTTAATCCGGAAGCGGTAATGGCTTGCCCCACTTTTGAAAGCGAGACGCGAATTGCTTCTTTGGGAGACAGTCCCTTCGCCTCTTCTTCACCATATCTTTCCATAATGAGAATCGTAAACTCTGTTCCAATTCCAAGTACAAGGCAACTAAGTGCTGTTGTTAGTGGATTATATGAAATATCGAGTAGTTTTAAAGCACCTGGCGAGAATCCTAATACTAAAACAATTGGTATTAATGGATATAATGCATGTTTTACACGGCGATACACAAGGAATAAAGATAGGAAAATAATAAGTAGCCCCGCACCAATCATGAGTTCACTATTTGCACCGATGTTATCAATACCATAAAGCATCATAACTTGCGCACCCGCTGGCTTCATTTTCACACTATCGATTGGCTTCATATCCTTTGATATGTTATGCATCAATTTCAATTGCTCAGCAGAAGAAAGATCTGGATTCACTTGGAACTGAACTGTTGCGTATTTTTTATTCTTACTTATAACCGTTTCTTTCAGAGAATTCGGCACGTTTTCAAGTTCATTTGCTACTTGTTCAGTAGATTTTGGCAACGCGCTTTTCCCGTTGATTTGCAAAATAACTTTAGGTAGTGATATAACATCACTCACATCTTTATATTCATTTTCAATCTTTTCACTTTCACTATGCATCCAAGACATCACTTTCGGTTCTGTGACATCCTCTGCTTCTACTAAATACGTAATATATGTTGTCGAGCCAACTATCTTTTGTAATTGTTTCGTATTTTTTAATGTCTCCATATTTTGCGGAATCATTTTTGTTAAGTCTGTTTCAGTCGGAATAGACCTTTCTGCCATAAATCCAAGACTAGATAAAATAACGGAAACAATTAAAATAGGAATTGCGAGTTTCATAGCTAGATTAGCATATTGATTTAAGAAACGTGATAGCATTGTATTTTTATCTGCATCACTTTTTAATGGAGGTGCTGCTTTTTTGCGATCTAATAAGTAGAATGTTGAGAACATCAATAATAGTTCAATAACGTAACAGAATAACACACCAATCGCTAACGTTAATCCAAATTGTTGCATCATCGGCGCTTTCGATACATACATCGTCAGAAAGCTTAAACTCATAATTACAACTGCAATCCCTACGCCAGGTCCAATATGACGAACGGCATGTAATGTTGCAAGTTTCGCATTACATCCACTCGTTTTATATTCCTCTTCATATCTATTATGGAATTGAACACCAAAATCGGTGCCGATCCCTATAATGATTGGTAATGTTGCCATAGTTGCGAGTGTAATCGGAATTCCGGCCCACCCCATGAAACCAAATGTCCATATTAACCCGATTAACACAAAGGCTAATGAAATAACACGACGCCTTACAGGGAACACGAAGAATAGTACAACAATCATTAATAGAACCGCTAAACCGAGCATGATTCCTAAAGTTGTTATAACCTCTTCTTGAATATCTCCTAAAATAGCAGGCATTCCAGCTACTTTCACTGTTACACCTTGACTGAAGTTCGTATTTTTAATAAGCTCGTTTAACTCTTTATTAATACGTACATAAGTCGTCATTTCTGTATTATTCGATGTGTGAAGCTGAATCACAACGTATTTTCCATTCTCAGGAATGAGTTGTTTCAATTGGTCTGGTACTTTTCCTTTATTTGAAAAGACGATTTCATGAAGTAAATCATTGTTCATATGTTGAACATTCGGTAGAGCTTTCAAAATATCTCGTTGCATATGATTTTTTTGTTGTTCTGTTAAAATGCTTTGCGTATACTTTGCAACTTCATCATTTTGCTTTTCCGTTAAAACAGATTGCGTTATTTTCTCTTGTTCATCAACTGTAGGAGTATGGCCAAGTGCAATCAATTGCTTTTGTATTTCTTGCATTGGTTCAGGTGCAAGTTGTTGGTGAATAAATACTCCCATTTTTTCACGTTGCTCATTCGTTAAGCTACTTTTTACGTTATTATTAATTCCGTTCATTTTTTCACTCGGAATGGAGTTTTTCAAAGCTGTTTCTAATTTCAGATTTGTTTCCCCTGTATCAAATGCTGAAAAAGAAGGAGCAGGAGCGGATAACATTTCATTTAATAAGCCCACATAATGCGTTGATCCTGTAATATCTTTTATATCTTCTGCTTTTTTAGTGAATTCTACAATTGCCTTATTCGTTTCTTGCGAAAGCAATGTATCGCTCTCTCCACTAAGTAATACGTATATACCATCCCCGCCAAAATGTTTTTGGTACGTTTCGGTATCCTTATAAACGTCAGATGTATTACTTAAAAATACATCATTCCCCATCCTCATCTCAATTTTCGTTATACCAAATACGAAAAATATCGTTAAACATAATATAAGCGCAATATTCATCTTTGCGTACTTGATGATAAAACGTCCAATTGTATCAAAAGCCTTATTCATATTTTTCTTTCCTCCTTTGCTATGCTCAATAATTTATCATAGGCTTTAGAGGAAAACGATGAATAAAAATGAATATACGTCTCAAAATGAGACATATGTCTTATTTTGGTTCATTTATGAGAAAATTATTAACGATATAGATGAGTTCTTCTTTTGAATACGGATATTCATTATTAATCCATTTCTTTATAATCTCAAAAAATCCACTACAGTAAAAATCACATAACACATTTGGATAATCTGAATTTTGGATTTCCCTTGAAAGAGGGTCGTTATATTGCGTTGCATTTTCATATAAAGCCTCCCCACCAAGTTGAATCAACTTATCATATAATTCACGGCTATTATTTTTACTCGTAACGTTAAAAAACAACGCACGATTGACATCTATGTAATCAATTACTTCTTCAAAAAATGTACGTTCTAAATTTAAACCTTGCTTCGTTTGTTCGAATAGCTCTATGGCAACAGTATTTATCGTGGCACTAAAGAGCTCATACTTATCAACGTAATAACGGTAAAACGTACTTCTATGAATCATTGCTTTTTCGCAAATATGATTAATCGTAATGGCTGAGAATGGTTTTTCTTTTAATAGTTCCATGAACGTGTTCGTTATTAAAATTTGTGTACGTAAACGAGTGAGGTTACTCAATTTGTTTGTCCTCCTATATGTAAGTGATGCTAAAATATCATTTTGTTGTTCTTTTAGTATGCCGTACTTAATTATAATAGTGAATTCTTTTTACATATAAAAGAAACACCTTGATTATTATCAAGGTGTTCTCTTCATTCTAAATGGCATATCTTTACGTCGATATACACTCAGCACAATCCCCATTATAAATGCATGAAACAGAGTTGGTATCAATCCGTAGCTAATAAATGGTAATGATATAGAAACACGTGGTAATATCCCGAGGGTCATGCCAACGTTACAAATAAAATGGATTACAAAAAGAGTCACTCCGCCAACGAGAAGCAATTTACCATAACCATCATTTATTTTATAAGCTATGTTCATTATTCTTACTGCAAAAAGAGAAAGAATCACGACAAGAACTAGCGCAAGTACATATCCATAATAGTAAGTCAAACTTGCAAATACAAAATCAGTATGGGCAGCACGGATAGACTTTATATTTTCATATGTACCGAACCAACCTGCTGAAGACATCGCCTCTTTTAAACGTAAATACCATAGATCATGCTCTGGGTTTAACATTCCTAAAACTCTGGCCATACGGTATTCTTTTACAGCAGACCAGGAAAGTAGATCCCTAATAATCAATGGTACAATAGGTAAAATCGTAATGAGCCATGCCGTTTTCTTTCCTAACTTACTCCACCAAAGCATAACAAATACCATCGTAATGTAGATGAAAACGGGTAAAAGAATTGATATAGTTGAAAATAAATATAAAGAAAATACGTACAACATGAGAAGATGTATAAACTTTAACCTACTATTATTGAAAAAAGAAGCCCAAGCTAGAAAGAAGAATGGTATGGTCATTAAACAGTCAATTTTGATGGGGCCAATTTTTATTATCGCTTCCCCAATCACGTAACCAGTCGGAAAACATTTTATAGCTAACAAGATAAGTATTCCAATTGTATAAAACAGCCACCCGAGTCTTTCTAGCTTCCGGTAATCAAGCAGCATCATCCCAACAGCTGTTGCAATGCCGAGAATTACAAAAATTACTTTGTTCATTAGTAAATCGTTCGTATGCCCAAGAGCGATTATTGGTAAAAACCCTAACCCCATAGCAGCTACTAATAAAATAAGTAAGAACCAATCCACCTTTGGCTTATGAAGTTTGTTAAGTTCCCGGCCAAGTTTAATCGGACTCCCCATTTGTTCAACAGCCTTATCTTCAGCAACTTCCTCACTTAATCCTTTATCCATCCACATATTCTTCGTCTGTTTCAAGTGAAAATCTAGTTCCGTTGCTACTAAGTCCTTCGCTTCTTTTGATTTAATATGGTTCGTAACTTCTTTTAAAAAACGCTCTCCTTTTTTGTTCATTTTTTTCTCACCCCTGTACTAAGCCTTTTAATATAAATCGTGCCTTTGTAGCATTTTTCTCTGCCTTTCGCAGCATCTTGTTTCCTTTATCATTTAATTGATAATATTTAGCTCCTGCGTGATCCCAGCTAGATTGGATAAAGCGATTCTGTTCTAGACGATGTAATAAAGTGTATAGAGACCCTTCATCACCTTCGAATTTTTGAATCCCTCTTCCTCTTAGTAACTGCATCAATTCATAACCTGTTTTTTCATTCATAAGAAGTTGTAACACTGCTAAAAGGATATCTCCTTCCTTTTCGGACGATTGCTTAATTTTTTCGCGCACCTGCTTCTGGTGCTGATCAGAAAAACTCAAATGTTTAAACGTTGTGTTCTCCATTGATTTTCGCAAGCCTTTTAATCGATCTTCCATTTGATTATTCCTCCAATCCTTCCTTCAAAAGTTCCTTCGCTTTTTTCAGTCTCGTTTTTATCGTGTTTTCCTTTACGTCTATTACCATAGCAATCTCTTTAATTGATAATTCTTCATAATAAAATAGATAAATGACTTCTCGATATTTTATCGGTAAATTCATTACTGCAGAAGCTAACCTACTATCCTCAGCATTTTGAATGACAGTTTGTTCGACACTATCATTTTGAATCCCACTATACGCAAATTCATCCTCTGTAACGATTACCTTTTTGTTATACCAACTTTTTATATAGTCCTTACATTGATTGATCGCAATTCTCCATAACCACGTTTTCACATTCGATTTCCCTTTGTATGTATGAAGAGATTTATAACATTTCACAAATATATCTTGCGTTACATCCTCCGCAACCTCTTTATTATTCACATATGAATACACAAGCTGTAGGACTTCTTGTCCATACTTGTTCATTATTTCGTCGATAAGGTCCTCCTTATCTTCTATTTCAAACGCTTCTATCGTTAATTCATCCACATCATTTCCTCCTTCCCATATATTAGACGACAGACTGTATGGAAAAGTTTTATAAATACATAAAAAAATACGGATGGTAATGTCCATACCGTTTTTTTATGTATATTTATTTACTTCTTGTCCCCTGACACTAATGTTCTGCTTAAAAACAGGAATTTTCATCCATATATCTTGTTCCCTATTTTAAAACATAATACAATGAATACGTAACTTAATAAGCTATAACTAGTAGGTGTGGCAGTCATCTCTTCCATTTTGAAAAAAGGGGGAGGTGATAATATGATCGCGATGTTTGTAATTAAATTAGTGTATGGTATCCTAACCGGAGCTGGCGTTGTCATCGGTAGAAGATACGTCGGTCCATGGCTAATTTCTGTATACAAAAAAGCGAGAACCACCCTGCTTCGTGGAAAAGGTAAGGGCGGTTCTCGGCTAAAACGTTAATGTAATTGTCTTATAACCGCACCTACTACCACCACAATAGCAAGTTAGGTTACAAAGGCAGAAGTTTCTCAGGCTTCTGTCTTCTTTATTTTATGCAAAATTCATACTAAATACTCTATCATCATTGTAACACATTTTATTTATTTTTAGTCAAGAGAAAAAACCACCTAAAGGCTCCCCTTCAGTTGGTTTTCTATTTTACGCTAAAGCAGCCGCCTATTCTTGTTGTTCTAGACTTTTTCTAGTTCAGCTGTGCCGCTCTCATCATTTATAGCACCAATAAAGACGGATTATGGACCCGCTTCATAACAGTAGGATTAAACAAGGAACAACACCTATTACGAATATAAAAAATCCTCTCACTACATAGTACCTATGTTTTCAGCGATACTCTATTACCATCAAATTAAATTTGTATAATTTAAACTACAGAATAGCGAGCTAATTTTCAAATATCTTCTTTCGCATAACCTTAAATTTATTATCCAGTTGCATTATGCTTATAAATAAAAGATATCCTACCGACGCACCGAGCATATTTATAGCAATCCGCCACACATCAAAAACATCAGACAAAGTTAGTAAATGTAATATCTCCCAAACAAGAAAGGTCATAACATACCACTTACGAGCTTTCTTATAGTTAGTCACTTTATTAATGAGCACTGGAACGAAAAATCCGAATGGAACTACTAATATTATATGTTGTAAAACGCTTAACCAATAAGTTGAGTTTCCCCAAGGACCTGGATGTGCAATAAAATCTTTAACTTGCCAAAGTGTTATTCCAAAAAGTTGTAATAACGTTTCTAAATCAGATATATGTAAAAATTGCTGCCAAAATTCAATGGGATGATAGACAGTCCCACCACCTGTCAAACTGCGAACAGAGTCAAATGTAGAAGTTGAAATAAACGTTCCTAAAAAGACAATAAAACAAATGATTATATAAGGAATACATAAAATTTTTGATAATACCTTTAATGGCCTAGGAACTTCGTATACCGATTTATTAATCTCTACGCCAATAACTTTTGATTCTCCAAAACTTTGAATCGCTTTATAAATCGCTTCTTTTTCATTCATACCTTGTTCCATATATTCTTCTTTCAAGCTGTTCAAGTGATCATACATTTCTAGAAATAACTCATCCTGTTCAATATCACTAAGTTCTGAATAGGCTAAAATAGACTTAATATACTCATCAAATTCACTCATAAATAACTCCTTTCTGACAAGCTTGAATTAATGCTGTTACACTCTCCCAAGAGTTCACTTTCTTCTGCAATTCTTTTTTCCCTTTATCTGTAATAGTATAGAATTTCCTTTTCATCCCATTCTCAGATTCATTCCAATAAGATTCAAGAAACTCCTTTTTCTCTAATCTCTTTAAAGCAGGATACAAAGTTCCCTGTCCCATACTATACAAATCTTCACTTGCATCCTTTAAACTTTGAGCTATTTCGTAGCCGTATGTATCATGTTTTGCAATGATAGAAAGTAATAAAATATCTATACTTCCCTTCAAGATTTCTTTGTCCAACAATACCACCACCTTATATACATAGTATAACAACATATGTCGTTATACAACATAGTTAGAAAAATAATCCAAAAAAACCACCTAAAGGCTCCCCTTCAGGTGGTTCTCTATTTTATGCTAACGCAGCTGCCTGTTCTTGTTGATCTACAGGAATTACAGCGTCTGTTAATGCTTTTTCTAGTTCAGCTGTATATTTCATTTGTTCTTCTTTGCTCCAGCCTAGTTTCGCAGCCATGTAGTTGATTACTGCTTCTTTCCACTCGTATACCCAGTGGATATTGAAGAATACAGCGCCTCTACGGCGTACGAAGAAGTCAACTGGTTTTGCTGTCATTTCGTAATCCATTGCGTATACAAGCGGGATTAGAACGTCTAGTGGCATGTTGTATTCTTTCGCTTCGTCTTTATGTTTTTTCGCTAAATCAAATAGTACGTCAACGTTAGAGCCGTAGAATTTCGCGAATTCTTCTGCTTGTGCTGTTGTTAAACCATATTTCGTACCTTCGCCAGCTTTTTTCGCAACGAATGCTGGGAATCCGTGTGAACCATCTACATGTCCACCAGAGATTGGCATATGTTTCGTGTCGCTCTTCGGATATGCGCTATGACCTTCTTTTTGTAGTAAGTTCGTTACGTAGTCTACTACCATTTCAGCCATTTTGCGGTATCCAGTTAATTTACCACCTGCGATTGTAATTAAACCAGATTCAGAAGTCCAAATTTCGTCTTTACGAGAAATTTCAGATGCACTCTTACCTTCTTCGTAAATTAACGGACGTACACCAGCCCAGCTTGATTCGATGTCTTTCTCTGTAATTTTCACGCTTGGGAACATGTAGTTAATCGCATTAATGATATATGTGCGATCTTCTGTTGTCATTTGTGGTACAGCTGCGTCTTTATCATAGAACGTATCTGTTGTACCTACGTATGTTTTTCCTCCGCGAGGAATCGCGAACACCATACGTTTATCTGGTGTATCGAAGTAAATCGCTTGACCTAATGGGAAACGTTTTTGATCAATTACTAAGTGAACACCTTTTGATAACTGAAGTACTTTTCCTTTTTTCGAGTTATCTTTTTCACGAAGTGTATCTACCCAAGGACCAGCTGCGTTTACAATTTTCTTACCGTAAACTTCATATACTTCACCGTCTAGTAAATCGATTACACGTACACCACATACTTTTCCATCTTTATATAAGAAACTATCTACTTTTGCGTAGTTAACAGCTTTTGCGCCGTGCTCAATTGCTTCTTTCATTACTTCAATTGTAAGACGCGCATCATCTGTACGATATTCTACGTAGTAACCGCCGCCTTTTAATCCTTCTTTTTTTACAAGAGGCTCTTTGTTTAGCGTTTCTTCACGGTTAAACATCTTTCTGCGCTCGCTTCGTTTTACACCTGCTAAGAAGTCGTATACACGAAGACCAATTGATGTACTAAATGATCCGAACGTACCGCCTGTATGGAACGGAAGTAACATCCACTCTGGTGTTGTTACATGGGGACCGTTCTCATATACGATCGCACGCTCTTTACCCACCTCTGCTACCATTTTCACTTCAAGTTGTTTTAAATAACGTAGACCACCGTGTACAAGCTTCGTTGAACGACTTGATGTACCTGCTGCAAAGTCCTGCATTTCAAACACAATTGTTGATAACCCGCGTGTTGCTCCATCTAATGCAATACCAGAACCAGTAATACCTCCACCAATTACGATCACATCTAACTCTTGTTTATTTACTCCGTTTAATACGTCTTTACGTTGTTTACTTGAAAATTTCATGGTAATTCCTCCCTTTGATAACGAAAAAAGAGACCACAAACTCCGCTATAGATTTCGCCTCTATAGCGCGTTGTGGTCTCTCCAAATCTCCTACCGAATTATTAACTTGTCACCATTATAACACTGTTTATGATTATTTGAAAGCTTTTGTTGCTTCAATTGCTTTTTTCCATCCAGCATATAGCTCTTCGCTTGTTTTCGCTTCCATCGTTGGTTCAAAGCGTTTGTCCATATGCCACTGTTCTTTAATTTCATCTTGGTTTTTCCAATATCCAACCGCAAGACCAGCTAAGTATGCTGCACCTAGAGCCGTTGTTTCGTTGATTACTGGACGCTCTACAGGAACATCTAAAATATCACTTTGGAACTTCATTAAGAAGTTATTTTTAACTGCTCCGCCATCAACGCGTAATGTTTTCAGCTCAATACCTGAATCTGCTTCCATTGCGCATAATACATCTTTCGTTTGGTAAGCTAAAGATTCTAGCGTTGCACGAATGAAATGCTCTTTCGTCGTACCGCGCGTTACACCAAACATAGCGCCGCGTACTTCACTATCCCAATAAGGTGTTCCTAGTCCAACGAATGCTGGTACAACGTATACACCGTCAGTTGATTCAACGCGACTCGCATACACTTCACTCTCACTGGCATCTTTAAACATGCGCATTCCGTCACGTAACCATTGAATTGCAGAACCCGCTACGAAAATACTTCCTTCTAATGCGTAGTTTACTTTACCATCTATTCCCCATGCAATTGTTGTTAATAGACCGTGCTCAGAAGCTACTGCTTTTTCACCAGTGTTCATTAACATGAAACAACCAGTTCCGTAAGTATTTTTCGCCATACCTTCACCGAAACAAGCTTGTCCAAATAATGCTGCTTGTTGGTCACCAGCTACACCTGCAATCGGTACATTTTGGCCGAAGAAGTGATAATCAATTGTTTCTCCGTAAATTTCAGATGATGGACGCACTTCTGGAAGCATGCTCTTTGGTACTGTTAACATTTCTAGAAGCTCATCATCCCACTGTAAGTCGTGAATGTTAAACATTAACGTACGTGATGCGTTTGAGTAATCTGTTACGTGTGCTTTACCACCAGATAGTTTCCATACAAGCCACGAATCAATTGTTCCGAATAATAGATCGCCGTTTTCTGCTTTTTCTCTTGCACCTTCAACGTTATCTAAAATCCATTTTACTTTCGTACCAGAGAAGTATGCATCAATTAAAAGACCTGTTTTTTCGCGAACCATTTCGCTATAACCTTTTTCTTTTAACTCATCACAAATTTCAGCTGTTTGGCGAGATTGCCATACGATTGCGTTGTAAATTGGTTTACTAGTTGTTTTATCCCATACAACCGTTGTTTCACGTTGGTTCGTAATACCGATACCAGCGATTTGTTCTGGTTTTACATCCGCTTCGCTTAAGCAAGTTGCGATAACTGCTAAAATAGATCCCCAAATTTCTTGTGCATTATGCTCTACCCAGCCCGGCTTTGGAAAATGTTGTGTAAACTCTTTTTGAGCTGAATGAACAATTTCACCTTTTTTATTGAAAAGAATTGCGCGTGAGCTTGTTGTTCCTTGGTCTAATGAAAGAATATATTTTTTCATATCGGTTTCCCCCTTATGCTACTTTTCTACTATTTGTATTGCTTCCGCTTTTTTTACTTGTCATATAAGAGATTGCTAGTACAATCACAGTTGCGATAATCACATAAATAAGTGCTGAATTTTGTTTTCCTTCAAATACAACTTGATGGAATAAACCTGCAAGTGATCCACCTAAAATTGGACCAACTACTGGAATCCATGCATACTTCCAGTTTGAACCGCCTTTTCCTGCAATCGGAAGGAAGAAGTGTGCGATACGCGGACCTAAATCACGCGCTGGGTTAATTGCGTATCCTGTTGTCCCACCTAATGATAAACCAATACTTACAATTAAGAAACCTACGATAAATGGATTTAATCCATCTGCAAATTTATTTGCACCAATTGCTAATATACCAAATACTAAAACGAATGTTCCAATCATTTCACTTAAAAGGTTTGCAAATGTGTTCGGAATTGCTGGACCTGTTGCAAATACACCTAACTTTGTTCCTGGATCTTCTGTTTCTTTCCAGTGTGGTAAGTAATGTAAATATACGATAACTGCCCCGATAATTGCCCCAATCATTTGTGCTACGATATAACCTGGTACGTCACTCCATGGGAACGCTCCCTTAAATGCTAATCCTATCGTTAACGCTGGATTCAAATGTGCCCCACTAATTGATCCAACCGCATACGCTGCAACCGCTACTGCTAAGCCCCAGCCCATTGTAATAACAATCCAACCTGAATCTTTCGCAAACGATTTCTTTAAACTTACACCAGCACAAACGCCGCCACCAAGTACGATTAACAACGCAGTCCCTATTAACTCTCCTAAAAATGCTGACATAGTATCCCTCCACAATCAATTTAAACGCTTTCAAATGTGATAGAGGTAAAATGAATGGCCATTCGTTTTTGTCAAAAGAAAAAGACCCACAGCTTGCACGCTTCTATATAAATTTATATAGAAACAATGAAATGTGGATCTCTACTTTTCTCCGTCACGTTTATTAACTTGTCTATAATGTTAACCGCAAATGAAAGCGGTGTCAACGAAGAAATTCACATTTTCGTCACTTTTTTTGGTAATGTTTCCATAGTTCACGTTTTGATGTCGTAATTGCTGTCGCACCAGCATTTAATGCTCTTTCCACATCTTCTACAGTACGAATAAAACCACCTGCTAAAATCGGTACACCAGTACGCTCTTTCACTTCAGCGATAACATCCGTTAATGCTCCAGGAAGTACCTCAATATAATCCGGTTTCGTCTTATCTAAAAGATTGCAGCTCTTCTCCATCGCACTCGAATCGATTAAAAAGATGCGTTGTATTGCCACAACACCTTTTTGCTTCGCCTTCATAATAACGCTCGCCTTTGTTGAAAGTAACCCGTACGGTCTAAACTCCTGACATAAATATTCCGTCGCATGCCCATCACTCTGCAAACCATGAATTAAATCCACATGTAAAAATACCTTTTTACAATATTGCTTCGCAAGTGATATAACACTCTTCAATTGACCGACATGAATATCTAAAATAACGATATATTCATACGAACTATGTAATAGCTTTTCCAAATCTTTAATTTGCCTCACTGCCGGCAAAATCTTCTGTTCATGAAATTCCATTCTAAATGTCCCCTTCTTTATGTCATCCTATCCTTTATAGTACACAATTTAAGTGAAAAGAACAGCCAGTGTTGGGGATTTCTTTCAAATCTTTCCTCTATTTATATATTTTCTTCAACTTATCGGAACCTATACCACCTATAATCATGAATACAAGGGGCAAAAGATTCATTACATATGGCGCATCTGCTACAATTGTAATACTTGCTCCAGCAAACTTATTTAGCATCCATACAACGATTTTTGCAATAAACAAAAATACTCCTATCATAAATAGACTATCAAAAAACACCTTCCATTTTGGATACGCCAATTGCTTACTATCTTCAATTATTTTCTGCGTCAATTCTTCATCACTCCTTAGCAGTTCATCAATTGTAATACCGAACAGATCACTTAAATGAATAATAATTTCAATGCTCGGATAGTTCTTTCCCGTCTCCCATTTCGAAACAGATTGCCTGCTCACATGAAGTTTTTCAGCCAAATCATTTTGCGACCAATTTCTTTTTTCCCTTTCTTCTTTTAAACGCTCACTAAAAATCATACTGTGTTTATCACCTCTCTATGCCCATTATGTTCAAATAAATGATGAAGAGTAAAGCGAGTTATTGTTGCATTTCCTGCACAACTTATACGTTACAGCTTATAATGGCGCTCTTTTATATGTATCTTCCCTATACTATGCTCCAATAATAATTTCCCGAACAATAATACAAGGGACGGATACTAATAAAGTGAAACTTTAATCAGCCCTCACTAATCGGGCTTTTACGGACAGCCCGCGCCCCACCTAACTTCTTTGATTCCGCTGAATTTTGAGGTGGGTCTTACTGCCCGGCAAATAGCGGGATAAAGACTAGATTAGGCATAAAAAATACGCCATCCCTTCTTATCAGTCTCCAGAAAGAATAACGCAAATTTTCATTTTTACTCATCACTTTTCGGACTATATGAAAACCCCGGATATTTCACAACAGGCCACTTCTCCTTACGCAGAGAATCCATTACTTGCGGGCCAACATGTATATTACTCTCCACTATTTCTTTAGGAGTCAGTGCCATCCATTGATTTAACGATACATCTTCAAAACGATTGCTTCTGAACATCTCTAAAAACCATAATGTTTCGGTACCTGTATTTTGAATATAATGCCCCGTCGCAAACGGTACATATCCGACATCGCCAGCTCTATAATCAAATGTACGAGCGGTACCATTTCCAAGAAACACAGTCATTCTCGCTTCCCCTGTCAAATAATATTGCCATTCATCATTATTCGGGTGCCAATGAAGTTCTCTCATTCCACCAGGCTCAACCTCAACAAGCGCTGCTGCGATTGTTTTGGAAATAGGGAAATTTGTGGAATCTACAATTCGAACGCTACCACCAGACGTCTTAATCGGCTTTTGTTTTAACAATTCATGTTTGAATGTTAAAGGAACTTCTCCTTTCGGTGATTGAACTTCCTGACTTTCAAGCGAACCTGGCACCTCTCCTTGATAAATATAAACTTGATCTGAAGGGAGAGAACGAAAAACACTCTCAGGTACTCCAAAATTAGCCGACAACACTTCTTTTGGCGTATGCGCAAACCAATCAGAAATAGCTAAAGTAGATAAATCAGAAAAATGCCCATCATCGAAAACGAGTAGAAATTCACAATGTTCCAATCCTTGAATGGAATGCGGAATACCAGGAGGAAAATACCAAAGATCACCTGGTCCAACATCAGCAATAAAATTCCGTCCATTTTGATCAACAGCCGTTATGCGTGCCCGTCCTAAAAGCATATACGCCCATTCTGCTTCTTTATGCCAATGTAGTTCTCGTACTCCACCGGCCGTTAAACTCATATTTACTCCGGCAATCGTCGTCGAAACCGGTAGTTCCCGAGCAGTAATCTCCCGAGACCACCCGCCTTGTTTCAAAATCATAGAAGTGTCCGAGAATGAAAACTTCAAGTTAGGAACTAACCCTGCATCCGTTATAGGCGGAACAAGCATATTCGGATTTTGAATATCCCGCATAACATTACGAGGTCCAGAATCAATCGCACCTGCTCCGTCGCTACGGATTGGTTGCGGCACATTCCCTCCCGCTTCACTAACAGTACGTTTCTTCATGATTACACTCCTTTTTCATCCGGTTATGAAGTAAAAAGCCTCCATCATAGTGTATGAATTTGGCTTTAGATGGTTACAGTTACTATGGAGTTACATCATCTGCCTATCATTATCGTTTTGTTCATTTCTCAACTTATACTAGTATGCTTAGCGCTTAGGAAGACAAAAAATAAACTAGAACTAACAAAAAACCCTGTAAAATTTATTACAGAGTTTTTCACCAATTATTTATTGTTTTACATATCGAATACGAACATTATCGTCCATTTGATAAATTTGTAATGTGTTTCCATAACTAATTCCTAACTCTTCACTTGCACCAACTGCACTTACAAATACCCCTTTAAATACTTTATTTTTAGTTGGTTTTACTACCAATACTCTTCGCTGCTTCTTCAAACAGTTTTGAACCTTCTTGTGCTTTACTTAATGATTGATGCATTTTACTCTCGTCTTCTTGGTCCAATGCATCAAAAAGAAGTTGAAAACAATCCGCATATAGTTCCATCGACTGCTTTATCTTCGCCTGTTCTCCCTGTAACTCAGGGGGCGCTTGTAAATTCTTCAGTTTCTTCGTTGTTGCCTTTGCTCCACCTAAACTTAGTTGTACTTCACTTTTCTTTTGTTTGTATGATTTTACGTCTGAATCTGCTATTCCTTCAATTAATTTCATTGTATCTTCAATTTGAGTAGCACTATTTATGATATCTGCCTTGTACCTTTCAACATCTGAACCAGTTACCTTACCAGGTGAAGAAGTTGAATTATTTGAAGAAGAACTTGATTGACTACTTGATGAACTACTGTTTGTACCTTCACCTTTCGCTACAGATAAGCTATCTTCTTTCTTGCTATCAGTTGACTTACTCTCTTTTTCAGAAGCCTTATTTTCTTTCTCTACCTGTTGTGTTTCTTCTTTCTTTGGCTCATTAGCTTTCTTACCATCCGTTTCAATTGTAATACAACCGCTCAATAACATAACTGGTAATGCTAAACTTACTAATTTCTTTGCTTTCATGATTACTACTACCCCTTTAGTTGTAAAATTTAGTGTGAAAAAGTTAATATACTTAATTAATAAATTTTCCCCGAGTAATTTATTAGAATCTACTACCCATAGATTTCCTGTATATTCATAATCTTTCCATATATAACATTTTACAAAGAATTACATATTTGGTCAAAAGGATTTATGTAGTCCTTAAAAGAAAATTTTAATCACAAAGAAAAGAAGCTAACAATAAATTGTTAACTTCTCAGCTTAAGGAAAAATAGTATCTTTCCTTATCTTCTAATATCTAGGTTGTGATTGAATATTTGTAAGATGAACATCATACATATCAATGATTTCAAGAAATCTATCAGCTTCACGGAAAACATGGTCTGCTAATAATGGATGAATGATACTCTTTATTTTACATTGCTCAATTAAATCACGTGCTGTTTTCTTAAAATCCCGAAGAGATGCAACTGACACGCGATTTTGATCTAAAAATTGATCTAAAAGAGGAGCTGTTTGGGATTGTGGTTTCATAGATTCTAAATCAATTGCTTGATACATCAATTCATCAAAATCATTGCTAAAATTTCGTGCTGTATCTACAAGCTTTCTTTCCGACGGATCAAGAAGATGGCCAATAAATTTAGCATGGTCTGCCATAATCCGTAAAAAGAAAACATTTTCTTTAATAATAGCATCAGGAAGGGCATCTAATTTACCTTCATTTAATTGTATTAAACGTTTTCTAAAATAATCAGCTTCCCTACTTGTATGGTCAACTAAAAGTGGAAAGTTATTTTGTCCTGGCAATTTACATGTGAGAATTAACCCTAAAATTTTTCGCTTAAATCCCCAAATATTAGTTGCAGCTTGTTGTACTTCTGCATTAAATCTTTTTATTTGCTCAGGATCTGTTTCATTTGTATAGGAATGCGCTATTTGTTCAATATGTTCAAACAATCGATAAAATTGATTCGCCTCTTCGATTAGTTGAGTATCCTCGCATCTAAATCCCAAGCGAAGAAAAAAAGAATGCTCTTTCATGATTCTAGACCAAAAACGAATTTCATTTAATGAACGCTCAACAAACATTACAGACGTAACGCCTGTATCAGGATGTAATGAAGTTTCATCCCTATGCATTGTTAATCCCCCCCAGTAAAATCCCCGCTAGTTCCATTCTTATGAGGAAAAATATATATAAATACCATCAATAAAAGTTTATGATGACTCTCTTATACATGTAAAATTAAACTAATATAACCTTAGCTTGATGAACATATACTGCTCCCCCAGAAGAAAAAAAGCTACCACCTAGTTGTAAAATTTTACCAGGTGGTAGCCTTTCAAAATTTCTATTAAAGCAATACAGAATCCTTATCACTATCCTGATTACGTTTCTCGCGCTCTTCTTCTAAGCGCTTCATATATACTTCGCCTTCTTTTTCGATAAACTCATTATCCATATCTTGCTCTTTTTTCGAAGTATATAAAACCATGTAGCCACTTAGTACAATCCCAACAATTACAAGATACACCCACCATGGTAAAGTTTCCAAATCACTTCATTCCTTTCCTTAGACAAGCCTTATTAGTTTCACTTTATGAGGAAAGAATTGGATTTATGCTTAAAAATTTTATTTTGGATGCTTCGCGAAAAATGCTTGTACATATTCCATAAACTCAATTGGTTCTTGACGAAACGGTGCGTGGTATCCTTTTTCAATAATATGAAACGTACTATTTGCAAATAGCCCATGATACAGTTCACCATTTTTCCAAGAAACACTCTTATCATGTCGTCCCCATATAATTAAAGTCGGTACCTTAATTTTATCAGCTTCCATCGCAATGCGGCGCTCTCTCATTTTCGTAAGCTGATCATAATGCTCTTTATCATCACGACTATTTTTTACTCCACTTTTATTATATTTCGTAATCTCAGTTACAGTTTGTAAGTCCGTCGATAGCGGTGGTACTTCATAACTTTCTTTTTGCTGGAAAGACTCTATCCCTGTAGCATCCGCCAAGATGAGATGCGTCACTGCATCCGGATATAAATACGCTAAATTAAGGGACATCTCTCCGCCCATTGAATGGCCGAGCACCGCAAACTGATCGTATCCTAGCTTCTTCATTAACTTATAATATAAATTCACTTGCGCAGGAAACGAATACTGAAAATCAACCGGCTTAGAAGAACGCCCAAACCCTAAAATATCAACCGCAATAATCGTATGATCTCGCACTAGTTCCGGATAAATATCACTAAACCCATCAGAAGAACCACCAAACCCATGCAACATAAGTAAAGGAGGTTTTCCCTCACCAATTTGTTTAAAATAAATCGTCTGTCCATCAATTTGCGCCATACTCTCTTTCGTATTCAGCTTCATCATAACAGTATCTTTCACTTCTCCAACCTTCGCAATCGGCTTATCAACGAAGTTACATACGATAAGCAAAATAAGCACAATACCGCTAATCAAATAAAACTTAAACCGTTTCAACATTCCCGTCTCCTTTCTCTTGTTGTTATTTAAAGTTTTTACATTTTTTGGTTATTTTATGTCCTCTTTTTAATTGTAACTAAAACAGTTACAATTATACTAAAAAAATATAACTCATTTCTGTTACTAATGGTTATTCTGTAACCATTATAGTTACATATTTAAAGTAAGTCAATTCTTTTCTCTACATGACCTGAAAATAGAAAAAGGGACTTCATGTTGAAGTCCCTTTCTTTATTATTATAGTTGGCTTACTCCGCCGTCGCCTTTATTATCTGCTGGTGCTCCGCCTGTGTCACCAATGTTAACGTAGTCTGGTCTTGCTGGTGCTCCTCCTGTGTCTCCTATATTAACGTAGTCTGGTCTTGCTGGTGCTCCTCCTGTGTCTCCTATATTTACAGCTTGATTTGTAAAAGAACTATTGAACCCAATTGATAATACCCCTACTAATGCAGTCCCAACAATAGCCAAACGAAATTTCTTCATTATTTTAACGCTCCCTTTTCCAATATATTTTTTTGAGCCTTATTATTCATATAAAAATATTTACTTGCCTTAACATGATCATCAAATTCATAAAATTTCAGTGCTAAAATTTCAGTGTATTCTTGAATACAATCCCATAATCTTTCTCTCTCAAAATAAGAAAGTCCTTCTAAAATTACATCTTCAATAATTGATACTGAAGATTTTCCATTGAGTTCTTTCAAAATTTTAAACCGATGTTGAAATTCTTTTTCTCCTAAATCAACACAAATATTTAAACCTTTTTCAACAATTGGATTCGCTAAATTATATTGTCCTAATTTGTAATGTTCATGTGCTTCTACAAACAAGGCTTTAAAGTGTTCTGGGTAATTTTTGGTCACCTCAGATATATGACGAATCGCTAATTCTGAAAGATTTTGACTAGCATAAAGCCAAGCTAAATTATGCCGAACCATTAGCATATATTTTTTTTGATCTGCTTTTTGCAATACTTCCATAGCAGAATTAAAGTTTTCTTCCGCTAATTCATAGTGATCTATGTCTACACAACATAGTCCAAAAGCATTTTCACATAATCCTACTTTTATTTCATAACCTGGATATTGTAAAAATGCTGCTTTTGCCCTATTCAAGTAATCTATTGCATGAACTTGGTCATATTTTTGATAATAGAAATTCCCCATCCGATAATTAAACTCCGCATGTTCTATCGGATCTGCAATATATTTCAATAACTTCTCAGCTTGCTCATACTGTTCTTTCGCTTCGTTATAATTTGAAATTAATGTGCAATGAAACCCTTTAAAAAAGTGATAGTAATAAGCTAGAACACCTTCTGCCGGGATTTCAAAAGATTCCACTTTATCAAAACTATCTTCTCTAACCCCAATCCAATCCACTAATGCATCATATCTAAAATTCAACAACGCATGATAAAGCAATACATCCTGATCCACGTCCAAACCACTAATCTTACTTTCAATCTCCTCTTTCATTTCCGTAGCTTTCTCTATATTTTGCTGCAACATTACACGATACCAATCATCTAAAGAATGTTTCATTTGCTCCCGCGTTACTACATCTGCTCCCATGCACTCCGCATCCCCTTTTCTCCAAAATTAGTATTTTTATACAATTATCAAAATTGTATATTACCACTCCTTTTCTATGCATTGAAAAATAATTATCAGAAAATTTAATATTTTAATTAATTATACCAAAGTTTTCCTTTTTAATAACTTGAGAAACAATTATCAGAAAACTTACTAGAATAAATAAAAAAGCAAGCAGTTCCAGCACTCCGCTAAAACTACTTGCTCTATTTTTACTCTTTAATAAATTCCTTCGTGCTTCTTACTGTATCAATTGGACGAACTAATTTTTCAATTTCTTCACGTTTTGGCTCTAGGAATGGAGGTAAAGATAATTTTTCGCCAAGTGTTTCGTATGGCTCATCTCCCATAAATCCTGGGCCATCTGTTGCAAATTCAAATAAAATTTGTGGTGCAACTCTTGCATATAATGATTCAAAGAAATGACGGTCTACATAACCAGATGAAGGAAGTCCAACGCTACTGATTCTCTCAATCCATTCTTCTAATACAGCGCGATCTTCTACGCGGAATGCCACATGGTGCACTGTACCAAAACCTTGTTGTGCTTCTGGAAGAACCGTATTATGTTCTACGATGACAGATGCACCGTTTCCACCTTTATTCACTTCAAATAAATAGAATTCTCCTTCTTGCGCAACCTCTTTAAATAATAAAACTTTTTCTAACACTTCTTTGAAGAAACTAAAGTTTGCAATACGGATGAATACAGGCCCTAAACCAGTAATTGCATATTCTAATGGAACTGGTCCGTTTTGCCATGGTGTACCTGATTCGATTCCTTTATCAAGTTCATCTGAGATTAATTGATAGTGTTGATCATCAAAGTCAACGAAAGAAAGAGTTTTCTTACCAAATTGCTCTTTAATTCCTGTATGTTCTACTTCAAGACGGTCAAAACGTTTCACCCAATACTCTAATGCTGCATCGGTCGGAACGCGAAATGAAGTTTTTGAAATTTCATTCGTACCGTGTACTCCTTTTGGAATACCTGGGAAGTCAAAGAATGTCATATCTGTTCCTGCACTACCTTTATCATCTGCAAAGAATAAATGATACGTTTGAATGTCATCTTGGTTTACTGTTTTTTTAACTAAACGCATTCCTAAAACGTGAGTGAAAAACTCATAGTTTTTTTCTGCACTACTTGTAATCGCTGTAACGTGGTGAATTCCTTTTAATTGGTTCATTTTATATTCCTCCAATGGGTTTCATTTATATGTTAAAGTTGTATATTTTCTTCTATTACTTCTCTTCAATCGGTGCTAAATTCGCTTCAATTTCTGCACGCTGATCTTCTAAGAACGGTGGTAAATCAAGTTTTTCTCCTAAATGTTCCACATCTCCATCAACTGTAAATCCTGGGCCATCTGTTGCAATTTCAAATAGGATTCCGTTTGATTCGCGGAAATATAAGCTTTTAAAATAGAAACGGTCGATGATTCCTGAAGAATGGAAGCCTCTTTGTTTCACCTGTTCTTCCCAATAAGCAAGCTCTGCATCGTTTTTCACTCGAATTGCTAAATGGTGAATGCTCCCTCGGCCCGGCTTTTCAGTAGGACCATCTAAATATTTCACAACGATTTCTCCAAAAACCTCTCCTTTAATGGACTGGAAAATTGCTTCTTGATCATTTCGGCTAACCTCTGTATAACCAAACATGTCTGTAAGTGTACTCGCCATTTTATCAAGTCTACGAACTGTCATTTCCACAGAACCCATTCCTTGAATTTGATGCTTTGCAGGAACTTCTGATTTCTCCCAAGTTTCCCAGTGCTCTACTTTTTCTCCGTTTGAAACGAGTAGTACTAAGCGAAGACCTTCAGCATCCTCAAATTGCAAAGCAGGACGATTTGCATATGTTGTTATTTCACTATGTTTCACATCAAATTTCTCAAATCGTTCTTTCCAGTAATGTAAGCTTTCCTGTGAAGGAACGAGTAATCCAATTCGAGTAATGGCATTCGTGCCGCGATATGTTCTTCCTACTAATGGAATTTCAAAAAATGATAATTCCGTGCCTGGACTTCCTGTTTTATCTCCATAAAATAAGTGGTACATTGACGGATCATCTTGGTTTACTGTCATTTTCACACGACGTAAGCCAAGCACGTTTTTATAAAAGTGATTATTTTCATTTGCATTTTTCGTAACCATTGAAATGTGATGATGCCCTTTAATTTCATACATTGGTTATTCCTCCGTTTCGTTTTACTAGTCAAGTGATAACTAAAAAAATAACATTTCCCACAACTAATATGGTTTTTAGCTTTTCAATTTATTCTTAATTATGTTTTTGTAAATTCATCTTAGTTTTTACTGTATAAGTTACTTTGTTTTTAATCGAAAACAACTGAGTGTATGTTTTTCATATGACTCAATCGCTTTCGTTACTATCACTTTACACATCAAGTGATTAAAAAGCAAGAGATTTATCTCAAATTCGAGATATTTTTTGTATCATACTATTTACTTCCTATAAAAATAGCCTCACTAAGCTTTTAAAACTTAATGAGGCCACTTTATTCACACTATTAATTATGGAACGACGGTTTATAGAACGAACGATTATCAAGAGCAAAGACACGTTCTGTATATTCGCCTGGTTTTGTGCGTCCTAATGCGCGGTCCATCATGTTCATTTTTGCATCTAAGTTATCGATGTAATGCAGAATTTCTGCTTCTTTTACTAATGGTGGTTTTGGACTACCCCATTCTGCTTTTCCGTGGTGAGAAAGGACGATGTGTTGAAGAATTAATACTTCTTCTGCATCGATTTGCAATTCGTCTGCCGCTTTACCAATTTCGTTCACCATAATAGAAATGTGGCCTAGTAAATTTCCTTCTAACGTATACGTTGTAGAAATTGGGCCAGATAGTTCGATTACTTTACCAAGGTCATGTAAAATAACGCCTGCATATAGTAAGTCTTTATCTAACGATGGGTATAGATTTGAGATAGCTTTCGCTAAATCAAGCATTGATACGACGTGATAAGCTAGTCCAGATACGAACTCGTGATGGTTCTTTGTCGCTGCTGGATAGTCTAAAAATTCGTTTTGATGCTTATTTAATAAATGTCTTGTTAGACGTTGAATGTTCGGGTTTCTCATTTCAAATATGTATTGCGTAATTTTCTCAACCATATCTTCTTTTTTCACTGGTGCTTTTTCTACGAAGTCTGAGATGTCTGTTACTTCATTTTCATTCGCAACACGGATTTGTTTCACACGTAATTGAATACGTCCTTTGTAGTTTAAAATATCTCCAGCTACTTTCACGATTGTTTCCGCTACATATTGTTTCTCAACTTCTGGTGATACGTCCCACAATTTTGCTTCAATATCTCCACTTGGATCTTGTAAGATTACTGTTAAAAATGGCTTTCCATTGCTTGCGATACCTTTTGTCGCTGTTTTAATTAACAAGAAAATATCGACTTGTTCACCAACTTCATACTCTGCAATTTTCTTTTTCATTCGAATTCCTCCACCAAATCAGTTACTTTTAGTATAGCACACTACAACTCATTTTCTTTACGCATATGTGTTAATTTTATAATCTGTTTTTCTGTAAAATAGGCGAGTAAATGCGCATGACATGTAAAGAATATGACTTGTCTATCCTTTGCAATTTCCTTTATAAGTTCAATCGTTCGATTCGTCCTTACCGCGTCAAAGTGCACGAAACTATCATCAATAATAAATGGATAATCATGCTCAAATGTTTTTGCTAGTGCAAATCTCAGCGATAAATATAACTGCTCCGCTGTCGCTTGGCTTAGTTCATGACTGTAAAAACGCATACCATCGTTACGCTCTACAATAAACGGCTCTGACTCTGACGGTGAAAAAATTTTACTATATCGTCCGCCTGTTAAATAGACGAAATACTCTTCTGACTTTTGTAAAATACGAGGAAGATGTACTTCATGATAATATTGCTTCGTTTTCGTTAACACCGTTTTTGCGGCCGCATAAGCAGCCCACTTCTTCACTTGTTCACGCACTTGCGCTTTTTTCATTTCCCATTCATGCATTAAATCGCCGTACGTACTACCTTCTTCTAAATTCGCAATTTCCATACGATGTTTCGCAATACGCTCTGTCAGTTCTTTCTCTTGCGCCAGACAGTTTTGCACGACTGTCAGTTCTTGCTTTAATTTTCCGTCATAACCGTCAGCTTCGTAATGTTCAGCTAATGATAAACTCATTAAACGCTGTTCTAACAGATCAATTTGCGGTAATAAACGCCCCACTTGTTTCTCTGCATCTTCACGTTTTCCCGCTAGTTTACCCGCTTCTAAAAACATCTCTTCATCTGTAGACGCTGCAATATGCCATAAACCATCTCGTTCTATTAGTAATTGCTTTAATTGTTCTTGCATAAACTCATATTCTTCTTGCCATTCCGCCAGTTTTTCTTTTAACTGCTTACAAGTTTGGCGCTTCTCTTTCTCATTTTGCATACGGCTTTGTGCCTCGTGTAGCTTACTATACTCCGCACTACCGATAACAGTTTCTAGTTTATGTTCAAATTGCGAAATCATTTCATATAATGAAGATTTTCGCGTGCCTTGTTTCTCTAATTCACGATATAATTGCTGCATTTTTTCAATACGCTCAAACGCCGGCAATATGTGTGCATACGTATAAAATTCAGGAAACATATAGCGCGTTTTATATGCATCGACTTGTTCTCCCGCCTGGAACGTTTCTCTCTCCCATTCCTCATACGATGAAACGACTTTATCATACGCTCGTTCCAACTGCTGTAACTTATAAGACTCGCGCTCAAATAATTTACGTATCTCTTCATCTTTTTCTAACTGATAGCGAACAGACATCGCTTCTTCACTTTGTCTCCCGCCGGCACTTTGCTGAAGTGTAAGGAGCTCTTCTTGTAATCCATTTGATGGATCTTTATATAAAACAAGGGCGAGAACAATCCCTACAAAAACAATGACACTAATAAATAAGAGCGCTCGGTTATCTATAAATAAGCTTGTGAATAAAACGCCTGTGTTAATAAGAAGTAACAGAAGACAAACTCTTTGCCACTGCTTTTTCTTTTGCTTAGCTGCTCCTGCTTTTTCCTCATACTTGCGCTTCATTCTCTCTGCGCCCATACCGATAAACGCCGCATCTTGGAACGATTTCTCTTTCTCAACTAACACATTTCTCTCTTCATCCACTAACATTTGTTTCTTAATCTGTCTTATATTTTCTTCTTGTTCTTCTAATTGCTCTTGCGCTACTTTAAAACGATCATCGAGCTGTGCTTTTTGCGTTTCTAATTCGCGCGCCTTTTGCACTGTTTGCGTAATTAACTCTTTCGTTGCCAAACTCATATCAAATGAAAGAACTGTTTCCTTTTCAAAAGTAGTACCAATTTGCTGTTCTAGTTCTGCGATTTCTTCTTTTATATTCGTAATATTCCCGCTCATATCACGCATTTCTTGGCGTGCATTTTCGTAAGACATATGCTGCATACGAAGTTCTTCTACATAACTTTCTTTTTGTAAAAACTCTTCATCTATTTGAATCGAGGCAATTTCCGATTGCACTGTCTCAATTTTCTTGTGGAGCGAATCAACTTGTAATTGAAGCGGCTCCATCTTCGCCTTCATTGCTTCATAACGCGCTATTCCGTTTACAGGAAACTGTCCGCTCTCGTTCTCTAACACTTTCTCATGCGCACGTTTTTCAATAACGAGTGGCTCAAGCGCTGCTAATATTTCATAATCTTGCTTTCGCTTTTCTGCACTCTCTTTCTCCACGCGAACAGAAGCAAGCTTCTCTTCACTTTCTTTTAACTGCTCTACTTGTTTTTCATACGTGCCAATTTTTCCTTGCCACTCTTTCATCTTCTCTTCAAGTTTCTTCATCTCTTGCAATGACACGTTAATTTCTGGTTTACGACCACTCGGCTTGAAGCGCTGGTCCATTTCTTTTTCTAGCTTTTTATCTAACTGCAATAGCGCATCACTTCCGACTGCACTTGCCGAAAATAAATAATTGCCAATATCCGCTTCGCCAAGCTGATGAATATTTTGAAGGCCATGCATATCAAATGAAAAGACAGATTCAAATAAACTTTCATTCATCCCGCTTAATATATCGTTTAAAATTTCTTCTCCGCCCGTTTTCCCGTCTTCAAAATAAATGGTCACCTCGCCAGCTGCCGTCTTTGGCAATCGCTCAATTTTCAAACGACCGTACTGCTCTGTTTGCACAGTCATCGCACCGCCATACTTACCACCTTCTTTCGGCTCATAACGGCGCTGTCCTCTCGTCGGAAAACCGAATAAAATACTTTTCATAAATGAGCGAATTGTCGATTTCCCCGCTTCATTTTCACCGTATAACACCGTCAGCAATGAAAGATCCATTTCCACATTTTCTAATTTTCCGTACCCATAAATATGGAGTTTTTCAATTCTCATTTTTTATCCCTCTCTTGCTGGAATAATTGCTCTAAAATAATATTTTCTGCTTCCTTTTGAATCTCTTTCTTCTCTTCTTCTGTAAAAGATTCAATACTATTACGCGCTACAGGAGATGTCCAAATGGTGCGCAATACGCCGTCCATATTGCTAAAAGCTTCTAACTCCTTTAGCACACTACCGACGAAATGATTTTCCGCTTTCAAACGTTCGATTTCCGCAAAAGAAACCGTCTCATTTTTCCACTTCATCGCATATACAAAATCTTTTCGCTCTTCGCCAGATGCTAAAATGTGAAAAATCTCTTCCACGCGCTTTTCGTCACGCAAATAAGGTGAAAGTGGACCTTGTCCTGTGAATACGACAGTTAATAGCGTACCTTCCTCTTCTCTTCGGCATTCATTCATCGCAGTAGATAGGCTCGTCATAAGTTCATCAACAGTTTCAAGTCTATCAATACAAACTTCGATTTCATCCCATACAACATCTGCCGTATGGAAAAATGAACACTGCGTTCCTTGTTTCGTAAGTTCAATAAGGTACGCACCCTTCTCGCCTGTTTCCTTACGATGACGACCTTGTATGTTCCCTGGATAAATAATGCATGGTTCTTCTGATAAAATTTCACGTTTATGTATATGGCCAAGAGCCCAATAATCAAACTGTTTTTCTTTCAACTCACGAATTTGAAACGGTGCATAGCGATTATGCTCTGCATCTCCTTCCACACTTCCGTGAAGCATGCCAATATGAAAAGGCGCATCACTCATTTTCGTATACTGCGCTGTCATATTATCCGTTACCGCTTGCTGCAAATAACTAAAACCATAAATAGAAGCTAATAGCTCACCATTTTTATAAAATGATTTCTCTTCTACATAAGGCTCAGTAAATACATGAACATTTTCCGGAAACTCAATTGCTGCCCAGCTTCCCCCTAAATGATCATGGTTACCGTGAATAATAAAAACAGGGATATCGTACTGCGAAAGTCTCTTCATTTGCTCACGCACAAACACTTGCGCCCTCAAACTTCTCGTCTCCGCATCATACAAATCCCCAGCTAGTAATACGAAATCAACGCGCTCTTGAATCGCTTTATCAACAATACGCTCAAATGATTCAAACGTACTTTGCTTCATTCTTTCCCAAACAGACTGCCCAACATTCATCTCCATCCCTTTAAACGGACTATCCAAATGTAAATCAGCCGCATGTATAAACTTTACTTGTTTCACAAATAACGATCCTTTCTATCTTTCAAAAGTTTCATTTTATTAAAATTAAAATTGCTGAAAACTAATACTCATCGAGAATAAAAATATTCTCGATGAGTAAAGTTTCATTCTATTTTACCACGCAATGTCATATATTTCTTTGCATATTGTAGCGTTTTATGTCAAAATAATTATAAGATTCTGATTTTAATTATTGGAGGGAATTTTCATGGGAGTATACGTTCTAACAGTCTTTGAAAAAGATGGTTCAAAAGCATTAGACGAATCATTCGAGGCGGCAACTGAAAAAGAAGCAAAAGCAAAAGGTGAATCTATCTTACAAGAAAAAGGATTGTATGAAAAAACACATCGCTGTACATCTACTGCAGGTAAGCTCGTTTTATTCCAGCGCTAAAAAAAAGAAGCGTCATCCGCTTCTTTTTCACTCTACTATATCTTCGTCACACCACGTAAACACCACATCTAGAATGCGATTACCGATACGTACGCGTTTATTCCATTTTCCTGTTTGGATCTGATGTTGCAATTCAGCTTTCATCTTTTCCGTCCAGTCGTGAATCGTTTCACTACCGTCGTACGGATATACGCTCGGAAACTCTTTCTGCAGTAGATGCAAGCTCTCTGCATCAAAATGAAAATGGAAGAAGTAGTTTGCTGTAAGCGATGGTTCTTGCAATCGTAAAAAATGATCATCAATTTGCTTTCTATTTCTATAGAAAGTAAAGATATTCACTTTACCGCTAGTAATTTGGTCAATTTGAATTTCGTGCTTCTCTATAATCACGTCTTGTCCACCTCGTTGTATACTATCTTTAGTATATATGTCTTTTGCAACAAAGTTAACCATTTTCGCGCGAAATTCATTTCCTTCATTATAATTCCTGTACCTCCATATGCAATCAGGATAAATAAAAACAAAGTTGAAGGGGAGCGATCACATGTATTTCGGAAGCAAAGGTTGGTATGTAAAAGAACTTAAAAAATTAGGTATCCGTACTTATGAAGGTAAAAAACTAGAATCTTATCGTACGCATGTGTTGTCTAGTTTACTTGAGAGAATGAAGAGAGCTTCGGCTTAATAGAATAGCAAGAAGTAAACCTGAATATTGGTAAATGATAGAAAACACCTCCTAAATTCGCATACTAAGTATGCAAATTAAATGGAGGTGTTTTTATTAGTCTCACTTTTTCAGGGGCGCTTCAGTTTTCATAAAAGATTTTTTGCTTCCGCTGAAACGGATACGTTTTAATCTCAGCTGTATCTAAATCTTCATTGAATAAATGAATGGCTATAATTTGTCTACAATCGTAAGTATGGTAATAATATGTTCCAGACTCCATACACATTGCACTTGTATAGATCGTATTATCTAATATACCGTCTTCTGTTATTACTGCTCCCTTAGGAACCTCACAATTCGATAAAATATGAAAAATAGCCGATATACCCTCTTCTTCGTTCTCTATACCTTGAATGTTTTGTTTGCCATACGCTGCCCGTACAAATCTTGATGGCGGTGTGAAATCTCCAGGAAGTCCCATCGATCCTGAACCTTGGCCAAAAGCACTTAATGGTACATCGCCCCACTCCGTTGGCGCAAATGGCTGCGATTTAAGACCAATATATTGTCTTAAGTTTTGTAAATGCCAACTAAACTCCGGACTATTAGTCATCACTCCTATTGGATTGTCATACACTTTTATTCCATCAGCTGTCGGCTCAAGTACAATACATTCTCCCGATTTATCTGCTAAAATCCAATGTAGCGGTGGAGTAACCCCTAAAATTGGTAATGGCACATCTATAAAGGCAATGCTATCAATAGATTTTCTTAATTCTTCAACAGAATTGAACTGCGTGAGGCTCCAAGTCACAAAATCAAATGGTGCTACATTCGTTTTATTGCTATCTACATGACTACTATAAGTAGCGAATCCTGGGAAATAGAGAGTTGCACATGTCATACCAGCTTCATTTACTCCATCTGCCATCATGACCCTTCCTCCAAAATTAATTCCCATTCCGACAACAGCCTTTTTCGTTCGGATTGTTTCACCAGTTATATTGTTCCACTGATAACGCCGAGGAATGATTATTACTTCCTGATTCATATCTAATGTGAAATCCATTGTTCTCGCAAAAAGATGTTGGAAATTTTTAGTTTGTAACGTCAAACTAGTACACATGAAGAAATCTCCCCCATTTCATAGTTATATACACATTTTATAAAATTCTGATAAATACGTAAATTAAAATCTATTTTACTTACCATTGTACAAACCCTATTTATCATTAACAAAATAACCAACCAAACCAAAAATGCTATAATAAACTCAATCAAACTAAGGGGGAACATCTATCTTGCGTGGAAAACACATTCAATTTCATAAGTTTGGCAATCCAAAAGACGTATTACAAGTTGAATATAAAAATATAGAACCACTGAAAGATAATGAAGTTTTCGTCCGTATGCTAGTTAGACCGATTAATCCATCTGACTTAATTCCAATAACCGGAGCGTACGCTCATAGAATTCCGTTACCTAACATACCTGGTTATGAAGGTGTTGGTATTGTAGAAGATGTAGGAGCTTTTGTTTCTAGAGAGCTTATCGGTAAACGTGTGTTACCGTTACGCGGGGAAGGTACTTGGCAAGAATATGTGAAAACATCGGCTGATTTTGTAGTCCCTATTCCCGATTCTATTGATGATTTTACCGCGGCACAAATGTATATTAATCCCCTTACAGCGTGGGTTACATGTACAGAAACGTTAAACTTACAGCGTAATGACGTTTTATTAGTGAATGCTTGTGGATCCGCAATTGGTCATCTTTTTGCGCAGTTATCGCAAATTTTAAATTTCCAACTCATTGCCGTGACAAGAAATAGTAAACATACAGAGGAATTACTTCAGCTTGGCGCTCATCATGTAATTGATACTTCGACTGCCCCGCTTTATGAAACAGTTATGACATTAACAAACGGCAGAGGTGCAGACGCTGCGATTGATTCTATTGGGGGACCGGATGGAAATGAATTAGCTTTCTCCTTACGTCCAAACGGGCACTTTTTAACGATCGGTCTTCTATCAGGTGTACAAGTAAACTGGGCAGAGATTGTCACGAAAGCAAAAGTGCACGCGAACATATTTCATTTACGACATTGGAATAAAGAAGTGTCACCATATAAATGGCAAGAGACGTTTCGTCATTTAATTCACTTAGTAGAAAATAAGCAATTACGTTTTATGAAAGTACATTCTACATATGACTTAGCGGATGTGAAAACGGCGGTTGATGTTGTGCAATCTGCGGAGAAAACGAAAGGGAAAGTTTTTTTAACGAATTATTAAATTGAGTACATTCAACTATCAATCCATTTAGTAGCATAGAATTTTAAGTAGCTTATGTAATTTAATTAAAAAAGCGAAAGGAGACTCTAACATGTGGTTACTCACGGCAATTGCGCCTGTTTTAATAGTCAGGGGAATTGTAGTATATGTGATTGGTAGCCTTAAACATAAATATAACAACGGTAACTTAGGTAAGAAAAAATCAAAAAACGCTCAAATTTTATTAGACAGTTTAATACCTATGGGAATGCTTGTTGGCTGTATAATCGGTTTAATTTTCGGCATGTTTTTCCCAGATTATTCACTTCTTGCAGTGAGTTTAGGATCTGGAATCGGCTATTTATTGGGGTTTTTCGCCTATGAAATTTATAGCAAGACAGGAAACAATTTTTCCTAATCCAAAAAGAATAAGCGGAACAGTACATAGTAGTCATATACAATATGTACTGTCCTTTATTGTTGCATCAATGTTATCACCTTACCTTTCGCCTACTATACACCTTTTTTATTGATTTTCCTCTCCTCCACCTTTTGCATATTCGCTTTTTTATTTTCATTGGATCTATATCCAAAGTAAAGTAGCGCACATGTAATAATAGAACCTACAATGTATCCTAAAAAACATCCTAACCAAAACATAGTGTAACCGCCTCCATTCATAATAAATTTTATGTAATATAACTCTTTACATACTCCATCGTTTATTTCTATTAACTATACACTTTCTAAAATTATTCATACCACTCATTCTCTTCGTACCTCAAATAGCAATTTTATTATTTGTCATAAAATTAACACCTTCTTTAAATACAAAAACTTCCATTTACTTGCTTTTTCTTAAGAAATAATATACTACATTTGAAATAAGCGAGCTAGTACATCGGCCCTTCTCTATTTTAACTTTAGTCATAAACAAAAGAAAAATAAAAAACCCCCTCAAAGCATAAACTTCAAGGGGTGAGCCTGTTTTTTATTTACTTATATACGTACAGCTGTACCACTTACAGCAACCATTAACATTCCATCACGAACTACTTCGTAATCTACGTCAACACCAACGATAGCGTTCGCACCTTTTTGTTTTGCAAGTTCTTTCATTTCGTCCATTGCGATATCACGAGCTTCTTTTAGCTTACTTTCATAAGAACCAGCACGACCACCGACAACATCACGAACAGAAGCGAATAAATCGCGGACAATATTTGCACCCATAATAGCTTCACCATTTACAATATCGATATACTCAATAATTTCTTTACCTTGAATTCCAGACGTTGTTGTTACAATCATGACTGACACTCTCCTAATAAGTTGTAGTTTTAATTAGCTTTCTTATGTCTTTATTATGACATGGAACAAACAACTAATCTATTGAATTACCTTACAGGAATGTGACAGTTTTGTAAGAATAAAATGCCTATTATGTTTAATAAAGCGCTTTAACATTAGGATACATAAACGACTCTTTATTTTCTTTCCAGTCCTTTTCTACTTCTTTAAAAGTTGGTCGTCCTAATTCTTTGTTATTTTCATGTTTACGAAACCACTTCTTCACATACTGGTCTCCATTTTTATTTTGAACTGTACAAAGGAAACTATTACTGCTATCCTTTAATATTTTTACAATCACGAAAAGACACCTCTTCCCTTTTAAATAGCATGATAGAACTTGATCTTTTACTATAAGCCCTTCCTCTCTTATAGTCATACGACTCCTCGGCCGCGCCAAATTTGTAAGATCAAAAAACGATATTTACTTTGTTTACATTTTATTTAAAGAAATCAGAGTTATAAGCATGATGCTTATCAAAGATTTTATAGATTTCTAACTTATTATCTAATTTTGCATCTACTAAAATTAATATATTTCCATCGTAAATATATTCTTCATACTTTTTAGCATGTTCTTCTGGAATTCCTAATCCTATAAATGCTCCTATTAAACTTCCAGCTCCTCCGCCAATACCAGCTCCTCCAATAGCTGCTGCGATCGGTCCTGCTGCTACGATTGGACCCATTCCAGAAACGGCA
Organism: Bacillus sp. cl96; assembly: GCF_900100505.1. Lineage (NCBI taxonomy): Bacteria > Bacillati > Bacillota > Bacilli > Caryophanales > Bacillaceae > Bacillus > Bacillus sp. cl96. The sequence continues at coordinate 510,945 of NZ_FNDM01000001.1, forward strand.
AGTATACCAAGACCTGTTAATAAACCACCGAGTCCGCCTGCTACTCCTCCTGCCACAAGCCCTGTTGCTGAAAAGATATCTGCTTTATGTGCAGTTTCATGATTTACTTTTTCACCCGATTTTTCTTCAAGGTGTTCAATTTCCTTTTGATCTTTCGCAATAGCTGAAATGTTATCTGCTGAGTATCCTTTTTCATTTAATTCATTAATAACGAGTGCCGCATCATCAATTGTTCTAAAAACACCTACTATTTTTCTATCTACATTCATAACTATTAACCTCCTAAAGTTTTATATAATGTATCTTTATTTTTCTTCATTTCTGTATACACTAATCTTCTTATTAACATAACCATTTACGAAAAAAGCGAATAGTAAAAGCACTACAAGTGAACTACTTAACAAGTAAATTAAATCAAATGTTATATTAATCATCATTTCATTCATGTATACCAGGCTCCTTTTTATTTAAAGTAAAAGTATATTTTGATAGACTACTCTACTAAACATAGACATCTTACAATTCATCTTCAGTTAATCTCTTTGTAGTATATGTATACCCTTCCTAACCTTTTCTAAACGTAAAAAACTATAATTATATTTTTTCTTATTTATATGTTTAACATTTTTTTAAACGGGTATGTTTATATTGTTATGCTTACTATATGGAAAGGAATATTACGATGAACGCCATTCACTCTACTACTATTTCTTATAATGAAACACCTACAATAACGCAGATTCATCATTTTTATGCTTTAATGACAACATTTCAAACGAATGTATTTATAAGTAAACACGGAACACTTACTTCTATTAAAAACTTAAGCACTCTAGTATCCTTTTTCCTTACTGTAAAAAAGAGAGATCTTGTATTATTTATTTTTGAAGGAATAGATGCAAAAAGAGCTTTAAAAACACTCTTCCCTTCTTAGAATGTTTGTTATCCTCTATTCCCTCGTCTACTACCTTTCATATATGTTTTTATATTTCAAAATGATTTCCTCTATTAAAAAAGAACCCCCTAATACAATAGGGGGATTTCTAGTTTGACCTTATGAAAACTGATATAATATATATTACGTTTTTCATTCTTTAAAATAGAAAAGTTTTAATAACCTTGAAGGTAGGAATTTTTAATGAACTCGAAAGCAAAATTTAGTATTCGCTACAAAATTATGGCTGGTTATTTAGTTATCATTTTGTTCTTACTTGTTTCTTTCATTATGTTAAACAATGAGATTTCCAGCTTACAAAAATCTCGTAATTTTATTATTGATCACGATTTTAAAGTTCTCAATTTAACGAATCAAGTGGAGAAAGAGTTACTAACAATTGAAAATAAAGCGAAAGGGTTTATCATTTCTAATAACCCTACTTACGTGCAATCCCTTAACTCTGCGGAAAAGGATTACGAAAAACATTATCAAGATCTTTTTGCTTTATTAGAGGATAATCCCTCTCAGCAAGAAAAATTAAAACAGATTAACGAAAACATTACTAGTTGGATTAATAAAGAGATTCACCCACTCATTGCAAATAATAATAGTAATAATGTACAAACAATCGACACGACTCAAATTCAGTCATTACAATCACAGCTAACTAACTTCCGTAACACTGAGGAGCAACTAACGAAAAAAAGAGCTGCACAATTAGATACTGAAAATAATAAATTAGAGATTTGGTTATACAGTTTATTGTTCTTACTTTCTTGTATTTCTATTATCGTTTCACTCTATATTTCGAATTCCATTACAAAAACGATTAAAAATGTAATTCAAGCTATTAAATCCATTTCTTCTAAAGAAAAAATTACGGAAAGAATTCATGTAAATACACATGATGAAATAAAAGATCTTGCTCATACAACAAATCACCTACTAGACGAAATATCAAAAAGAGAGTGGTTACAAACGGAGCTTGCAGAATTAATTTTAATGTATCAAGGTGTATCTTCTATTGAGATGTTAGGTAAAAAAATTCTTAGTGGCATCATACAAAAAACGCAAACTTCTTGCGGTGCATTTTATGTACGTGAAGAATATGAAGAAACTGTCTACTATGTGAAAAAAGCTTCTTTCGCCGATCAAGGTGCTGATATTGGAAAACAATCCATTAAAATGGGTGAAGGTTTCATTGGACAGTCTGCTTTAGAAAAGAAAAGTTTTATTCTGAGGGACATACCTGAAGAGTTTCGTTACGTTACTACTGGATTATTAGAAATACGTCCTAAAAATATACTAGTCATCCCTGTCTTATTTGAAGATGAAGTGATTGCAGTAATGGAGTTAGTAAGTGTAACTGAGATTTCAGATTTACATCAAGATTTAATTCACCAAACTGTTGATAATTTAGGTTTAACAATCCATAGTATTATGGGACGTATGCGAATTCAAACTCTTTTACATGAATCACAAGCAATGACAGAAGAGTTGCAAGTTCAATCAGAAGAATTGCAAACACAAGCGGAAGAACTACAAATGCAAGCCGAAGAATTACGAACAACGAATGAACAATTAGAGTCTAGAACTGAAGAGGCTGAGCAGAAGACAGCTGACTTACAAATTACTAAATTAGAATTAGAAGAAAAAGCAAGCGAGTTGTTACGCAGCTCAAAATACAAATCTGAGTTCCTAGCAAATATGTCACATGAATTACGCACACCATTAAATAGTATTTTACTATTATCTGAAATGTTAAGAGAAAATCATGATAACAATTTATCCGACGATGAGATTGAATTAGCAACTGTCATTCATTCATCAGGGAAAGACTTACTTACTTTAATTAATGACATACTAGATTTATCTAAAGTAGAAGCAGGCAAACTAGACATCATTTTTGAGGCAACGAACATAAGTGACATGGCAGCCAATATGCATCAAAACTTTTTACATATAGCTGCACAAAAAAATGTCGAATTTACTATTGAGGACAGTGATACGATTCCTGATTTGTTTTATACAGATGCAAAACGGATTGAGCAAATTATTAAAAACTTATTATCCAATGCATTTAAATTCACAGAAAAAGGATCCGTTTCTTTACATTTTGATTCGATAGAAACAACCAATTTAAGTCATGATATGCAGTCTATCAGTAAAGATTGGATTACAATTTCAGTAAAAGATACTGGTATTGGTATCGCTAAAGAACAGCATCAACTTATTTTCGAAGCCTTTCAACAGGCAGATGGAGCAACGATTCGAAAGTATGGTGGTACAGGATTAGGTTTATCTATTTGTAAAGAGTTTGCGAGATTATTAGGTGGTTGGATTACGTTAGAGAGTAATGTAGGAGAAGGTAGTACTTTCACCGTATATATTCCTAACCTTCCAAATGGATTACATGATATACAGTTATCCAATTTAGAAGTCGCAGCAACGATAGAAGATGTTATTCCTGCTAAAGTTGTTGAAGAAACTATCGTTACTCCAGAAACAAATAACGTCTTCCAAGAGAAAAACATTTTAATTGTCGATGATGATCATCGAAATATATTTGCGTTACAAAATGCATTAAAAAAACAAAATGCCAACATTATTACTGCCCAAAACGGCATAGAGTGTTTAGAAATACTAAAAAGCAATACAAATATTGACCTTATTTTAATGGATATTATGATGCCGAATATGGACGGTTATGAAACGATGGAAAATATCCGAATGAACTTAGGGCTAAATGAAATACCTATTATCGCATTAACTGCTAAAGCAATGCCAAATGATAAGGAAAAATGTTTATCTGCTGGCGCTTCAGATTATATAAGTAAACCATTAAATCTACATCAACTCTATTCGGTAATGAGTGTATGGTTAATAAAATAAGTGAGGTTTAGTTGGAGTGGAAAATAAGTATTATAATTTTGATCCATCAGTAGATACGGATGAGCGCACGAACTTAGAAATTGAATTACTATTGGAAGCGGTATTTAAACTATCAGGATTTGATTTTCGTCAATATGCTCGCACATCTATTTATAGAAGGATTTGTAATCGAATGCAGCTCTCTAATATCCCAACCATTTCAAAATTGATTGAAAAAGTAATTCACGAGGAAGGGGTTTTAGAACAGTTATTAAATGATTTCTCGATTAATGTAACTGAGATGTTCCGTAACCCTGCCTTTTTTAAAGCGCTTAGAGAGCATGTTATTCCTGAATTGAAAAAGCAACCTGAAATTAGAATTTGGCATGCTGGATGCGCAACTGGTGAAGAAGTATTATCAATGTCCATCTTACTTCACGAAGAAGGATTAAGTGAAAAGTCGGTTATTTACGCAACAGATATGAATACAAATGTGTTAGAAAAAGCAAAACAAGGTATCCTCCCGTTAAATAAAATGCAAACTTATACGAAAAACTATTTACAAGCTGGCGGTACACAAGCGTTTTCTAACTATTATTCAACAGATAATCGTTTTGCTTATTTTAATCCATCACTTTTACAAAACATTATTTTTGCACAGCATAATTTAGTAACCGATCAATCTTTTAACGAGTTTCATATTATACTTTGTCGTAACGTTTTAATTTACTTTACAAGTAAACTTCAAAATCAAGTGCAGCAACTATTTTATGAAAGCTTAGGTCACAATGGATTTCTATGTTTAGGAAATAAAGAAACTCTTCGTTTTTCAAATATAATGCCGCATTATACGCAATTTAATCCTAGTGAACAAATTTATCAAAAAATACAATAAAAAGCGTATGAAATCCTCTGTTTGGATTTCATACGCTTTTTATTTCGCATTCGTTTGTATCATAATGAGACACATATCATCTGATTGCGCTTTCTTTTGTTCTTCCTTATAAAACCCTTCTATCTCGCCTTCTAAATCTCCCCATTTTCTTTCTGTAAAAGTACGTAATTTCTCTTCAGACTCAAATTCATCATTTGCAATTGCTTCAAGAACACCATCTGTAAACAATAGTATTTGAGCGTTCTTCTCAAAAGGTATAACTGTCTTTTTAACTTTTATTTCATCAAAAAATCCTACCGCACAACTCCCGCGATCTAGTTCAACTACATTTGTTTCATCAACTAAAACATATCCAGAAGGATGCCCTGCATTTACATATTCAACTGTTCTATCTTCTGTATTAACAACTAAGTATATGGCCGTAAAATAATAGGGAATATTATCATTTTCATTATGTAAAAGGGTCATATATTTATTTAATTCTTTAATAACGAGTTCTGGATCAATTAAACATTTAATTGTTTCACGTAATACAGACGAAATAAACATACAAACTAATGAAGCAGATACACCATGTCCCATCACATCTAATAATATAATACCGTAGCGATTTTCATCGATTTTATACCAATAATACATATCTCCAGCTAGTTTAAATGAAGGTAAGTAACTTGCTTCAATTTTTATATGATCTTCTCTTAATGGGCTACTTAATAAGTTTCTTTGTACTTGCGTAGCTAAATCTAGTTCATTCCGAAGATTTTCTTCTTGTTCTTTATGCCAATTTAATTCTGATTTCAAGCGTAACGCTACACGCATACGTGCTAATAATTCAACTTTATTTATAGGTTTCGTAATATAATCCATTGCCCCCATATCAAGAGCTTCGGCCAATTTATTTGCATCCTCTAAAGCTGTAACAAAAATAATAGGAATATCTTTAAACTTCTCCTCTTTTTGTAATCGCCTACAAACTTCAAGTCCATCAATTTCAGGCATCATAATATCTAATAGTATTAAATCAATTTCATTATACCTGGAAGAATCTTCTCCAAATTGAATGTATTCGAAAAGCTCTTGTGCAGAATTCAGCGATACAAGATCCTGATATCCGGCTTGTTTTAAAATTTTTTCAATTACAAAGATGTTAACCGGATTATCATCGACAATTAAAATGGACACAAGTTATTTCCCCTTTTCTTATTTAAAATGTAAATCTATTATCATTTTCTATTTTTCTAGTATTGCATACTCAGTTACAAAATGAAAATTTCCTACTCTAACATAATTTTTATACAGCAAAAGAACAAACCCCCAGAAATGAGAGTTTGTTCTTTCATTCTATAAATTTCCACTATTAATTTAATACCATTGCTTTATCATTTAAAAGACGATCTAATTCTTCCATATGATTTGTTTCATCGGCAATCATATCTTCTAGTTTTACAACTAACTCTGTCATATTTAATTTCGCTGCCTGTTCTTTTCGCTTTTCATAACGCTTAATTGTTTCATATTCTGACTTCCTAGCTTCTTCTAACATTTCTCTAACGTCTTCTACTTGTTTCACTCGTAAAGGGATCGTAGTAGGTGTACCACCTAGCGTCTTAATTTTCTCCGCTAAATATAGGGCATGTCCTTGTTCATCACTAATTTCAGATTCAAAGAAAGGCTTTAACACTTGTCTATATATACCAGAAACTGTAGCTGCACTATGGTTATACATAATAATTGCTGCGTATTCTCCTGCTAAATCTTCATTCAATCCTTCGATTAGTTCTTTCACATCGTGTGACATTTTCATATCTCCTCCTATACTTAATAAGTACCCCTTTTCTCATGTTTTAAACATCATTATTTTAAATTTTTTATGTATCTAAAAATGCGGCTTGCTTCAATTTACTTATCGCTTGTCTTTTAATACGAGAAACGTGCATTTGTGAAATACCTAACCGTTCCCCTGTATCTTTTTGATTTAAATTTTCTCCAAATATATAATGAATAACACTCTTTTCCGTATCATTTAATACGTTAAAAATATCCTTTAAAACGAGACGCCTTTCTGTCTCTTCATATCCTTGCTCTACTTCACCTACAGATTCAATTCTCGCTACCGAACTTCCATCAGATGAATTTTCAACTACATCATCTAAGGAAGATACTCGATAATTATTTTTAGCATCCATAATCTCTAGAACTTCCTCTTCCGATAGTCCTAAATGATTTGCAATTTCTATTATCTTCGGTGAACGTTGCAGATGATCTGTTAACTCCTCTATCGCAAGTTTAATTTTTCCGCCTAAATCTTTAATCCGCCTTGGAACGTGAATGCCCCAAGTTTTATCACGTAAATACTTCTTTATTTCGCCTACTATTGTAGGTATTGCAAAAGGCTCAAAGGCATTCCCTATCGAATAATCATACCTTCTTATTGCGCCTAAGAGCCCTAACATGCCTACTTGTATAATATCCTCATGCATCGGTCCGCCTTTTGAATAGCGATATGCAATGGAATAGACAAGATTTTTATAATGCTCAACTAACCTTTCCTGCGCTTCATCACATTGGTTTTGTTGGAAGTCTGCAATTAGTTTAATAACGTCTTCTTTAGTAAGATTCGTAGGTTGAGATTGGATTTCCATCATTCTCCACCTGCTCTCTTTGTATATATTTTGTCATTAAAACTGTCATGCCCTCATCATGCATGATTTGTATATCATCCATTAACGTATTAATTAAATATAAACCTAAACCATTTTCCGGCAAATGTTCTACTGGTTTACTAATATCATACGGACCAACTTTCCTTTTTAAGTTATTAAAATCAAAGCTAACCCCATTATCCGCAACCATAATTTCTAATCGATTTTCATATAGTCCAAAGACAATTGCAATTTCTCCAACGTCTTCTTTATATGCATGTTGTACAATATTTGTACATGCTTCACTAATAGCAATTTTCATATCTTCTATATCGTCATAAGCAAAGCCCATTCGATTCGCAACACCAGCCATTGTTAAACGAATAATAGCCACATATTCTGCCTTTGCAGGAATTTTCATTTCTATCTTTTCAAATCTCTCCATCATCCCTAGTCACCTTCTTTCTACTTTTTCAAAATCAGAATTCAAATTTAATATTTCCGTTAATCCTGTAATATCGAATAATCTTTTTAATCTTTTAGATACACCGATAAACTCTAGTTTCCCATCATTTTTCTTAACCGCTTTTAATAGCGCTATAAAAACACCTAAACCGGTGCTATCCATATAATCTACGTTATGAAAATCTACTACAATATGAACCTCTTTTTCGCTTGTAATAGGCATAATCTTATTTTTTAAATCTGATGCCGTATATGCATCAATTTCACCATTAAGTTGTACCATATAACCTACATCATTTTGCAAAATATTTATTGCCAAATTCATCATTTCCGCCCCCTTATCTCGAACTAATACTATGTTAATTACCCATAAAAATTAGTTTTAAACATATTTTTTTATTTTTATTATAAATAAATTTTCTACAGCTTTCTCGGCTTAACACGTAAAAAATACTACCAAATGTTTAAACCTTATAAATTTGTGTATATATAATGTATAAACATTATTTTTAGGGGGATCTATCTATGGAAGAGCACAGCTTTAAAAAGGGAGATTTTGTTCAATTTTCTTATCGACACGATCATGCTACAAAATTAGTTGGTTCCATTATTAATATACTAACGAATACAATTGTAGTGGATATAGGTAATAACGAGGACTTATCTCATATAGAACCAAGGCAGGTCGTAAGAATAAATAATTGTAAAAAAGTAACGATGGTTTAATACATAATAGAAATTGTAATTTCAATGAGCGGGGGCCTTCATCCCCCGCTTATTCCTATGTAGATTACATTAAAAAAGCATCCAAATTAGTTTAATTGGATGCTTTTTTATGTATATTTATCACTCTATTAACCTTATAGCTATATATAAAAAACTTAAGATTACTATTCATGATCATACTTACGCTTTCCGCAGCATTCTAGAGAAAAATGTTACGATTAAAATAAAGACGATTGCACCTAATAACGCTGGAAGAACAAAGATGCCTCCCCATTCAGGACCCCAATGACCAAATAATGCACTACCTACCCAAGATCCGATTAATCCGGCAATTACATTACCAACTATACCTAAAGGAAAGTCTTTTCCCGTAATCATTCCAGCTAACGCACCAATAAGTCCACCTACAATACACGTAATAATAAGTCCCACAATTAACCCTCCTATATTCGTTTTATATTGTGTTTATCAAGCTTTGGTATGTAACCAAAGCTTGATAAACATGTATTATTCTTTATTATCCAACCCATCACTTATCTTTCGTTTCACTTTTCCGACTTTTTCTTTTATCGTTCCCTTCGTCTTGTCCCACTTCCCTTCATTTTTCAACTTTCTATCTTCTGTAACCTCACCAATTCCTTCTTTTACTTGTCCCTTTGTCTTTTCCACTTTACCCGTAATTTGTTCTTTTAGTCCGTTCTCACTCATATTTCCCATCTCCTTTTCGTAATAGATTTATAGATTTACAGGATACAAATTTAAATAGAATACATGCATCTTCTTTCTTGTAACCATTCACCGACTCTTTCTAAATCTTTAACGAATAACAAGATTTTTCCTTCATCTAGCTTTTCTTCGTAGAAGTTCGCTTCTTCCTCATTAAGCCCTAACTCCTGCATCTTATTTCTTAACTGATCTCCCGTTTTTTGAAAGACGTTAATAATACTTGTCCCAAGTCCCTCCTCTTGTATACCAATTGTATTCAAGTCTGCATTGTCTGCGATTCTATCTGTCCTTTCTTTCTCGTGTGTTAATACGTAAATATCTTTTTGGTCTATCCCTTTCTTCACTAGATCATTCGCCGCATTCATGACCTCTTTCTCCGTAATAAATTCATATACAAAAGGTTTACTATACTTCGTTTCCATCTTTAACTTCCTCCTTTAAAATGAATTATTTGTTATATTATATGTAGTACACCTATTTTCGAAATGTTAAACATAAAATATGAAAAAAATTATGTGAATTTTAATTTTAATAGAAAATGAACAACATCATTTACCACTTTAAAACATCTTCTCCTTACAATAACTACCTAAATTAACAGAAAATTGTTATAATTAATCTTAAGGAGGGATACTATGAAAAAAATCATATCTATATGCGCACTAACCGCTCTATCTTTCACTTTAATAGGTTGTACAAGCACCTCAGCTACAGATAAAGCTTCACAAGTTAAGCAAGAACATGCACAATATACCTTTCAATTAAACTCCGCAAATATTTCAGACATTGAAATACTGAAAACAACAAATCATACTACTTCCAAATCTCAAACAGATAACGAAGAAATGATACAATCTATCGTTTCAGCAGTTCAAAATGGAACACCTACAACAATTACTTTAGATCAAAAAAAGAGAGAATCTGCACATTCTACTATTACCGTTACATATAAAGATGACTCCAAAGAAGAGTTTCTTGTTTGGGTTGATAATAAGGAACAAATTACAATTGCTAAAGATGAGAAGAAAGATAAGGTAGAAGGTGTGATAGTAAATATTAAAGATGCTAAAATGATGAAGGATTTCTTTTAAAATTCTAGTTAACGTTAAAAAAAGAGTAGGATTACACCCTACTCTTTTGTTTAATCATGCTCAATAAATAGACCTTTATAAAATCTATTTAAGGTCTAATTTTGCTAAATCATGTTGTAAAACATTATTTCCTTCTTGTGGGTTAAATACGATTGCACTAAGACCAAAAACATTTGTAACAACATCTCTATCTTTCGGACGAATGATTCTTACTTCATAAGCAAAGAGTGCTGGAGGAAGAGCTGCTGAACGAAAAGTAACATATCGATTAGGTGGCAATGTTTGTGTTGAAGGGTCTATTAATGGTAACAATACCGGAGAACCCGATGACCAATCAAACATTTCAACTGTTACTCTACGAGTATCATCTGGATCAACATTCATAGCTTCAACAGTAAGAAATAACGTAGCGGAATGTCTACGTAATACACCCGTTGATAAAGTTTCATTATGATGTTCAAAGCATTTTTTTGGAGGGTGACCATAGCCATAACTCATACCAATTCCCCCCTTTCATTTACAATTAAGGACAAGTATTCCTTATAATATATAATGCTAGTATTCTTTTATTGAAAGGTATAAAAGCGGATTTCTATCTATATTTTTGGATATTTTATTTTTCATTTATTCGCTCTTAAATAATAAAGTGAAACTTTATTCCAAACAATATCGCTATTGCACCAAAGTAAAACAAACTGGACAACCTAGATTTCAAACTGTAAGATTAGATGTTGGTGAAATTGGGCAGCAAAGCATATATAGAAAATAGGTGTTAATGTTGAAAATCAATAAAAAATTTGAACCATTAATTTTTAATATCTTTATGATTTTAGGCATATCTAGCATTATCTCTTTCGTCATGGTTTCAATGAATGTTGGATATACAGCTTTATTTCTCAAATCATGGATGAAAACATGGGGAATTGCTTTCGTACTTGCATTTTTAGCTTCTAAATTATTACCCTTTGTAGTTAAAAAGATAATGAAAATCTTCACTTTTGTTGAGAATGATGCTTAAGAATAAAGTGATGTACTGCGTAGGTTCATTCCAATTAAAAGAGTTTATTATCACAAAAACTTAACCTAGTAAAATGTTTCAAATCGAAGGAAGACACCTTAAAGGTTGTCTTTTCTTTATAAGTAAAAAAAGCCCGCCTATTTCCGTAGGCGGGCTTTATCTTTATTACACAATACGAAAGTATACTCTCTTTTTCACTGAAATTTTATGTAATTATACATATTCATGAAAATAGCAGAATTAAAATATGCCAAAATAAAAAATGAGCTAAATCCCCTAAATAGCTATATAGAGATGAAGTTGTTATGACAACATATTTTCCACTTTCAACTTAGTTATCATTAGAATGTTTTTCTACAAAATCAAGGATCCTAGCATTAACTTCGTTAGAGAACTCACCATTGATTGCGTGAGATGCATTTTTCCAATTAACTATATCAATATCTTTAACGTATTTTTTTCCAGTTTCAACTGCTTTTACCGAATTGTGCATTGTACTTTTTTCAGCTATAAGTGCAAGCACTGGAATATCAATATTTTTTAAGTCTTCTTTACTAAATAAATCAGGCGCTGGCGTTTTCAGTTTATAGTTACGCATACCCGACTCGATTAACTTAGCGATAGGCTCATCGTCACTTGCTTCTGCTCCTCCAGAAACATAGCTTAACATCTTTTCTCTTAAAAACTTAGGGACAATAGGAACAGAAGCTGGAATAGATGCCAGAATCATTTTTATGGATATTTGCGCAAATACAAAGACTGGATCTAATAAACTAGCCGTAGCAATATGCTCAGGATTATATCTGGCCAAGTTCATTGTTGTCCACCCTCCAATGGAGACACCTACGATATGCACTCTTTCTAAACCTAATCCTTCAATTACTTCATTTAACCATTCTGCTTGTTGTTTTTGATTTTCAATCACCTTCGTTTGCACACTCATCCCAGGTTCACCTAGTAAATCTATCGTATAAACAGGCCTTTTTTCTCTTAGACCTTCTAAATTAGGTACCCACATTGGAGTAGATGCACCACGTCCAGGGAGTAAGAGTATTGGTTCCTTATGTTTGTTTTCCTCTTTAGTAAAATAATAAGCACGAATTGTGCCATATTTCGTTTTTATATTTTTCGTATCGTTAGGTTTTGGAAGGAGTGCCATTGATTCATCGTAGGCAATTTGAAAGTCTTCCTTTCCTTTTTCAGATGTAAAGTGACCAACCTTATTATCATGTCTCTTCATTTGAATGCCTCCTTTCTACAAATATATGGATGAACTTTATCTATATATTCATGGTAATTATCCATTGAATTTTTATCTTCTTTAAGGCAAGACTCTCATTTAGAAAAAAGAAAATCGTACGTTTAGATACAATTTGGCAACAAACTAACTGTTTTTTGTACATTAATAGACAACTACTGCAAGAATTATAGTTTTTATGTTTTCATTTATCTTTTTAATCAGATGAATGCTTTTTTAGTACATAATAAAGTGAAACTTTAATCAGTGGGGGGTTCATCGACCACTGATTATTAGCTCACACCAATCGGGCTTTTACGGTCAGCCCGCCCCCCACCTAACTTCTTTGCTTCCGCTGAATTTTGAGGTGGGGGTCTTACTACCCGTTAATGCGAGATAAAAAATATAAAAAAATATCCAGAAAAACTGTCACAAAATCCGTTTTTCTGGTTTCTCTATAATACAGGTATCAAATTGAAAGTGAGGTTTAAACGAACATGTTAACCATAGAAAATGAAGAAAGTCATGCTTCTAATATGACCTTTGAAGATTTATTTAAGCAGTACTATGCTTATGCTGTGAAACAGATTATATGGATTGTTAAAGATCAATCTATCGCTGAAGAGTTAGCACAAGAAGTATTTTTACAATTATATCGTAGCGATTGGAAAGGAATTAAAAATATACCTGGATGGTTGATTAAATCTTCTACTTATGTAGCTTATAACCATTTTCGATTTGAAAAAAGGCAGCAAGCGAAGATTGATAAGGAAATACAATACCATGAAGTACAAAATGTATCATCATTAGACGATGATTGGATAAGAAAAGAAGAAATTACAAAGGTCCAAACGACACTAAATAAAATGAATGATCGAGAACGAACCCTTTTACTAATGAAATTCTCTGGTTTTCAATATAAAGAAATTGCAGAAGTACTTCAAATTGAAATATCTTCTATAGGAACATTATTAGTCCGAGCCAAAATGAAATTCCGCAAGATTTATAAACAAATAGAGGAGGCATAACAAATGAAATGTTATGATATCGGGTTTATTCAAACATATATTGATGGAGAACTTTCTCATGATATAAGAAAGGAATTTACAAAGCACCTAGATACATGTGAAGCATGCCAAGATTTATTAGTAGAAATTAGTAAATTAAATCAATGGGAAAACGTAATGCTAGATGAAGAATCTGCAAATTCACCACAAGAAATCAAAATTGATATAGAACAAGCATGGAAAACATTTGAAAGTCGTTCCAAGTTAGACAACGTTTCTAATATAAATTACAAAAAACAACAAAAGAAAGGCATCTTTACAAACATGAGTAAAAAATCAAAATGTTTCATTTATACAGCAGTAGCTGCAGCTGCACTTTTCACAACAGCAATGATTCCACAAGTACAAGTGGCGGCTACAAATGTCGCTTCATATTTTTCTGATGCAATTACAAATGATAAAGTTGTAAATGAAGGAATAAAAGATGAAAATGGTATCACACAAGATATGATGAAGAATGGTAAATATATTCCTATTGATGAAAAAATTACAGATCAAGGTATTACTGTACATCTCAAAGAATTATTTATCGCAGATTCACGTATATCAGTTCATTATAGAATGGAAAAAGCTGACGGAAGTTTAGTACCATTTGAATTTGATACATCAGGATTAGATCTCCAAAGTGATGGTATAATTAATGGACAACAAGAGGAAAACCCTGAGATTAAACATGATGGGAGACTATCATTTATCCATGATGCAGATGATCGTCTTCCTTTTGAACTTGTGGCAGCAGGTCAAAAGTTAGATAAAATAGGCATCCGTGATAATGATAGACCCGAAGGTGTTGCTACATTTGTTATAACTAATGAAGAAAAAGACGTTTTTAAACAGCCTCTTACTTTAGACGTAAATATAACTAGAATTGGAAAAGTAAATGGATCTTGGAAAGCTCAAATTCCAATTGATACTTCACATTTGAAAAATAATATGAATTAACATGAAAAAAAGAATAGAACAATATGTATCTAATTCTCAGTTTATATGTTTTCTTGTTTTCGTTACATTTATTTCGTATATAGTTTTTACTCTATCTTTTATTTATGATTTAAGACCATTATAAGAAAAAGCCCTCTAAAAAAGTAGGAAAATAAATAACCGGTTTCTTAACGTATAAGGAATCGGTTATTTTGTATTTAAAATGCGTCTAAACGTACAAATTTCTTTTTATAAAAAAGAATAGACACCCTAAGGTGCCTTCCTCCGACTCGAACCATCTTAATTTTAATAATATGTATTGGACTCCCGTCCAACTATTATTTTACCACGTTAAGTTGTTTTGTTTATTGAGAAATACAATGTTTTATTTATGCTAATCTTCTGTATTAGTTCATTTTGTAGTCCGTGCAGCGGTTAACAAGAAAATAATAGCATTGATGACACCTAAAAGTCCCTGCTTAATCCACATAGATAATGCAGCATTTGTGCCAATGGCTAGAAAAATAAGCATTACTGTGTATCTATTGAATCTCAGTATAGACAACCTCCCGATGGGACTATATTTAAGGAAATTTCATTATTTTTTTGTTCCGTAAAACATTGTACTTCCTAGTGAAGAGAAATTCAGTTTTACTTCTATAACTCGCCCTGTTTCCACTCTTTATTATGGATATCTAATCCTTCTTGACCAAAGAAATGGAGAATAAATTCTTTTTCATCACTATCAATTTTTTTAGCTAGTTTAGATCCCTCCATACTTTGCTTTTTTCCTGAACTTAAATAATGAATTTCTTCAAAGTCTTTAACTACAGATTCGAACTCTCCATCATACCATTTGTTCAGAATAGATTCATATTTTGGTCTTTCATCATTATTAATAACATTTAAGTTGTTTTTTAAGTATTGAATGTTTTCTTTCGTCATTTGAAATCGCCCTACATCACGGGTACCGGAAACATGAAGATTATTCCCATTGAATGTGAGTTTTTGTAAAGACATATGTATCATCATATCATTTATAGTTTGCTCGTTTTGGATTTCACCAATCGACTGTGCCGCTTTAGAGAGCTCATCTTCACTTACTACATAACTATCTTTTTGCTGCTTTTGAATGGTTTGAACTTTCGGTTTTTCCTGAACCTTTTCTTCTTGTTTAGGTTTTGATTCAGTTGTAGTCTTCTCATTTGAGCTACAAGCAGCCATTCCCATAAGCAATGTACCGCATGTTAAAGCCATTAGTAACTTTCGGTTCATTTTTTTCCGCCTATCTGCATTAGTTATTTTAAACAGTTTTTTAATGTAAGATTTCTCATCTCATAGTAGCAAAGAATGTATCTATATATTGTCATGTTTTGTCGAAGAATAATAAAAAAGCAACCTAGATCCCATAGGATCTAGGTTGCTTTTAATACGTAAACGTAATCGTCACTAAAGAATACCCTTCTTTCGCATTGTAAGGCTCCGCTTTATAAGAAACTCGATTTGCCCCTTGCGGATAATCGATTTCACCAATTGCCTTTTTCACATCTTGCAGTGCACCATTCATTGATTGCTTGTATAGCACTTCAATTTTCTCTGGTTTTGCACTATAGCGTTGCTGCATTTTATTTTTTAATTCGGTATAGTTATTTGCGATATATTCATTTCCTAAATAGTTTAACTTTGTATCTTTTAATATTTGTTGATATGCAGGCGTTTTCGTACTACCTGCCGCAATTTTGTTTGTCAGTGTACTATAATAATTCGTTGTAGCTTGCGGGTAGTCTCCGCGGTTCCACTCATGATTTCTTGCGATTTGTTCATCTGATAAATTGAAATACGAATACGTTACGCGGCCCTGCTCATCTGGAACCGGATCATCAAATGTTGTATCAAGATGATACCATTTGTTTTCGATTTTCACTAAATTCCAAGCATGAGGTTGTCCGTCCCCAGTTCCTGTCACGAAATGATTTTCAATTCCTGCTTCTTTTAATAATTGATACGTTAATAGTGCGTAACCTTGGCAAACCGCAGAACGATTTACAAGTGCTTCATATGCTGTGTAAGCTTTATAAGACGTATCATAAGAAACATGTTTTACTACGTAATCATGAATCGCCTTCACTTTTTCGTGATCATCCATTCCAACTTGAGTAATAGAAGAAACGATTGCTTTCGCTTGTTTCATGACATATTCCGTCTGTTCTTTCGTTTCACGATATGTAATCTTAAGCGTAAATGTATAATTTCCAGGTGATCCAGAAAGTCCATATGAAACATTCGATCTATTATTATTTGTATACTCATTTTTACTTGCAACTTCTTTATATGCGTTAAAAAGTGTATTCATCACTTCGTTTGTATTATTGTTTTTCGTTTTATATGGAAGTGTAATATTTGTCTCGTATGTATTAATACGCTTTTGTACTTCCTCTTTAAACGCTGTTAATAATGCAGCATCTCCTGTATCTTTCACATCGGCATTTTTATATTTTAAAGTTTTATATAAAAACTGCGCATACTGTTCACGTGTTACTGTGCCATACGGTTCAAAATTCCCGTTCCCTGTGCCATCTGCGATTCCATTTGACTGCACTGCACTAATTGCGTTTTCTGCCCAAAATGGATTTGGAACATCCTTAAAGGTATGTTTTTGTTTTGCCGCAAGATGGAAAGCATTTGTAAGAATTTGTGCCATTTCCGCACGACTCACAGAAGCTTTCGGTCTAAATTGGCCATTTTCATCACCTTTAAAAACTCCTAAATTCGTTAAAGTTAATACCTCTTCTGGAAACATTGTAGAACTTTGATTAATATCACCGTAAGGATTTTTAAACGTAGACCCATCCTTTAATACGTAACGAGTTCCATCATTACTAAACGAACCGCCTTGTTTATTCGGTACTAACACTCGATAAATTAAAGCCGCAACTTGCTCCCTTGTCGCAACATCTCCAAAACCAAATATCCCATTCCCATAACCGGAAATAATATTTTTACTCGCTAAATCTTTAATCGCAGGATATGACCAATGTGATGTCGGCACATCAGAAAAAACACCCACTTCAGCAGCCTTCACACCACTGCCATTTGTATATAACAACGCACCACCAATCAGTGATAATGATGTAATTGATTTTAATAGTTTTGTATACATAATGTCTTCTCCCAATACGTTCTCTATTTTTGTTGGTTTATGTCGAAAAATCTAAAAATATGACAAAATATATTATACAATTAAAAGTTTTTGAGGGATATATTGAATTTTAAAATATGCAAAAATTCATATTGTTATAAGGATTCATAGTGATATTATGTTATTTTACTTGCGAATATATAAATAAAAAAACGCTCATCTGAGCGTTTCATCTATATACTTATTAGTTACTTCTTCTTCACTTAGAACTCTTCTTCGGTAATCATCCTTCGATCTAACAACTCTTTATACTTCAATATTTCTTCAGCCCCACGGCTCTCCATGCGTATATTGTATAACACTTGTTGTATTGACCTTTGATTGGTCCGTTGAAACATTTACTCCATTTAGAGATAATTCTATTGAATTTTTCACTACTAATCACAAAAATATCTTATAATCTTTATATAACAAATTAATGTATTAGGAGTAGATAAAATGCCAGTTACACTCGAACTTATTCTTTTCATTCTTATAGCAATTAGTGCTGTTGGCTATTTAATAAAAGAATTTCAAAAAACTAGGAAACGAACACTTGGAATTTCACTAGAATTTTTAGTTCTTTTCTGGTCAATATGGAGAATATCAACTATCATAATCTAATTTATAAAACATAAATTCCTTCGAATGAAGTGAAACTCTAATCAGCGGGGGGGGTTTATAGGATAAATTTACCGGTATTTTTACCACAACATTCATGTTAAAATCCCTTGTGAGTACGACATAACTCGACCTTATGAAGCTCCGCAGCTTTTATCGCGGAGCTTTTTTTATTTAAAATAACTATTTTGTTCATTTTTTTGATACATTTACGAAACATTCATATGTTACGTTATATAAGTCCTTTTTTAAATCTTATTCATTCTAGCAAAAAGTCCTAGTCCCCCTAGGGCTTTTTTGCATTCAAACAATGAGTTGTATTTTTTCTCAATAATCGAAACTACTTAACATAGTAAAATAATAATCGGACTGGCATTCAATACCATATTACAATGGATCAAATCGCAAAAAGGCACCTTAGGGTGTCTTTTTTATAGAGAATCAGTTTAAAAACTAAAAATAAAAGAACCTCAATAAATGAGGTTCAAAAAATCTACTATTTTAAATTACCTTCGTAAAAAGCAACTCCATGTTGAACATGTTTTAAATACCACGTAATCGTCCCGCCACAAACATTTTCATTAAAACTATTAGCATATACTCCATTTGAGTAATAAAGAGTTCTTTTGAATTTACCATTAGAATACTCATAAGGAATGGAGCAGGCTGCTTGCTTCGGAGAGCTCACAGCTTTTTGTGTATCAGCTGAAGCTGCACCCATTCCTCCTGTTAATGCAATACCTGTTGCTAACGCTCCTACTACTAATTTCTTGAACATAATAAATCCCCCTTTAATAGTTTTTATAGATTACAACTTAAATGTATCACCTTTGTAATTTATGTAAATATCTTGAATATGTAGAAATATTTATTTAATTATTAGTAATATTAGGATTTTATTTTATCAAATGGAAAATAGAGGAATTAGAGAAGCATGTGAAAATACAGATAGGTTTATATTAAACGAATGTGGTCCAAGTCGGCGTAAGGCACCTTAGGGTGTCTTTTTTGTACATAAAAAAATCTCACCATCTTATAGAAACGATAAGCCCTTTAAAACAATAATTGCAACTATATTAATTTTACATTACATTAAGGTTAGAGAATGTTCTTATATTAATAAAGTGCTAAATAGTAGGTGGCAAAATGGAATTTAACGATTTGGGTATTACCATTAAAGAACTTAGAATTAAAAAAAATATATCACAATCCGAATTATGTCATGGAATATGTTCACAAAGTCAAATTAGCAAGATTGAAAAAGGTATGATTTATCCATCTAGTATATTGTTATATCAATTATCAGAAAGACTTGGTATTGATCCGAATAACATATTTGCACTAACTCAAAACAAAAGATTAAAATATGTAGAAAACGTAAAATACGTAATAAAAGATTGCTTAAAGCAAAAACAATATAAAGAACTTTATGAAATAGTAAAAAAAGAGAAAAACTTAAATAATTTTCAAACAAAAGATGAGAAACAATTTCTAATGTGGCATGAAGCAATTGCTATATTTATGGTGGATAAATCAATAAAAACTGCTTTAGATTTTTTAAATAATGCATTAAAACTGACTTTAACTAATTCTGATTTTTTATCAGAAAGAGAAATAGATATTATGCAAACAATGGCTATATTTTATGCAGAAAATAAAGAATATGAAAAAAGTATTAATATATTCAAAAGATGTTTAACTAATTTTAATAAATTAGATTTTCCTAGAGATAAAGAAATTAAATTAAAACTCATGTTAAATTTAGCAAAATGTTTCGACTTCACATATCAACATGAAGAGGCAATAAAGTATATTGATAAGGGTATCAAATTAGCAATTAATCTAAATACTTTATACTTACTAGGTGAACTATTCTATTTAAAAGGTCAGTGTTTATTAAAAATGAAACAACATAATGTAGAAGATGTTATTTATAACTGGAAAAAAGCATTATTTATATTTGAACTAACAGAAAAAGAATATTATACAAAAATGCTACCAGATGAACTTATTGAATTACAAAATAAAAAACACTCATAATTTCGTAAAAACTACTTACAAATCCTACAGAAAAAATTCTTATAGCTTTTAAACTTAGATCGATAATATTAAAATTAATTTAAGTCGGCGAAAGGCACCTTTTGGTGTCTTTTCTTTATTTTTACAAGGACCTGCTCAATTAATTCTTAAGAACATACTGAGAAGCATTGTTTTATTTATCTCATTTTCATTCATGCTATATATAAAATTCTTTAATAAATCCACCTCAAACATACTTATATGCATAGGAGTATGTTTGAGGTGGAACTTCTTCAAATACTAGTTCCTTTTATAAACCGTTTTTTGATGTAGATGACATTATTCTCAATACAATAGAATGAATTATGGGAACATATTTAGCAATATATATCAAAAAATAATATTAAAAACCCCCTCCACCTTAAGGTAGAAGGGATCTTCTAATTTCTATTTCAAACTACCCGAAATCTCCGTAAAGGTACCCCAAGCGCATGTGCACCTGCATCTGAATATCCTAAACTTCTTTCACCAACTACCGCTCCTCTGCCGAATGATCTTTCACCGATAGATTATATGCCTTGAAGTGCTGTTTGCAACATTTCAATTCAGATATACGACAGTAAAGAATACATCATCACTGTGTCAGCAAGCAAAAGTGTATTCTGCATTTCTGAAAACAGTAGATGGCAGATTATGACCTACTGAATCTGCTAAGAAAGAATATACAAGAACATCCTTAACATCCTCTCTATTTCCACTAATGATGACATCAAGGAAATCTTCTACTTGGAATTCTGGAGTAAACAACACAATCTTAGTTGTTCTGTTTGGTTCTAAAGAAACAAAAGTACGAGAGATTTCAACTAATTCATTTTGAGTTGGGAAAAAGGTGTTTCGACTTCTCTTAACAGTTACCGTTACATTACTAGTATGACAGCGTGAATCATTGTTTAACATAATGTTGAGAGCAGTTGGAATAATCCCATTTTCAGAAACTGGAACTCGAAACACTCCAGTAGATTTATGAGCCATATAATCACATCCTTCCAAAATAAAATATATTTACAATATATTAAATGCAAAAAACGTTCATTTTGATATGGACAAATTACATGATTAATATATCTATAATAACCCTCGGTATTACTAAGCCAATGTTTTAAAAGATTAACAAATATCGCGAGAACCAATCGAATGTATATTAAAAGTAAAAAGAATAAGTTGTCTAAAAGACCCCCTATTTTGAGCCAATAATGAGACATTATGTTAATCTTATATGTATAGTTGCACAAAATTGAGAAACTTAAGGAGACAGATAAATTTTATGAGAAAATTATCTATATTACTTACTTTCATTCTAGTATTAGTCAGTGTTACGGCTGCTTGCACACAAGATAAAACAGATAGTGCCGTTGAAAATGGTCCAATAGAAGAACCAACCGCAAAAAATGAAAATGAAGAATTAATAAATTTTGAAGAAAAAGAAGATATGAGCCGCTTGGAACAAGGTATTTTATTAGTTGGTGAGAGTGTTAAGGGAGGCTATTACTTGACCGCTGTTCAAAGTGCCTATTTAAATGCTAGCAACGATTCCGTAGTTGTTAATGTCTCTGTAAAAAATGTACGAGGTCAAACGATTGGACTATCAGAATTAAAATATAACTTAAAAGATGAAAAAGACGGAAAGATCTATAAAGGAAAGGTGCTTGATCAAAACCCTTCTGATATACAAGTTAAACCAAATGAAACGGTAGAATTGAAAATAGCTTTTGAAGTACCACGTACCGCAGATGAATATATGTTTTATATTGAAAGCTCTTTAGACCCTCTACAAACATACTGGAAAATTGATAAGCTGCAATCACAAACAAACTAAGTCTAAAATAAGCAAAAAACAATGAAAAATTTAATATAGATACAAATGAATACTATATAAACGTAAGACCATCGATTTAATGAATCGTTGGTCTTTTTCAAAAAATGCCCCATTAAAAACTAAGAGATAAAAAAGAACTAATCTCGAGAAGAGATTAGCTCAATATATCCAAAGCTATTATGGTACATAGTTTTATGAGCAAACGTTATATAATGTTGTATGGGATACATAACCTGTCATCCCTTTATATGTAACTTTTAACCACTGTTTAGAATTACTGTAATGACCTTGAACATATTCACCAGTTACCCATGTTCCAGTAATTTTCGTACCATCATTAAATGTATGTAAGACAGGTGAATCGACAGTATAACCACTGCGCATCTTTGCACCATATACACCTACCGTACCTCCCTTTGCACAAGCTGCTACTACATTTTGATTTTCAGTAGCATTCGTAGCCGCGAAAGCAGAGCCGTTAAATGTAAATAAAGTAAATATAAAAGCTGTTAGTACTGTACAAATAGATAAACGACGTAACAAAATAAATTCCCCCTTTTTTTATAATTTACTTCTTCACAAATGATTATCTTAAATATTCTAACTATTTTCAATATATTAATGTTGAGAAATATTAGTTGTATTTTTGAAATAAGATTTTATCAAAAATAGTAACAAACTCATATTTTACTGAGAAAGAACCGAAAGAAGTCTTCTACATATCAACTATATAAAAATCCCTCCACCTTAAGGCAGAGGGACTTTCCAATTACTATTTCAAACTACCTGCAATCTCCGTAAAGATAACCCCAAGTGCATGTGCACCTGCATCTGGATATCCTAAGCTTCTTTCGCCAACTGTACCAGCGCGGCCCATGCGAGCTACGATTTCTTTCGTGTACTCTGCTCCTTTGACCGCTGCTTCTGCTCCTTTTTCAAAGGCAGTTTTTACGTCTACTTCGTTTGAGGCGCTATCTAACCAAGAGTCTACACATGGAGCAAGTGCGTCAACAAGTGTTTTGTCACCAACTACTGCTCCTCTGCCGAATGATCTTTCACCGATCGATTGTATGCCTTGCAATGCTGCTTGCAGCATTTCAGCGAATTCTTTCACTGTTAACTCACGTTTTTCGCCCGCAGCTTTACTAGCAGCGCGGAATGCACCGCCCCAAATTGGACCAGATGCGCCGCCGCAATGTTCCATAATAATCATCGAACAGCCATCAAGGAATGATCCGATCGTTACGTTTTCTTGTTCTACAATAGAGTGCCACTCACGTTTTAATTGCTTAAATCCTTTTGCCACACTCATTCCGAAGTCGCCATCACCAGCATGCGTATCTAGCTCACAGAACGGTACTTCATTTTTAATAATAATATCGCTCATTTTATCAACGAGATAAATCATGTTGTTTAATGTAATAACATTATCTTTAATAACAGCGTGCTCTTCCGCAGTTTCTAGTTCAAATGAAACTTCCTTCTCTTCTGTCTCTTCAAGTACATTTACGTACTCTACACTTTCAACTGGACCGTCTACTTTAAACGCTGGTGTATTACATTCTTTTGATAGTAATGTTTTTAGCTCTTCATCTAACTTCATTACCGTTAAAGACATACCAGCCATATCAATACTTGTCATATAGTTACCGACGAATACTCTATTAATTTTAATGTTTCTTGCAGCTAGTTCTCTCGTAACTGCGTTGTTAAATAAGTAAAGTTCTTGCAGTGGTGTTCCGCCAAAACCGTTAACTAGAATTGCGATTTCCTCGCCATCTTTTACTCCTAAATCTTTTACAAGGTCATTTGTCATACGGTTCGCTAGTTCATCTGCTGACAGCATTTTTTCACGCTTAATTCCTGGTTCGCCGTGAATACCTACACCGTATTCCATTTCATCTTCCGCAAGTGTGAAAGTAGGTGATCCACTCGCTGGAACTGTACAAGACGTTAATGCTAAACCGATTGTGCGCACGTTAGCCGCTGCTTTTTCTGCTACAGCTTTCACCGCTCCTAAATCCATACCTGCTTCCGCTGCTGCGCCGGCAATTTTATGAACTAAAATAACGCCCGCAACGCCGCGGCGTCCTACTGTGTACAGGCTATCTTCTACCGCAATATCATCGTCCACCTTTACGTAGTCGACTTCAATTCCATCTTCCGTCGCTAAATGCGCACCGTTTTTGAAATTCATAATATCGCCGCTATAATTTTTAATAATTAATAACGTACCTTTTTTACTAGCTGTCTCTTTAATCGCTTGGTATACCTGAATTTGTGAAGGTGACGCAAACACATCTCCGCACACTGCCGCATCTAACATTCCTTTTCCGACTAATCCTGCATGTGCCGGCTCGTGACCACTACCGCCTCCACTAATTAACGTTACTTTATTTTCGTTCATTTCTTTCTTCTTAATCACTTTATATTTTTTCAAAAGCTCAAGCTCTGGATGAGCCATAACCATTCCGTTGCACATTTCCATTACTAATGTTTCTGGTTTGTTTATAATCTTTTTCATTGTAGTTCTCCCTCAATTCCTTTAATATATTGTGATATATTTGAAATCTTCTTCTTACTAACCATGTTAAAATGAAAGCGTTTTATAGTAAACGGACAAAATGGACAATCTGTCTAAAGACACCGCTCTCATTTATAGATAGGATTTTCATATTAATAACATTCTAGGGATGATTCAGATGACCTCTTCTATAATTTCTAAAAAGATAATCGCGAACTCATTGAAGTATTTAATGGAAACAGAGTCGTTTCATAAAATATCAGTGAGCGATATTATGTTACACTGTCAAATGCGTAGGCAAACTTTTTATTATCATTTTAAAGATAAATTTGAACTATTAAGCTGGATTTATAGAGAAGAAACGAAGGAAAACATTATCGACTTTCTCGATTATGAAACGTGGGAAAACATTTTCGATTTATTATTTGATTACTTTTATGAAAATCAAAAATTTTACCGAAATGCTTTTAAAGTCATTGAGCAAAACTCGTTTAATCACTATTTATTTGAGCATACGAAAAACTTATATATGAAGATTATCGATGAACTATCTGTGAGCTGTGGATTCAGCCTTTCTGATGAGACAAAAAATACGATTGCCTCCTTTTATAGTCACGGCTTCGTTGGAACGATAAAAGATTGGATTGAAAGTAAGTGCGAAGTAGATCCTTCCATTATGTCTTCTCTTATGAAAAATATGATAAACAATCAATTACTACTATTACTGGAGCAATCAGCAAAGTAATTAAAGGGTGGCAAAAGCAATGAAAAAGATTATGAATGATGTACAAAATATCGTTCAAGATATGCTGCACGGCTTTTATTTTGAACATAACGACAAAGTAAATTACGATGAAACGAATAACATCATTTATGTAAAAGATATCGAAAAAATGAAGCAAGACGTCGCTATTATAAGTGGCGGTGGTAGCGGACATGAACCTGCTGATATTGGCTATGTAGGAAAAGGTATGCTTACAGCGGCAGTAAACGGAAGCATCTTCACTCCGCCTACAGTGGAACAAATTGCGGCGGCAACTCGCCTTATGCCAAAAGATAAAAGTATACTATTCATTATTAAAAACTTTAAAGATGACGTTGAGAACTTTCTTGCGGCAAAGCAGATCGCTAAAGAAGAAGGAAGAAAAATTGACCACATCATCGTAAATGACGACGTTTCAATTGAAGATGATGCTTCTTTTAATAAAAGAAGACGCGGCGTCGCTGGTACTGTTTTCATTCAAAAAATACTTGGTGCGGCCGCTCTTGAAGGCCATTCTCTAGAAGAACTAACAACACTTGGCCGCTCTATCACTAAAAACTTACACACATTAGGAGTTGCTCTTTCCCCTGTCAACGATCCAGTAAAAGGAAAAGCTTCATTCACATTAAATGACGATGAAGTGTTTTATGGCGTAGGCATTCACGGAGAAAAAGGTTACCGTAAAGAAGCACTATCCTCTTCTGAAATATTAGCGATCGAACTAATGAACAAACTAAAAAGCATTTATCGCTGGAGAAAAGGAGACAACTTCGCTATCCTCATTAATGGACTCGGCGCAACTCCATTAATGGAACAATACATTTTCGCAAACGACATTCGCCGTTTGTGTGAACTTGAAGGATTGCAAGTGACATTCGTAAAGGTTGGTACACTGTTAACTTCTTTAGATATGAAGGGTGTTTCGCTTAGTTTGCTTAAGGTAGAGGATTTTGATTGGGTGAAGTGGTTGAAGGCGGATGTTAGAGTGGGTAATTGGTAAGTAAAAATTATGATGATAAAAGCCTTTAACTATAACAAGTTAAAGGCTTTTTGCAAATTGAAATATCGTACGGGCATTAACAAGAAATTCGTAATTGCCTCACTGAATGATGACAGGTCTTCCAAATAAAGCTGGATGATAAATTAACATCGCTCCTACAAATGAACATACTAAACAAAAAATAGCCTCGTATTTTATAACTAGAGAAGAGCTGGTATCAAGCTTTTCCCCCTCTCTTTTAAATATCATTTTTAAAGCTCTATATAATAAATACCCAATAATCGCCCCGAGGGTGTTCGTAAATAAATCATCAATATCTGTAATTCTATTATTTAACAATTGATTTAACTCAATTGCCAATGAAAAAAAGAATCCTGCACATACCGTGTTTTTTATTTTTCTAAAATACGGCCAAATCATCGGTAATAAAAAACCGAGCGGCATAAACAGTACGATGTTCAAAAGATACGTAGTACTACCTGCCGTATCAAATAGAGTCAAGTTGATTTGATTTACACGAATCCACGTTTCGTATCTACTTATATCCCATACAGTCGCGATTTGCGTCACCTTATACACAAGCGAAAGGTAAAATAGAAAAACATACACCCATAGAAAATGCCGAATAGATATATTGTTTTTCACTTTAAAATAACATCCAATTTGAAATACAATACAAAACATAATTGTAAAAAAATACGTATACAAATAACTCATCAAAACTTCTGTATGCATGTGGAATCCCCTAACTTTACATTTTCATCTATTATTTAGAACATAGTTTAAGAACCAGTACTTTGTTCATATATTTAATCTTTTACTTTGTCTTCGAATATAGGGAATATATTAAAAATATAAAATCCCCACTTCTTCATTTTCAGTCTCCTCCTTGATGTAACTTGTTTATAGGATAGGAAAAACTTTTAAAATAAAAAGTGGGGGAAATATAAAATTTTCCTTAAATTTTATGTTAGATTTTATTATTACTCTAATTACTAATCCGCTATTCGTTGTTAGGCAACAGTATGCTTAAACTTAGGTTTCACTTTATCCCTTCTCATCCCTCATACTGTAATACCCTAAATTAATAATAACCAAGAAATACCCACCCATAATTCCAGCAGCGAATGTCCACATGAATTCATGGTGTTCAATTTCATACATAATAATCGCGCCGAGTATTGCGGCTGCGAACCGATTTATCATTCCAAGCATCGGTGCTTTTGCTTTTTTTACAATGCTATCTCCGAACTTTTCAATACGCCTTCCTAAAATCCAGGCGCAGTACATACTCACCAAAAGGCCAATGCTTATCCCTACGAACTGTGCTGAAAAAGGTGTCACAAGCCATCCCAATAACATTATGCCTAGCAAACAATACATTTGTATGTTGAATGATCTTAATGCCATACGAATCATGTTATTCTCCTTTATCTTTCTCATTGTAATCTCGTATCATCAATCCAATCTTCCAGGCTTCAAGCTTTCAGCTATATCTTTTTTAAAATGAGGGAATTTGATTTTGCTTACCATTAAATAAGCGAGTACGCATGTACCAAACGCCACGGAAACTGGATTCTTTAAAAAACATAAAATGAGGAGACACATTGCCGCAAATGGAATCGGCATGCCGATAAAGGTTGGGAGTTTGCTTTGCTTTGTGTTAAATCTTGCAAGCCGAAGCATGCCGCAAATACTGTAAGCAAGCGCGCATATCATCCCGATAGACTGCAAATCTTTTAACGAGGCACTATATGCCAGAATAGACGGTGCCACACCAAAAGTAACTAAATCCGCAAATGAGTCCAACTCTCCACCAATTTCCGAAACAGAATCAAGTTTCCGAGCGACCATACCATCTAAAAAGTCAAACAACATACCTGTAATAATAAAAACTGCTCCCAAATAAATATCGTGAACGAAAACAGCGTAAATAGCTAAAAGCCCACATACAAAATTTGCTATCGTAATCATATTTGGTATGAAACTCATAATACACTTCTCCTCCTTTCTACTAATTGCTTCATCTACGTTCTTACTCATTACAATCAAGATCTTTCTGTTTTTCTTCCAATATGACTTTATTTATTTTCGTTAACGTATCTGTCATTTGCTCTAGGGCGTTTATATCGATTTTAGAAAAATATTTCTCAATTAATACATCATCTAACTCCGACAACCGCTCTATATACTTACTACCGTTTGGACCAAGTGTAAGAAAATACTCCCGTTTATTATTAGGGTTTACTTGTTTTGAAATCATCTTCTGTTTCTCCAATTTAGATAAAACTTGACTAACGGCACTTTTTGATATATTAAAAGTAGTCGCAATGTGATTTGCTGTCGTGTTTTCATTTAAATTAATATGAAATAGCATGCTCTCTTGCTGTCCTGTAAGACCGAACTCATCTTTTAACTCCTGGAATAGTAAAATGTAGAATTCATTATAAGCTCGGTTCATTTCATTAATTACTTCTTTATACGTTCTAGTCATAGCGTTATTCCTCCATGCTTTTATTTCGTTTTGTTTAATAGTTAAGTTTACTTAACTTAACTATATTATACCGTTATGTTCGTGTAAAGGGAAATATAACTCTACACTTTACTCACAATGATACAAAAAAGAAGACACTCTTCTAAAACAAGTTAAGTCCCTTCTTCCTCACTGCTGCCTTCATCCAAATACCCAATTAATCGTTCTGAATAATCAAAAAGAAAATCAATTAAATTCCATATAGACCCATTACTGGTTAAAATGTTATAATGGAATCACCCTACATAGTTACTCATAGCCAGACTGAGGAACTAGCGTCTTATTAAGTAATGCGCATAACTAAAATAAAAAAGACACTTTACGGTGTCTTTTTTATTTATATTCCTAGGAATTATCTCTTTTATAAACAGACTCTATCAAACAGTAAAGGAGACAAACAGATGGAACATCCTGTTGCAAGAGAATTACGTTTTATACGGGTATGTCTTATCATTTTGATTATTGTCATTGCATTCTGGGATCGTGAGAAAACTGTGGAAATTACTGATCACGGTAGCGATCCTATTTTAAACACCAGCAATATGACCCAAGTTGGTGAGAATACATTTGCATACAAAGATGAATCGAATCAAATTAAAATATTTAAGTTTAATCCAGATACAAATGAAATAAAATTAATAAAAGAGTTTTATGCTAACGAATATTAATTACATGAATTAAATAATTCAAATCTGTAGAAGACACTTTAAAGTGTCTTTTCTTTATGAACTACAAAGTATGAAGTTCAAAGCCTTTAGCCATAATTACGACTAAAGGCTTTTTGTATGTAAGTAAATGAAAAAGGAGCTAATTTTATGGAACATAATAAAAATGGAGTGCTTGCTTTAATTGTTTTATTTGTAGGACTAGCATTTTTTGTTATCGGTATGGTTTATCATTTATGGGGAACGGTTTAAAAATAAATAATAATTCATTTAAGAAAAAGTACTCGTATGAGTACTTTTTTAATGTCATATAAAAACATTCCAAACTTACTTACATGCATACAATTATCAAAGATAGTTATATAATTGAGAAGGTTTTAAATTATCAATCTATATTTATGTTGATTAGGAAAGGAGCTAAAAATGTTAGAAATCATTTTTGTTGCTGCATTACTTTTATCTAGTATCATTCCCATCTTTATCAAAAGAGGTTTGACGAAAAAAAATGGAGTCATTTTACTAATAAATTATACATTATTACTTGCCACCATCATTGTAATTGGTGCAAACTGGCGCATGATTCCCGCCTATTTCTTATTGTTCGTTTTAACATTACAAGTTTTTTTGAAACCAAAAACTACAGCCGTTTCTAAAAAGTTAGTGATGAAAGTTTTAAAAGGTTTAGGAATTATCGTAACTGCTATCGTAATGTTTACATTACCTTTACTTTTTCCGATCATAACACTCCCAGAGCCTACTGGAAAATATACAGTAGGCACGAAAGCTTTTCATTTAATTGATACAAATCGAAAAGAAACAACTGTACCAAATAATCATGGAAATCGTGAATTAATGATACAAGTATACTATCCTGCCGCAAAAGGATCAGGGAATCCTTCTGCCTATTTTGAGAACATAAACGAACTGGGTGAACAATTGGCAGTAACAAACGGTGCTCCGTATATCGTAACGACACATTTAGGGCTGACAAAAACACATTCTTATCAAAATGCTAAGCCACTTCAAGCTAAAGAAAAATTCCCCCTCCTTTTATTCGGCCATGGGATGGGATTATATGGTCAACAAAATACATTCCAGTTAGAGGAATTAGCTAGTCAAGGCTATGTAGTAATCGCTCTTAAT
This sequence comes from Bacillus sp. cl96, assembly GCF_900100505.1. Classification (NCBI taxonomy): domain Bacteria; kingdom Bacillati; phylum Bacillota; class Bacilli; order Caryophanales; family Bacillaceae; genus Bacillus; species Bacillus sp. cl96. Next base: position 541,863 of record NZ_FNDM01000001.1, read on the forward strand.
TTCACGGGATATGCAGCAACAACGATTTTCCCTAACGGAAACCGTGTAGACTCTATACCAATTGAAAATACACCTACGGCCTTAAATACCATAGTTCAAAAATGGGAACAGGATACTACTTTTGTTTTAAACGAAGTAATAAAAGGTAATTTCGATAAAAGTTTTAAAACGATTGCAGACTTAATTAACTATGACAAAATTGGAATGTTCGGTCACTCTTTTGGCGGAGCAACTGCCGCACAGATGCTAGTAAAGGATACGCGTATTAAAGCTGCAATTGATATGGATGGCGGATTGTTTGGCGACCCAATGCCTAAAGACGGTCCTCAGAAACCATTCATGTTGATGAATGCTGAGGCGACGATTCATTATATGAAAGAAGCCGAGAATCAAAAGACAACCGGAATCCAAAATGAATTATTGGAAATATCCTATTTAAGAAATAAAACGATTGAAAAACCGGGCGTGTACACAGTGGTAATTCCAAAAACAAACCATACCAGTTTTACAGATTTAGCAGCATTTTCACCTATTATTAATGAACCAGACGAAGATGTAGCCGCAAATTATACACTCATTAATAAACTAGTAACTAGCTTCTTTGATCAAAATTTAAAAGGGATAAACGAAAATCATTTAGAAGAAATTCAGAAGCAATATCCTGAACTTCGGCTCATGAAACACTAATAATCATTCATTTCCCTAGTCATGTAACCCCTCACTACGCTTGAGGGGTTTCTACTTTAACACAATTATAAAAAAGGCCTCATTACTGGGGCTCTCAAAAAATAATACGAATAAATGAATTAAAACAAATAATAGATAACTAAAATAGGAGTCGACAATCGTTATTTTCTTCTTATTTCTAAAGCAATATGGATATATCTTCTTAACTTCATTTGGATTGTACAAGCAAAAGAAGACATCTTAATTGATGTCTTCTTTTTTTATAGTTTTATGAATTTTTTTGAGCAGCTGCTCTCCAATCACGAAAAGATGTTGGGCGTCCAGAAAAAGCTCTTTGCTTTGTAACAGATGGTTTTTCTTCAGGAGTCATTGTTTTTTCTTTAAGAGTCGCTGGTTTTTCTTTAAGCGTCACTGATTTTTCTTCAAGAATAGTCACAGTTGTTTGCATTTTCTCTAACTGTTCTTTCAACAATTGTTGTTCAATCTTTAAATCCGTAAGTAAACGTAAAATCATCTCAGAATTAGCCATAAGATCCTCCTTCCCCCAATACACAGAATAAAATACAATATGTAGAAGACAAAATTCCGGTGACAAAAATAAGATCGTCAACTCTTTTTAACTTCCAAAATCCTTTTATTTTTTAAGGACCTGCTCCATTCACCCTTAAAAACATAAATTAAATTAAATCCATTAATAAATGGTCTTTATGGAAGGAGGAGTTAATATGGGCTATGGAGGTAGTTGTGGTGGAGGCTGTGGTTTCGGCGGCGGATTTGCCTTACTTGTTGTGCTCTTCATCTTATTAATCATCGTTGGCGCTAGCTGTTGGGGCGGCGGATTCGGCTGCTAAGGAGAGGCACTCTTGAGAGTGTCTTTTTTTGATATGTGGCTCGTATACATATTGTTCAAATCTATATATTTTTTAAAAATATAGATTTAAAGCATATTTCTCAATGAATAAAACAATTTAACATGGTAAAATAATAGTTGGATGGGAGTCCAATATATTATTAAAATTAAGATGGTTCAAGTCGAAGGAAGGCACCTTAGGGTGTCTTTTCTTTATGACTTCTATCATCAACAAAGGGTGATACAAACTATTACATATGTTTGTACCACCCTTTATTGATGCGTTTAGACTTCACAGTTGTTGAAGTTTTAGACTTCTCCCTTAGTGTACCCATATTATTAGAACATCCTGTAATCTGTAGACAAAATGTAGCTAATAAAAACAATATTAATAATTTCTTCAATAAATCCTCCTACATGCATAAAACACGATATATTACAAAACAAACATAACATCAACCCTTTATAAAAACAATATAATCCTCGGTCCTTAAGCTATCTCTTAACATAGGAGTACCGCTACATATTCATCAAGCTAAGATTTTAAAATATCCTTTACTTAAGGAATTTGTAAGTATCAAGTAAGAAAAACGAGAGCTTTGTTTCGTATAATCAAAATATAAAGTGAAGGAAGAAAGATTATTTCTGGGATTAATATGCATGTGACAAGAGAAGAAAGCTACGTTTTTTTAGAATAATAATATGAGTATGTCCAAGTTTTGGAGATTGCTTGCAAATATTTTGAAGTTTTCGCACCAGAATTCTAATTACCATACCTGTTTTGTACCATCACGTATTGGAGGTTAAAACATGAATAAAAAAAAGAAAATACAAAGATCAGTACTTACCTTTCCCCTACTCTTTTCTTTAGGCGTTTCATCTTTCCCGCTTACAACAACTATTCACGCAGATACACGCGAAGAACAATCTGCTGAAACGAAACTAGTCTCTTTAACGGAGCGTACATCATTATTTTTTGAATATCTCCAGCAAGGTAAGTATGCAGAGGCGCTACAGTTGACGTCTACTGCTTTTCAATCCAAGTTTACAGCAACCACATTACAAAACTGGTGGACACAAAGTGGCTGGAGCGGGATAAAAAGCATGGGAACCCCCGTGATAAAAGAACGAAACTTGGTCCATCAGACGGTAGAAATTCCAGCAGCTACCGAAGGAACTACCATACCGCTACTCCTTAAATTCACACCTGGCGGGAAAGTAGATGAAATTGGAGAAAGGCCACCCGAAGAATCTTATACCATCCCACATCCTAGCTATGATCAACCTGACTCCTATCAAGAACGTGAAATCGTCATTGGAAATTCTACCTATCCGTTACCAGCGACATTAACAGTTCCGAAGCATCAGCGTGGTGAAAAGGTACCCGTCGTTGTTCTTGTGCATGGTGCTGGCATCCATGATCGCGATGCTACCTATTTGGGAACAAAAATCTTACGAGACCTTGCGGTGGGCCTTTCATCCAACGGAATTGCAGTGTTGCGCTATGAAAAACGTACCTTAGAACATGCATTAAAGATGAGTGCAGAACCTGTTACATTAGACCGTGATACTACAGATGATGCCATATATGCAGCAAAGTCAGCAGCGCAGCAGGAAGGCATTGATCCAAATAATATTTTCATTCTCGGACATAGCCAAGGAGCTGGCACAATGCCGCGTATACTGAGCAAAGCGCCTTCCTCACTTGTTCGAGGAAGTATCTTACTCGCACCACCTGCACGCCCTTTGACTGACATTGCCATTGATCAGTATGAATACCTTGGGGCATCAAAGGAAGAAATCGATGAACTAAAAAGACAGGCTGCTTTTATTCAGGACCCTACTTTCAATCCTGACCATCCTCCAGCTGGCTACAATTTTGGGTCACCTCATTTTATGTATGATGTTTCTAGGTGGCGTCCAGTTGAAGAGGCAAAATCACGAAAAGAGCCTTTACTCATTCTGCAAGGAGCACGTGATTATCAAGTAACAGTAAAAAATGAATATACAAAATGGCAAGAAGGGCTTGCAAACCGCAGGAATGTTCAGTTCAAAAAATACCCGAAATTGAATCATTTCTTCACGGAGGGTGACGGGGAATTAAGTCTTCCTAGTGAATATGAAATCCCTGCTAATATTCCCGAGTACGTCATCCAGGACATTATTACATGGGTTAACGAGACAAAAAAATAAGAAAACATCAAAAGCCTTCATGCAATTATCATTGCGTGAAGGCTTTTTGAAACTAGTGATTCAGAGATAGCTATTATAATGCATCAAAACGAAAATTATATTTTTCTACGTACTAAATAAAACGCTAAGGAACCCATAATAACAGGTGCAACGAAGTCAAAGAAATATGAAAAAGAAAAATTAAAAAGAAAAAGAAATGGTATAAGTGTATAGATAACTGCTAGTCCTATAAATAAAGGAATTCCAAATTGAAACTCTCGACATCGTTTAATTTTCCTATATAAAACTTCCCCAATTAGACAAGCTATAAGAGCTGGTATACTACCATAAGTGACGATAGTTTTTATGAACCCCTGTAAAACGTCTGGGTGAATAAAGCTAGGATTAAAAATATATGAAATTAAGAACCATCCAAAAATAAAAGCAAATAGACTTGCAGCATAACTAACTACAAATTTTATCAAAGTAAGCAACGTAATCATCCCCATAATTCCCTAATATTATCTTCATTGTATCATTTTCTCTTAAAAAGACTCCAAAAGGATATACTTGCCCTTCAGTTGTCTTTTTTAACGCTTGTTCAAGACGTATTTTTTGATGTTATGTTGTATAAAAAACTTTTGGGAGCAACCTGTTCGAAAAATTGATAAAGAATAAGCGATTGAAGGATGAAAACAGAAGACTACAAGGAAAACTGTATGAACAAATATAATGAAACAAGGCTCTTACTTTGTAGCGGTATCCACGAAGTAAGAGCCTTGTTTTTTCTACTCATTTTTTATATCAGCCTTGATTTTCCGATGGAAAGGCACAGAAAATCTACTACAGAAGGTGTGATACCTCTAGGATTAACAAATTCTTTAAATTTCTGTATATCCCTCTACTTTTGGAATGTGCCTCTAATTCAGCGCGAACTTGTATTGTATCCGGATCCATTTTTTCTAAAGCATGTTCAGAATATTTACGAACATTGATTTCAAGTTTTTAAAACTCATTTATTGTAACTGTAAAATGTGGCTTGAATTTTACTTCGATTGTTTTGTTTTCTTCTGTACCTAGAATGTATAGTGAATCATTACGAGTATATATTTCTTTCACTGATTCCATCTTGGTTTCTATGATACGTTTGTCTTCGTATAGCATTATTAATTCAACTGTTGCATCATAATAGAACATATTCATAACCAGTTCAAATCCAAGTTTATCAATTTTACTATATCGATACGCACCTGCACCTGGAATATAGTAATCTTCTGGTTCGCTTTCGAAAATTTCTAGTAACTCATACTTATCATGTTTAATATCCAATATTCCTCAACCTTTTTTTCATAGATTACTTACTATGCTATTCATTCTATTCTTTTTTCTTTGCGGGAACAACTGTGATAACATCACCTTTATCATTTATAACTACGTAGCCTTCGTTTCTAACGTATTTCCAAGTACCAGGAGTGTCTCCTGGTTTGCGAGTGCCTGTTTTTATAATATCTTCAACTACATTTGGAGTCATTCCCCGAGGATCAACTTTTTTAATTCTTCCATGTATTTATCTGATCCGAATGCATACCCTTTTCTTTCAGCTCGCTCACGTGCTCGTTTTGTAAGCTCCGCTCGAACTTGAACGGTATCAGGTACCATTCTTTCAAGTGCATGTTCAGAGTACTTACGTCCATCAATGACGCCGCCAGCATTCCGAAAAAATCACGCTAAGCAAAAAATATAATAAGCTGTCGATATAGACAGCCCTTTACATAATTATCGTTATTGGAATCAAAATAAGCTTACACATCCAAGCTGTTGATGATAGCTAATATTTGATGATCTGTCCATTTGCCATTAATCCTTATATTTTCTTTCGCTATACCTTCTTTTTTTAATCCCACTTTTTCTAATACACGAATAGATGCTAAATTAGCAAGCATCGCTCCTGCTTCAATTCTATGTAGCTGTAATTCCCTAAAAGCAAAATCTACAACAAGTTGAAGAGCCTCTGTTGTATAGCCCTTTGTATTATGCTCCTTATCCAAAGTAAAACCCATATAACAACTTTGGAGGTCTCCCCTAACAATTTGAGTTAATGAAATGTCTCCGATAAGTTTATCATTTTCTCTTAAAAAGATTCCAAAAGGATATACTTGCCCTTCAGCTGTCTTTTTTAACGCTTGTTCAAGACGTATTTTTTGATGTTCTTCTGTATAAAAAACTTCTGGGAGCAATGGACAAACTCGCTGAAAAAATTCGCGATTTCTAATATGTAAGTTAGCTAACTCGTTAGCATCATCAGTTTTATAAAGCCGAATATAAATGTGCTTTCCTACTAGTTTCATAACATCCCTCCAACCTTTTTATATGTCTAATGAGGAAAAAGTATACCGTATACTATATACAGTTGGATAATATCAGGAAGCATTTTGCACGAAAGAAAAGACACTCTATATGAGTGTCTTTTCCAATAGTTTTTAGCAGAAGCAAGAAGCTCCAACGATGATTAATAAAATGAATAACACAACTAATAAAGCAAAGCCTCCCGAGAAGCCACAACCGCCACAACTACCACCATAACCCATAATAGTTCCTCCTTTAGATAAGAGGGGAAAACTAAGGTTCACTCATGTATTTTAATGGATTCGTTTCATCTTATGTTTTTCCGCATTGATTGAGCAGGTCCTTTCGAAAACTATTCACATATTAACTATATTTTAAAAAATGAATAATTTAACTATATCAATAAATAGATTAATTAATATAATGTATTAATTCTAAAAGAAGGGAGGAATAGCCATGCAAGTAGTTTGTTTTAAAATAGTAAGTGGTCAGTATTTCTTATTTGTAGAAGGCATTCAAATTCCTGTACCAATTCCAGCAGTTGCTGCAGCTTTATTAATTGGTTTAGGAGTAATTCCACTTTGTTCTTAATGTAAGGAATTCGGATCATTCCTATCTTTCCATTAGAAAAGCCTCAAGTATATGAATACTTGAGGCTTTCTTTATATTAAAGAAAAAACACCTTACAACGCTTGAAGATCTTCTGATTTAACTAATGCAGCCGTTACATCATCACCGAAAGTATTGAGACAGAATACTTGCTCGTCTACCGTATCCATTACTGTAGCTTCACCTATCTTGCCACCTTGAAGTTTAATAAAATAGTTATGTTCTTCTAAAATTTTACTAAAATCTCTATTTGCCCATCTTTCAGTAATTGCTAATAGCTCTTCTTTGTTCTTGAAATTGTTTCCGTTTAGAATGTTTCTTACTTTCTCTGCATTCTTTTTGGACATAGGGGTTGCTCCCTTTCCTTCACACGCTTTTACTTTTTGATGAGTCATGCTATGCATAGCTGAAATCACTTCTTCTTCAGTAGAAGTTACTGTAATGTGAAGTTGTGCATTTGAGCCTTTCACTTCTGCTTCATTCGATAGTGTGTCTTCTTTATTAACCTCTGCAAAAACATGGTCCTCACTCCCAAGCGGGACTTCAGCAAACTGTAACATTCCATAAGTCATACCAGTTGCAAGTACTACTCCCCCTATAATAGATGCTAGCCAATACGTTAGCTTCTTGTCCATCTTCATTTCCCCTGTCTTCGTTTAAATATATTAACTAAAGAATATCATATTTAATTCCTTTTTATTGAAGAGTCTCTAATTTTTACTACAAAAAAGGATAAATCTTTTAATATAAATATAACAACTTCATAATCATGACTATTCTCATAACAGAATCTATATACGATGTCACTAAATCATCTGGTGAACTATTAGTTATTAGTACGGCTTTGCATCGTTATTCTCAAAAAGGATAATTATTGTACATACCAATTCTTATGTATGAAGACACCCAAAACAAGTGTTACAAAAAAATATAAAAAAGACATCTTTTCTAGGGAAAGATGTCTTTTTTATATAAACCTTAATGTTCGTTCTGTAAAACCCTCGCTGCCTTTACTCCTTCTTTCTCTTCTTTTAAGAATAACGATACGATAAATGCAACAATAATAAAGATTAACCCAAGTGCAAATGCACCTTGGAACCCTGACGTTAAACCGTTTAACTTCTCTACTGGATCCAGTGGATTTGCGGAGCTTTCCATATACTTAGTTGTTCCTGAAGACATTTTCGAAATAAAGATAGCTGTACCAATTGCACCAGCTACTTGTTGCAACGTACTAAATAGTGCTGTTCCGTGCGGATATAAATCTGGTGTTAATTGATTTAAACCGTATGTTTGTGCTGTCATGACAAACATGAGTCCAACCATTAATACGCTATGCATGACAATAATTTGTACCATTGATGTATCAGGAGTAATGCCTTTAAATAAGAACATTGCAATTCCTACTAAGACAATGCCGGGAACGATAATAACTTTCGGACTAAATTTATCAAATAGTTTACCTGCGATTGGTCCCATTATGGCGCTAATAACACTTCCCGGAAGCATGATAATTCCTGATTTAAAAGCTGTAACGAGTAAAACGGTTTGCAAGAACATCGGTAATAAAGTCATCGTTGAAAATAACGACATCATCACAATGACAATTAATCCAACTGATAATGTAAACATCGGAACTTTAAATGCTCGTAATTCTAAAATTGGATTCTCAATTTTCAATTGTCGAACGGCAAAAATACATAATGAGATAAGCCCAACAATTAAAGTGCCATACACTTTTGCATCGGACCATCCTAAATCACCCGATGCACTAAAGCTATACACAAGCCCGCCAAATCCTAATGTCGATAAAAGGATAGATGGGTAATCTACTTTTGGCCTTGTTAACTCTGAAACATTTTGAATGTACTTCATCCCAATCATAATGGAAATGATCACGATAGGAATAACAATATAGAATAACCAGCGCCAATTTAATGAATCCACAATTACTCCAGATAATGTAGGGCCAATTGCCGGAGCTGCCATCATCACGAGTGCGATTAATCCCATTGTCGCACCACGTTTTTCAGGTGGACAAATGATTAAAATCGTATTCATTAATAACGGTGTAATTAACCCCGTCGCTACAGCTTGGACGATACGGCCAATTAATAAAACGGAAAATGTCGGTGCGAATCCCGCAATTAATGTACCGACTAAAAACGTTACCATAGCGATCAAAAACATTTGTCTCGTTGTGAGCCATTGCTGAAGTAACGCTGTAATTGGAACTAAAACCCCAACTACTAACATGTATGCTGTAGAAAGCCATTGAATCGTTGAAGCCGTTACGTCAAATTCTTTCATTAATACCGTTAACGCATTTCCAAGTAATGTTTCATTTAATAATGCAACCATTGCACCTAAAAGTAATGCAATTAAAATGGGGGTATGTTTCAAATTAGAAGTATCAAATTTGCCACTTGCTGGGCTCTTAGTTGTCATATTCATTTACAGATTCTCCTCCTGTTTCTTACTTAAAAAACTTTAAATACACCGGAACACATGTAACATAATATACATATGTAGATTAAAAAGGGAGAATCAATTTTCAGCCACTGTATATTTAATCTACAAAAAAGGAGAATTGTAGATGAACGATAATGAAAAACAACTTGATTTACGTATTAGACGTACACATAAATTACTGTGGGATTCCTTATTTGAATTAATGACGCAATCAAAACAGAAATATAGTACGATTACGATTAACCAAATATGTGACCGTGCAATGGTACACCGAACAACCTTTTATAAACACTTTGAAGATAAAGATGCTTTATTAGCATTTGGATTTAAACGATATAGCAAGATGATTGCTGAAATACCGGTTTCAGATCGATTAAGTAAACCATTTCAAGTAATGGAACAATTTCTACACCATGAAGAAATCGGTAAAATATTAGAAACGCAAATGTCTGATGAACAATTTATTAACCGAACACAATATTTAAGTCACGAAACGAGAAAACAAGAAATAGAAGCGTTAAATCAACTGCACAAAAATCATACGATGCCCAATGATTTAATCATTGAATTTTATTCAGGGGCAATCACCTCATTAAGCGCATGGTGGTTTAAAAATAAAAAAAGCGTTTCTGCTGCTGAAATGGATAGGTATCTCCACCAACTTATTAACCGGGATATTTTTCAGTTTGAAGAGGAATAAGACTGCACCTTTTCAATCATGCAATCAAATTGACCATAAAATAGGAATATGATATATTTTCGGTAGAGTACTATATAAGTATGACATCCACTAAAATGGCATATAATAAAAGAAGAGATGCGCTAACATCTCTTCCCTAACTGCTACCGTATGGGTGGTAGTTATTATAAGCTATTTCTTTTTACGAAACCCACCCTTCTGCTTCCTACGGCGCGGAGTGGGTTTTTTGTTGTCCTTATCTAGAAGTTGCTTCCGCAAAAAATACGCTGAAACTTCGCGCACAGTCGCTTTGACAAACTCTTTTACAAGATCAAACAAAAAGTCCATATTATCACCTCCTTTCCTTCCAAATAGAAAGAAGGGATAACCACCCACCCTCACAATATGCAGTTGACTTTATTTTATCAAATAATTGTAAAGATATTATGTGAACAAAATAAAAGGAGGTGAAAAAGATGGCAAGATCTTTCATTATAAAGAACAAATGTAGTTTGAATGGTGAAACAACAACACCAGTAATTGTAACAATTAAATCATGGCAAAGGTTAGTAGACGCTTTAGAAGGTAAGTATTACAATTTTAAAGATACTTACCTAGAAGACATTGTGAAGTTAATGTCCTACGAAGAACGAATTGCAGATGAAGAGGGATTTGTTGCAAAAGCAAAGCCATCTGTTTCACTGAAAATGAAAAAAATTGTAGATGAAATAAGTGCATTTGATAAAAACGAAGGCAGAAAACATAAGCTATACGGTATTACAAATGCTGATTTAGAAGTATTTCTATTTCTTCATAAAAAATGTAATACATATGGTGAGCTTTCACATGTATCGATCCACATGCTTAAGGGTTACAGCAGTTTCCAATAAAATATTACTTGTTTTAAAAATGTGAAACGTTATAGCTATATGATGGCTACAACTTTCACTTTAAAACTTACAACACCCTATATGTACCAGGGGTTACAGCAGTTTTCAATAAAATATTACTTGTTTTAAAAACATGAAACGTTATAGCTATATGATGGCTACAACTTTCACTTTAAAACTTACAACACCCTATATGTACCAGGGGTTACAGCAGTTTTCAATAAAATATTACTTGTTTTAAAAACATGAAACGTTATAGCTATATGATGGCTACAACGTTCAAATGAAAAATGTTAAAAGGAATTTCCTCCTAATATCTTCTTATATTTTATGTAATCTACATATTTGACCTTTTCTACGTCCTTTGATTACTTACTGCACATAGTCATACAGATTTTTCGCTAACAACAAACAAGTTACTGTAATGAAAAGGGCGCGAACATACCCGCTGCCTTTTTTTATAGCAAATTTGGAGCCGGCGATTCCTCCAGCAATTTGAGCAATCCCCATTATAAAACCATACACATAGTTTACTTGCCCTACATACATAAACATCAACAATGCACCAACGTTACTTCCTAAATTAAGAAACTTCGCAGTACCTGCTGCTTTTAAAAAATCATACCCAATAAATAAAAGAGAAAACATTAAAAATGAACCTGTACCAGGACCTAAAAATCCATCATAAAAACCAATAGCAAAAATAAAAAAGGTAAAAATAATGACGTGTCGGCCAGACAATTTTTTATGAGTGGAAATACTTCCCCAATCCTTCTTGAATATCGTATAAATAGCGACCACACCAAGCATGATCAGCATTAATGGCTTCAATACTTCTGGATTCATTAAATGAACGGTCCATGCCCCTATTATGGAACCTATGAAAGTGATTGGAAATAATTTAAACGCCGATTTCAAATTAAGATTACCAGAACGATAAAACACAATATTACTAGTTGCACTTCCCATTGTCGATGCCAATTTATTCGTGGCTACTGCACTTGCTGGATTCAATCCTGTAAATAATAAAGCTGGTAAGGCGATTAATCCACCACCACCTACAACTGAATCAATAAATGCAGCTACAAATCCAAAAACAATCAAAATCATTAATACAGATGGGTCTAAATAAAAATCCATACTAGTAGCCTCCCCTTTAGTCACTATTGTAATAGTAACTATCAATTTGCTAAATGTAAAGAGTTATTGTAACGTTGAAATATAAAAGCAAACATCGGAGGACGAAAAAAGTGGACTACATAGTGCAACAGCTTAAAAAAATTGGTTTCAATGAATATGAAGCTAAATCTTATGTATCTCTTGTTAAACAAGGGCCTGTCACAGCCTACCAAGTGAGTAAAGATTCGGGTGTCCCAAGAGCGCGAATTTATGAGATTTTAGGTAACCTTGTAGAAAAAGGCATTGTCATGAAAGAAGAAATAAATGACACCACTCGCTATTCACCTCTACCTGTTGAAATCTTTTTACAGAAGGCGCAATCAGAATGGCAGTCTACATATGAAGGAATAAGTGATTCATTAAAAAAACTAGAAACTTCCGAGGAAAAAACGGATAATCGAGTCATTACTTTAAAAGACAATCAAACAATCATTAGCTATTCTCAGGCATTAATAAAAAAAGCAGAACGACGTATTGTCATTTCAATGTGGGATGAGATGTATGAAGCATTAAAAGAAGATCTATCTGAAGTAGCTGATAAAGTTACAATACAAGGTATTACCCTACATGTTGAAAATCCCATTAAAAATCTAGAAGCCCATCGCATAACACCTTATACAGAAACCTTGTCTACAGAACATTGGTTTATTGTATCGATAGATTCTAAAGAAATGATTTATGGACCATCACTTGCAGAGCGTAATATTGCTTTTTATACAGATGACCCCGTCCATATATACTTATTAGAGGATTATGTATGGCATGATGTGTTAGTAAATCGACTTGTCCGACGTAACCAAGATGATTTGCAGCAGTGGATTACGGCAGAGAGAAAGACTTTCTTTATGGGGAAATAAGAAGCATATTCAAGAGCAAATAAAAAATTTTGCGTATTAAACCTAACAACTTCTCCGTACAAAAATAGCCGACTATTATATAGTAAATATTCGGCTATTTTTGTATAAATTTATACAGACGCTGCCATTACCCCAGCGATTAATGAGATAAACGCTTCTCCCACTCTTTTACCTTTTCAATTGTTACATCTAATTTTTTAGCTATTTCTTCTACACTCATTCCTTTAAAGAGCATTCCAGCTGCCGAAAGTGCTTTATCAATTTCTTCTTGCTTCTCTTGCTCATATAAACGACCTACTTTTGTCATCCGTAACCACTCCTTTACCTTTTTATATGCCTTCTTCTATTTTATCATCCAATCTCCACAAACCGCCCAAACTCCTTCAAAAACCTCAGCTTAAAACTCCCCACAGGCCCATTCCGGTGCTTCGCCACATGAATCTCCGTCATCTCTTTCTGCACTGTTTCCTTATCGTAATAATCCTCTCGATACATAAGCATAATGACATCCGCATCTTGCTCAATTTGTCCGGTCTCTCTTAAATCTGATAAAAGCGGACGCTTATCTTGCCGCGACTCTACAGAACGAGATAACTGTGACAGTGCTACTACACAAACATTTAATTCACGTGCTAATAACTTAAGCTTACGAGAAATCTCACTAATCTCTTGAAATCGATTGCCCTTATGCTTCGGATCGCCCGTAATGAGCTGCAAATAATCTACAATGACTAAAAGCTTTTTATCACCGTGTTTCCGCTTTAACTTACGGGTTTGCATCCAAATATCTTGTACCGTAACGCCTGCATTATCGTAAATCTCAAATGGCAACTCACCAATCTCCGCAAACGCCTTACTTACCTTCTCCCAATCTTCCATCGCAAAACGATGCTTCGGATTTTTCAGCCTGCCTCCTGACACTTCACCTACACAAGAAGCCATCCTTTTTAACAATTGCTTACTACTCATTTCTAACGAAAACAATCCAACTGCCGCTCCAGACTTCGCCGCATGTAGTCCAACATTAAGCGCAAACGCAGTCTTCCCCATAGAAGGACGCGCACCAAGAACGACAAAATCACCTTCCTGAAGTCCACACGTCATTTTATTTAACGATGTATAACCAGACTCAATACCAGTAATCTCTTTCACATCTTGATGAAGCTCCTCATACAAATCAACTAACGCATCCTTCAAATCAAACTCACATACAGAGTCTTTTTCCTCTAACTCACAAAGTGCCGTAATCGTCTCACCAATAATTTCCTCATTCTTCTCCGCAATAAGGCGCTCTCCCATCTTGTGCCCGAGAACACCCGCCTGATACATTTTCCAAGCACCTCGAACAAGCCCCTCATAATAAGAGAAATTGCTAGTAGTAGGCACACCATCCATTAACCCTATAAAATACTCCATTCCCCCGATACCCTCTAAAAACTTCGGATCTACCCGAGAAATGAACGTCACAAGATCAATCGGTTGCCCCTCTCCTTCCATCTTTCGCATTAACTGAAATATAGACTTATGTACTGGCATAGAAAAATACTGCTCCGTCAAACGGCACTCCTTAATAAGCTCTCCATCAATTAATAGAGAACCTAGCACCGTCTTTTCCGCCTCCACATTTTGAATACTCATGGCCGCCACCCGCGCTCCGCTAAAAAGCGCTGCAACTCTTCCTCAGATGGCGCATTCTTCTCCCACTCCTCACACCTCGCCAAAAACTCCTCCGTCTCCCCCGTACTAACAGACGACTCCTTCTTCCGAAACTTAGCCGTATCTGCCTCAACCTCACACACTTTCGTAAACCCTTTCCCGTGCCAGCCTCTCAAAATGCCCTTCACATAAGCAACCGTCCGCTTATTATTCTCAAACGCAATTTGAAGCGCCTTCAACACAAGCTCCTCTGACAAATCTTCCATCCACGCACTCAGTTCCTCCACCGCAAAAGGAGACAAACTACCGAAATGTTGCTCATAAAAAGAAAACACACGACTTCCCGTTTCTTCCTCTATAACCTCTTCTTCCACCTCTGTCTCCTCACAAACTGGCTCAACATCATCTACAGCCAAATCACTCGGCATACCGAAATGCGCTAAAAGCATTGGAACATTCAGCTCCTCCTCTACGCACTTCTGAAGAAACATATGTATAAACTCCTTATTCTTCACACCCTTAAGCTCACGAAGCACACACTTCTCCACATTCGTATTCGTCACAGGATTATAACGAAGCCAATTCAAAACGAATAACTCCCGCGTATCCGCATCATAAAGAATCTTCCCATAATCAATGAAGCGCTGCACAAGCTTATCAACAGTCTCCCGATTATAACCCGTCTCCATCTCAGCTAACCGCTTCGGAAAAGGAAAAATCCCACACTGCGTCGTCTTCGAACAAGTTAACAAATAAACATAAAAATACCGCTCCTCCGGCGTCAAATCCAAAACAAAATCATCCTGCCAAAAATTCACCTGCACATTACGATAGACCGCCATCAAAGTTCCTCCCGTCCCCATTCAAAATGTAAAAGCCCCTTTGTAATATATATAGGCGGGAGGGCCGGGTTTTTGGCGTGTTATTTCAAAATTTTTTTTGACTACTACTACGGTGTTTGTTGGTGTTTTTGTTTTGTTATGTTTTTTCTTAGTGATTTATTACTTGGTAGGGGCTTGGAAGGGGCTTAGGAGGGGTTAGTTATCGGTTACTTCAATTAGAAAGACTCGATCTGAGAAGCCACCTCTTTCTTTTGCTTTCTTTTTACGGATGTTGTTGATTTCTTCTAGTGTTGTGCCTTCGTGTTCGGCTAGGGCGTTTATTAGTTCTAGTAGGTCGGATAGTTCTTCTAGTTTATCGGGTTTTGTTTTTGCTTCGATATATTCTGTTAGTTCTTCTTGTGTTTTCTTGCAGAGTTCTTCTATATATTCATCTTCGTTTAGGATTCTTGTTGTGGGTGTTTTTCCGTTGGATTTTATTATTTGTGGGATTTTGTTTCTGATTAGTTTGTTGTAGGTTGGCATGGGATTTTTCCTCCGTTTGGTTTTTCTTCTATTATAATGGAAAAGCAGTTTAACTAGGTGTTAAACTGCTGGATTGCTTCTTTTATATAGTTTTCTTCTTTGGTTGTAAAGAGGGTTGGGAATTCAGATAGTGAGAAGTTTGATTTTTGGATTATATTCTCTATATCACTTTGAGGTATATCAAGATAGTTCGTTACTCCTTCTATTAAATTGAAAAATTCCTTCAAAGTAACTTGAACGTCATGATGACTCGGATCCTTCTCTTCTTCCTTATACTTTTTCAACTTCCCTATCACATCCATAAAACGCCGATCAAACTTTTCTTTTAATTCCTTATTATTATAAAACGCTTGAATACTCTCCGTTGAAAAGTGTTCCTCTAACCATTCTTTATTTTCTTTCTCCCATATGAAGGTTTGCAAAAACGAAGAAAACAAAGCGACATCCACTCGTTCTTCCTTTTGAAACTTCTTCGTCATCTCATCCATATGCGAAAGCACCTTCGCAATTCTTTCTTGCTCTGCCAAAAGCAATTCCCTTTGAAAATGCATTTGCCTTAAAAATTCTTCCGTCTCTATATCACGCTGCAATATAATATTTTGAATTTCCCCCAGCGAAAAACCAAGATGCTTAAACGATTGAATTTGCTGCAGCACATACAAATCATCTTTCGTATATAACCGATGCCCACCCTCAGTATAATCGCTCGGCTTTAATAAATTAATCTTGTCATAATAACGAAGCGTCCGCACCGTAACATCTCCAACACTTGCAAACTCACTAATCATCCACGCCATATCCTCACCTACTCCGACAACTTATCTTTCACATACTGAAGCATATGAGAAAAACTCATCTCATTCTGCCGACAATATTGAAACAAACCCACAGCAAGCAGTAAAAAAGGAACATGCCCTCTATAACGATTTTCATACTCGCTAATACCATCATAAAAGTACTCATACTTTCTTTTTCGTAAAACAATATAAATCGCAATAAACAACACTGCAACCATAACAAAAAATTGCTTCTCCTTTATCTCCACTTCTTTTTTCATCACCTATTCTCCTTCCACTATATACTTATCTTCTTTAAATAACGGAATTCGAATGAAATAACAATATGGTTCATCGCGTATTACTTTCCACGCAACAATGAGCACTTGAATTACCTCAAAAATAAATACAATCCAAAACAAAACATCACTAATACGCGAACTAATATTAAATAGAAGAAAAATTAACAAGTGAAAGTTGAACGCCTTTCGGTAATGATATTTGTACACTTCATTTTTACGTGCCAGTGTGATGTACATGAGTATTGGTGAAAAGATTCCAATTGCGGCTGAAAGTAGTAGCATAATGATGGTGTTTCTTTTTTCTTTTGTGGTGGTTTTCATGAGTGGTTTGGTCCCCCTTTTTTATTTTGTCTTCTTTAGATTAGGGGGTGACGTTGGGGGAGGTGCAAGGGATACGTGTATCTTTTAAATAGACAGGCAACGCATATTTTTATACCCTAACATATATATAAATAAATTAAATATCTATCTAAATTTATACATAACACCATTTCATCAATAACCGCCCTTTTTAATCTTTCCTCTAGCTTTTTCTATATTCACCTTTCTTTTTCAAGCAATATAACATTTTCATCCTTTATAGAACTCATAATTTACTTTCCATACATGAGAAACTAGCCCTCTCCTTAGTAAATTTGCATAAGTCCTTTAAATGTAATTTAATTTTTATTCTTCTAAAAAA
The DNA here is from genome assembly GCF_900100505.1 of Bacillus sp. cl96. NCBI lineage: Bacteria > Bacillati > Bacillota > Bacilli > Caryophanales > Bacillaceae > Bacillus > Bacillus sp. cl96. The sequence continues at coordinate 559,384 of NZ_FNDM01000001.1, forward strand.
GAAAAAGCTCTAATTCAATCAAGTGAATAGAGCCTCTTTTCATTACCCATATAAAATATATTATACTTGCACAAATCCTCAAAAATAACTTAATCTTACTTCCCCTTAAGTTATGTATCTATCCCTAATATTGTTACAGATTATAGTTATATACTTTACTCAAATTCTACTTTGTGTTCCCATTCTATGTCCTCAAAATCAATATTATTATGAGAAATGGATATTGGGGGAAGTTCTATTACCGAATCTTCATTAAATTTATTTATTTCTATTTTTCCGTATTCAACATATGTTGTTCCTTCGCTTGTTCTAAAATAGCAATAAACCTCAATTTCATCATAGTTAGAAATATTCACTTCCATCTCTGTATGATTCTCTTCTAATGGATTTTCAAAATCAATAAAATAAATATTATAGTTATACCCCGTCGGATAAAACGGACTAGAAAACATACCTATATTATTTCTAGGAGAAGGGTTGAGTTTATCTCCAATTCGAATTATTCCTGTAATACTTTCTTTAAATGATTCTGCTTCATCTATGACTATAACTTTCTTTTGAAATTGGCTTGTATATGCAAATTTCACTTTCTCCTCTTTTGGAAAGTAAGGAGTACATAAAAGATCCATAGCCTTAATACTTTTCTCTTTTTTTGTTTTATCATAGCTGATTCCATAGAGAAGTGGTAGTATCTCTACATTAGTAATTGGTAAATTTACATTAAGATTACCCAATAAAATATTATTTTCTTTCTTGAAAATTAAGCTACTAGAACCTGCACATAAGTCTTTAGTTTTTATTTTACTTAACTTATTCCCATTTAATATATTCTTTGGGACGTCTAAATTCCCTGTAATTCTAACACTAATTAATGTAAACATTAAAGAGGTAAAAAGCGTAAGTAACACTACACCAGCAAACGTTATCTCAGCTATGTCTTCTCCTAAAAAATAACCAATACTAAGCCAAATTCTAATTGTAGCAAGTAAAAAAAGAACTGTAAGAATTATCGCCCAGTTATTAAAGTTAATAAATATTGGTTTAAATCTTAGTAAAACGGGCTCACTTAGTAGCCTTTCATATAAAGTAAATTTACTTTTCAAATTCGATTTATTATAAGCCTTTTCATCTCCATTAATAATGTCTTCCATTTCCCATGAAAGTGTTTTACACTTTTGGATTATTTGTTGCTTGTTCAATGAAATAAATATAGTCACAAGAGCACTGACTGTTAATAATCCTGCTGCAATAGCAACTGCAAATGTTAAATTTTGATTAAGACTATCATTACTAAACTCGCCAACAAGTAATTTACCAAAATTATATATGTTTCCCATAAATCCCCCACAAAGATATACTTTATCTCGCCTTATTTGTTATTTTTTCTACTTAATATAAAAAACTTATATTAACAACTAAAAATTAATATACTAAACTCCCTTTGTACTAAATACAAATTTGAAAACCAAATGGAGAATTTCCTCACGAATAACACTTATTCCATTACAATACTAGAAAATTTCATAAGCACTATTTGATTCTTCCTTTTATCAATTTAATCGGGTAATTTTTCTAAAGTTTAACCCCCTCTATCTAACAAGACCTAATAAAATTAACTTTATTGCCCCGTAAATATTAACAAAACTAATAAATGAAAAAATAAATGGTAAGAATATTTTTATTCCATCCCCTATTAAATCCTCTACTACATTCATAAATTTTAAAATAATTATATATACACATTATAATACTGTATTCTTTATTAACTTCTTTCTATTTTAAAAATATTTTATTTCATCACTCCTTTATCATATAAACAAGATAATTAAATAAAAAAACTGTTTCTATACTTTTATATTTACTGTAGATAATGAGAAGTAAAATTTCTTTATTTAATCTAGAATATCCTTAAATTTATCCTTTTCTCTTATATATATTGATTGCTATTCATGTTGAACCATACTATTTTAGAGTGTATTAAGAAAGAAGGATTTCAATTTTAATTATATTTTCTGCAATTTGAATGTTAATAAATTTTTCTTTGACTAATATACTTTCATTTTTAGTGTGTTATAAATATGTAATTAGCATTCTTAGAGTAAATTGTTTCTTCATTATCATTTTAAAATTCTTTTTATACTAAAAAATAATTCCTATTAACTTGAAATGTTAAGCTATTTAATACTTACAAAAATCCCTATTCTAAATTCGAAGAAATTAATATTTCTCATTTCACAAAAAATGGGTACTGATGTAGTTATAACAGCCTTATTTGTTTGTAAATAATACTTTAGTGACTATTAATTCCTTGTTATCATCCTAATAACTAAAAATTCTATATACAAAATACTTATATCTTCTCTTCCTTACATTATTTTTACTATTAATTAGAACCTACTCTTAATTTACTTTTTCTTTAATATAGAATCTACTTTTCTCTACTAACTCATAACACTCTTAAAAATTACAAAATCCTAGTAATTTCACTAGGATTTCTTTTATCTATCATTTATCCAGATACGCTCGCCTCTCACTACTTTTAAGAGAAGAATATTTTCTAAAGTGTATCTAAAGTTCCTAACTACCAATAACAACAATTTATAACATTTTATCCTCCCTATTTCCCCAAAAACTATAAAACCTTTTTGAAATTTATTTTCGTTTGAAACAACTGATTTATTTAGGTATTAAATAATATGATTAATATTATAGCTAATATTTTCAATTTCATAAGCTATTTCCGAGTTACTAAATATAAATTTATAAGGATCTTGAATAACGACCGGAGGAGAATCAAATTTAGAGTCAACAAGATACAAAAAATAATTCTCTCTTAATTTCTTAGATTGTGCTATTTCATTTCTGCTTATAAAAAATCTATTGACATACCCTGAATAACATTTAACCTCAATAAATTTATCATACTCATCACTTTTATCATCTATAAAAGACATTATGTCATATCCAATATTATTATCGTCAAGCGCGACATGTTTAATTTCACGTAAAGAATTAAACCTACTACGTTCTAGTTTTAAAACATACTTTTCAGCTTGCTCTCCTAACTCATTTTGCTTTTCTAATTGCTTTAAGAATTGCTCCTTGCTAATTTTCCGTGAGAATTTTTGCAAGTAATCTGAAAAAACACCATCAATCCGATAAAATTGCTTTATTTGAGATTTCATTATAGATTCTGAGAGTAATAATAAATTTCGAAGTGCATAGAACTCTTGATTAATTTTAATATAAAAATCGAAATCAATCCTATGTAATTCACATACCTTATTTTTGATTAATAAATTTAAAATATCTTTTATTATAGAGCTATGACTATACTCAGTGTCTATAACTTTATACTTCGTAATCTCATTTTCTTCAATTATGAAAAGATATCCTAGCACCTCAAATAACCTTAAGGTATCCCCTAGATTCATATTTATCACTATGTCATTTGAAAAATATGTATGCAATTCTTGAAAAGATCTATACTCTGACTTTAAAACATTTAGCACCAATATACATTTATGCAAATCAGCATATGCCCGACAGTTAACGATTTTTGCTAACATAGTTTTCAATCAACGCCTTAATATCACTTTTATCAATCTCTTCATCCAATACTTGGAATAAGGGTATGTCAGAGTTTTCAGTTACACGAATCATTAAATTTTCTTTTTCAATCAGCCTATCATCAATCACTTCATCAATCGAATTTTCGGTTATTAGATAATAATAATTTGTTATAGTGTTCATACCTAATCCATAACGATGTATCCTATCTTTAGATTGAACGTATCTCGCCCCATCAAAGTTTCGTTCTAAATAAATTGCATTGTGGCAAGCTTTATGTAAAGAAATAGATTCTGCTACAGCAAAAGGATTCGCAATGATAACCTTGAACTCAGACTCATCACTATGGAACTCCCTAATTATTTTCTCCCTAGTTTCCACAGCCTCATCTAAACCTTCTGATTCTACCTTAGTTTTTCCATATAAAATTTTACACTCTATTCCGTTTTCTAGAAGATAATCCGAAAATCTTTCAACAGTATCTATATAAATAGCCCAAACAATTACCTTTTCATCTCTTCTAATTAAATCCTGAATTAACTTTAAAGCAGCATCAAATTTAGGAGGAACTGAATTTGTCCGCTCATAGTTAATCAAGGTATTAATTAATTCTTCATCAAATGTTTTTGGGGAATAATCTATGCCTGAAATCCCTTCTTGAATTGGCTTTAATAATAAATATGGGTTACTTGCTGCTTGCATTAGCCTAATTATTTTAGCTTTTTTAAACTCATCTACTAGACCTACGTCATTATCAACTAAATCTTTAATAGTCTTTTGTTCTAGGGTCTCATAGATTAATTTTTGAGTACTATCCATGGGTACCACAATAGGTGGATTTTCCACTTTATCAGGCAAACCTAAATCTTTCTTTTTGATTCTCACAAAATAAGGAGAGATATCATCAATTAACAGCTGTATTCTAGGGTCTCGAGGATTCTCTGTCATATCATCCAATTGATTTAAACTATAATTTATTAATTCTTTATTAGGCCAAATAAATTTAAATAAATTATATAAGTCCCTATATCCGTTAGGAGCAGGAGTTCCAGTTAAAATCACCCTACCTTTAGCTAACGGAGCCAAATCTAATATAGTTTCAGCTATACTACCTCCATCTGTATTTTTTATTTTATGCGCTTCATCAAGTACGATCATTACATCATTATTTTTTAAAAAGAACTCTAAATTTTTCTTTTGATTAATAATACCTTGATACGAAATTAAAGTTAATTCAGCAGTATCTCTACTAAAAAAATATCTTTTTCTTAATTCACTTGAAAGATTCCCCCCCGAAAGCCTTTTTACTTCAGGTGCTCTTCCAAAACAATCTTTAAATTCATTTTCCCATGGGCCAAAGGAACTTAGTGGTCCTATCACAAGTACTTTATTTACAAATTGTTTATGTGTTATATCTAGTGAATTTAAATAACTATATGCTCCATAGACTATACTTGTTTTACCGGCTCCCGGAACTGAAAAATTACAAGCATTCTGAGAAAAAGCTAAGTGATATGCAGCCAACAGCTGCAATGGATATAAAGTACGTACCAAATTTCCATTTAGCGATTCACAGAATTTTCGAAATTCACCTTCATTTACATTTCTATTCCAAATATCTTTTGCTTTATTTGAGAACTCTTTAAAATCCATTTCTTCCTTATACAAATTAACTAATGTATGGTCTGCTTCTGTATCTAAAAGTAAACTAATTTGTTTTTTAGATAAATAATCACTTAATTCAGAAATAACATTCTCATTATTTTTCGGGATTTCAAGACCTTTTTCAGTCTCAATTGCATCAAAAGCCCTCTTCAAATGGAATATGATACGTTTATTGAGCTTTTTAGTATCTTCACCCGATAGTAAATAACTTTCTTTAAGAGAATTAATTTTTAAATTTTCCATATTATTCACACCGTTTGATTTAGCTGTTTCTTAACCGTTTTAGAAAGGTTATAAGCTAAATTATTTATTTCTTTAATTGTTGCTAATACATCTTCACTATATAAACTTTCCTGATGTTCATCAATTTCTAACAACGCATTTTTAGCTCGTTCTAACAGTGTTAATGGTTTGTCAGCTTGTTGAATATTATCTAACTTACTTTTACTGTATTTTAAATTTTCTTTTATTGGTTTAATAACTTTCTTTGTCCATTCTTCATCACGTTCAGTTAAGCTATCAATTATTTCTTCATCATTATTCGCTCTCGATAAAAACACATCAATAGGATCTTCTTCGATTTCTTCAACATTTTCAAAATGTTTATCTCTAAATTCTTGCCACAGTTTTTTGGAAGCAAAAAAGCTTTGAGGAACCGTTGATTTCCCATTTTTAGCTATATTTCTAAATTCTTTCCCTTCATATTGTGCACGAATGTAATCAAAACTAATTTGCAGCATTTCAGAAATATCATCATCTTGAGGATTCCAGTTCGTTTTTGCGTTTCCACTTCGATTTCTATATGCTTTTTCATAATTATTTAAATCTACAAACTGTCCCTCTCGTTTATCTAACATTGCATACATATTATTATAACCATAGTAATCTAGGTACTGATCCATTAACTCTAAAATATCCAAATACTTCTGGATATTTTTAGAACTTCCTTCTCCCATCATATCCGCTATATCTTCAATTGAATATCCTACTTCTTTTAACTGCTGGCATTTTAAATATTTCTCAGTAGCGTTATAATCAAGTTTTTCCTCACGCCCCATTTGATACATAGTTTCGAGCTGAAGAATTTCTTTTTGCCCAACATTATCATCAAGGATAATAGCATTAAAGTAACTGCAAGGTCTTACATCATAATTTTTACTATATTCCTCTTTATTATTATTTATTTTATTTAAAAGAGAGGCTCTTCGATTCCCATCAATTATATAGCCATTTTTAGTGACAATTCCATATTCTTGCTGACCAATTTTCAAAAGACTCTTTAAAGTTTTCTTGTTTCTATCATGCTTCGAATCCCACAAAAATTGTTCGATAATAGAAATATCATTCTGATTTTCAGGATTTAACTTATGAGAAGTTACTTCAAACGTTTTTACTTTCGTACCTATTCTTCCGTTATAAGGGTTATAAACCAAATACTCCAAAGGTATTTGGTAAACATTAAATCTTCTTTCTTGTCCCTTATAAAATAGCTTTACACCGGTCATAATTGGTTGACTTTTTTTGATTTCGTTTAGTTTCTCTATTCTTAAATCTTCACTTAATGCCTTTGTTTTAGATGCCATCTTCAATCCCCTTTAAAATATTTTCTAACAGATAATATGACGTAACAATTTTCATAGAAATTTCTTTACCTATTTCCTTGATAAACACAAATCTATCAAATTGGTTATTAGATTCTACAAATTCCTTAATAGCTTGTAATAATTCATCCGGTCCAACGCCATCTCTATCTTCAACGGTTTTACAATATTGAATTTGGATATTTTCGAAAGAATAAGTTTCTCTAATATACTTTTTTATAAATTTAGTGATTTTTAATATTTCCTCTTGCTCATATAAACATAAATTCACAAAAATATTCTCGTATACTTTGGCATTTTTGCCCTGAGAATAATGAATTTTTGTTTTCCAATGAACAACCCCATCAGAAAATTGGTTTTCTAAACCAACTCTGTAAGATTTCTCTATAATATATGGTACATGATAACTATACTTGGATTCAAACTTTTTTGGTTTTTCTTTCTTTAAATCAAAAACAGTCCCATTTAAATTTGTAAAAAGTATATCCTTATTAAATTTTTTTCGAACTGAAAATCTATCGTTAGACATTTGATAATTTAGGTTTTGACGAATAACCTTTGCTATTTCGTAAGAGAATTTTGGAGTTACTGCATTGCCAATCATTCTATATTTTACAGAATCACTATCCCCGTAAAATCGAAAATCAATTGGGAATGACATTAATGTCGCTACTTCTCGAATAGTTGGGAATCTGTACCTGTTTTCAGAATCTTCTAAATTAAATATCATAGATTCCCTAGAAGATCCAGACAAGGTGGCCATAATTGTTCTCGCAGGCTTATCCTTATTCTCAGGAAATGCCATTTTCCCCATATAGCCCTTATCCTGTTTTTGGCGTTTAGCTTTTATCCATTCAAAATAAGGCACTTCTTTAACATAATGATGATCTGTTAATTCTTTACTAAGCATTTCAATTCCATAGATAGGATCCTTAACTATTTCAGAAGAATTAGAGTAGCTTAGAGGAGTTGGCTTACCTAACGCCTTTTGAACTTCTCCTAAAGTAATTATATCCTTCTCTCCATTTAATTCTTGTAAATCTGGATACAGGCCACATATAGAACGCTTTCGATTTGTAGGAACCCCAAAGTATTTCATATTAAATATTCTTTTTTGGGGAACATTTAATATGAAATCTCCTAATTCAGGCCAACTTAACTCCTCAGCTGTATAATTATCTTCTACAAATCCTAAAGAGTTTTCTACATTTTCCATAACCCAATATTTTAATTTGCTATTGGGCTTGCTCATCTTTCTTGCAACAATCCGTAGAAAAGCCTCAATTAATTTTATTCCCTCAGTCTTATCGGCTTTTCCTGATTTATTCGAGTTTGAAAAAGCAATACATGGCGGAGAACCAATTATAACCTCTGTATCTGGTATCCATTTCTCAAATTCTTCGTTATCTAACATGGATATTTCATAAATATCCCCCTTAAAAGCAATCTGCTTACCATTCCCATGGTTTTGATTATGTGTCAGAATTGCAGGTGCCCAAATGTCATAAGCTCTAACTATTTCAAAACCAGCTCTCTCAAATCCTTCTGAAAATCCTCCAGCACCGCAAAATAAATCAATAACTTTCAATTGTACTTCTCCTTCTTATTAAAAATATTTATTACTAAACCATTAGTTTATTTCAGCTCAATTAACCCTTTTTCACAAAATCGTTAATTATCATATAAAAATAAAAAACATTCTATATTTTGACGATAGAGATAACTCATATATTTCCCTATCCTATAACTGTTGATAACATACTTTATAACTTTTTTACATAAAAAAAAATCGTTCTTTTTAAAATAATCAAGTCTTTATGACCAACTTAATCGAAAAGAACGATTCTTTTTTGCTTTTAAATTATACCAAAGACTAACTCACTTTACCAATTTTCATGAGAGCCAACATGCTATGTAAAATTTATAACAATAATATATTTTTATATGTAACACACCATAACAAACATAGACAAATAACAAGTGAAATTATCAATATACATTGCTTCCCTTTAACCACTAAATTATTAGTCTTAATTAAAGAACATAATGAATGAATAATTATTACAAAACATCAGAAATTCACTTTAATTTTTAAGGAAACTAATCTTTTTTCAACTAATCAAGCTCAATTTTTTCTTCATCCTAATGCTAATACCCCAAAAGGAACTAACATTATATGGTGCACTACTTTCCTCTTGCATTCCTCAATTCATCATACATTTTATTTTCCTTATCGAGAAAGAATTTTATTCCTCCACTCCCCTTATAAAAACTCTCCCAACCCCGCTCCCTCAAAATCCCCTTCCAACTATCACTCTCCACCATCCTCTTAATCACACCATCCCAATAAGCAACCTCTTCCTCCGTCATATCTTTCGGGCCCATAATTCCTTTCCAGTGCTGGAATATGACGTCGATTCCTTGTTCTTTCCATGTTGGGATTTCTTGGAGTCGGTCTAGTCGTTTTGGTGCGGATACGGCTAGTATTTTTATTTTGCCGGCTTTGTATTGTTTTTCGGCTTCGGATAGGGTCATGGTTGCGGCGCTGATTTGTTTGTTCGTTAGGGCGTTTATGATTTTTTCTTTGTTTTCGTAGACGAAGAATTGTAGTTCGGCTGGATTTATGCCGAAGGCTTTGCTTACTTGTACGAAGGATAGGTGATCGTCGTTTCCTAGGCCGGGGGCAACGCCGATTTTGAAGTTTTTCTTGTTTTGTTTTAGTTGTTCCATTAGTTCGTTTGCGTTATCTATGGTGCTGTCTTTTGATACGACAACGACTTCCCAGTCCGATGCTAATGTTGCGAGCGGGGTGAAGTCTTTATATGTTAGTTTACTGTGGCCTAGTAGGTTGTTCGTTATGAGTAAGCTTGAGTTAATCGCCAGTACGTGACCACCTTTTTGTTTCGTATATTTCCATCCGACATCACCGCTGCCACCTACTTTGTTTGTGACAGTGATTGGTTTTGTGAAGATTTTTTCTTCCGTTAGTATTTTTTGCATCGCCCGTGCTGTTAAGTCCCATCCTGCTCCTTGAACGTTTGGTGCAACGATTTCTAATTTGTCGATGTTCACTTTATTCGTATGGGATTTTTCCGAGGAACAACCAGCTATTACTCCTGTCATGATCCATATACATAGTAATAATCGTTTTTTCATAGTCCTCTTCCTATTCGGTACTTTCGTTCTGGTCGTCCGATAATGCCGTATGTGTACTCTACTGTGCATTCGCCGGTCGCTACTAAGTATTCTAAATATCTTCTTGCGGTTGTTCTGGAGGCCCCCATTTGTTCTCCCATTTCTTCTATTGTAATGCCCTCTTCAAATCCTTTTATAATTCCTTTCACTTTTTGCAGTGTTAGCGGATCAACACCTGTCGGTAAGTTTTTCATTTCTTGTGTTTGTGAAGTACCGAAAAAGTTATCGATTAGCGCTTGATTTACTTCATTGTTACTATGTAATAGTTGCTTCTTTCTTTTATAGTCTTCAATTGTGCGAACAAATTTTTCTAACGTGACCGGTTTTATAAGGTAGTTGCTTACGCCGTTTCGAATCGCTTTTTCTAGCATATGGTTTTCATTCGCCGCCGTTACCATAATGACGTCAACACTTGGAAAGTCAGCATGGATTTTTGGTAATAAGTCGGTTCCGATCCCATCTGGTAAGTAATTATCTAATAGAAGCAAATCGATTTCTTCTCTTTGTAGTAATTCCATCGTTTCTTTCGCATTCAATGCTTTTCCAATCACTTTTACGTTCTTTATTTTCGATAAAAACTCTTCTTGAATTTGCGCGACGCGGAAATCATCTTCTGCAATTGCAACCTTCAACATATGCCCATCCCCCTGTTTGTTATGTACTTTCTCTCAATGTTTTCGGAAGGTAAATTGTAAAAATAGCTCCCCCGTTTTTCTCGTTTTGAATTTCAATTGTTCCCCCTAGTAGATCTACCATTTCTTTCACGTTTGCTAGTCCGTAACCACGATTATTTCCTTTCGTTGAAAATCCTTTTTGAAAAATGGTCGTTATTTTTTCTGCCGGTATCCCTATTCCGCTATCTATCACTTCAAATACAATATCGTGTCCAATATCCGTAACAAAGAAGGAAACACTCTTTTCCTCTCGTTCATTCACCGCATCAAATGCATTATCGATTATATTTCCAAGTATCGTAATAAGATGCGACACTTTTATATGTTCTGGTAACGGATGAAGCGCGCTATCTCCTTCAATATGAAAATCGATTTTCTTCTCAGACGCTGTTCCGATTTTTCCTAATAAAATAGCTTGTACTTTCGCATCGTGAATTTGATGAAATAAAATATGGTTTTGGCTTTGATGAATATTAGATTCTTGCTGGATAAATTCAATTGCTTCTTTGTAATGCCCTAACTGAAGTAATCCTGATAAAACGAAAAGTTTATTTGTAAATTCATGCGTTTGAGCACGTAAGTCCTCTGAATACTTTCTTACCTCAGATATCGTATTCACTAAGTTTTGCAGTTCTGTTTTATCTCTAAAACTACATACAACGCCTACCGTACTATTATTTTCGAGTATCGGCGTCATGTTTAAAATAAACACTTTATCTTGAAACGCGATTTCTTGATCGCTTTCTAACACTCTCTCCATATGAAATTCCGGTAAAACTTTTGAAATGTGCTGCTGCATATAATCATCATTTACATGAAGCATTTCTTCTGCTGAGGTGTTCATCATCGTAATAAAACCGTTTTGATCAATGGCGATAATCCCTTCTTTTATAGATAGTAGTATCGCGCTTCGTTCCCGGTATAGCGCTGCGATTTCATTCGGCTCTAAACCGAGTGTATCTTTACGAATACTACGTGCTAAAAGAATGCCACCCACAATTCCAGCTAGTAATACAGCTAAGGAAAAGAGTATAATTTCTTTCGTTCTGCTTAATATGTTAGATTCGATACCTTTTATTAAAAACTCTACTGTCACAACGCCTACGACTTGATCGTAGTCTCCGTTATGAACAATAATAGGTGCCTTTGCCATTAAGGCTGGACCACTTGTACCATTTCCTTCGAGTGTATAATAACCACCAAAAGTAAGTGCCTCATAGTTATACGGGTTGTTACTCTTTGTACCAATCAACTCCGAATTAGAATGTGAATACATAACCCCATAGCGATCTTCCACAATTACATAATCCGCACCAGCTTGCTCACGAACTTGTTCCGCAATGGATTGGATAGTACTTTTATGTTCGTTATTTTGAAAAGCCTCTTTTATAGCTGGCATAAAAGAAAGAGATTTAGCTGTTTGCAGTGCTAACTGTTCCACTTGGTGCTTCGTATCAACGGACTGAATGTAAACAAATATTCCCGCTAACAGGAGAACGACAAATAAAATTAACGTAATAATTAAGCTTACTATTTTCGTTTGCAATGACACTTTGCGTGATTTCTTCATACTTCATATCCTTTGATAAAATATTCTAAACTATCAATCTCCTTTTTCTATTATTATGACAAAACGAATAAGGAAGCAACTATTAAAACTCTCCATGTACATAAAGTACAAAAAGAATAAAACTGTCACAATATTGAGATTTAATTCTACAGACAGTACAATTCAACTATAATGAACACGCTTTCATAATTATCATTTTATTTATAAGCAAGAGGAGGAATTATTATGGCTCAAGCAAAATCTAATCGAGTCGCCGGCAATATTTTCAAAGGTTCTGTCGGCAATTTAATTGAATGGTACGACTGGTACGTTTACTCTGCTTTTGCTGTTTATTTTTCAGCAGAGTTCTTTCCTAAAGGCGATCCAACGAGTCAGTTACTAAACACAGCGGCTATTTTCGCAGTTGGATTTTTAATGCGCCCTATCGGAAGTTTATTAATGGGACGCTATGCAGATCGGCACGGACGCCGGGCGGCATTAACCCTCTCCATTACGGTTATGGCCGGTGGTTCTTTAATTATTGCCTGTACACCGAGTTACGAAAGTATCGGTATTATGGCGCCAATTATTTTAGTTCTTGCCCGTTTACTACAAGGATTATCACTTGGTGGAGAGTACGGAACTTCCGCAACGTATTTATCTGAAATGGCTAGTAGTGGACGCCGTGGTTTTTATTCAAGTTTCCAATATGTAACGCTCGTTGCTGGACAGATGGTTGCGTTAGGCGTTCAAATTGTTCTTCAGCAATTACTAAGCGAACCAGATATGAAAGCTTGGGGATGGCGTATTCCATTCATTATTGGAGCGATGGGCGCAGTAGCTGTATTATGGCTTCGCCGCACGATGGATGAGTCGGAGCAGTTCTCAAACATAAAATCACAAAAACGTGAAAGCGCAGGAACCATTCGCGCTCTTATGAAACATCCGAAAGCAGTATTAACAGTAGTCGGCCTAACATTAGGAGGCACTGTTGCATTTTATACGTACACAACATATTTACAAAAGTTCATGGTAAACACAGTCGGCCTTCCGAAAGAAGTTGTAAGCTGGATTAACTTTGTCGCACTACTTATATTCGTCGTACTTCAGCCAATTGCAGGGCTATTATCCGATAAAATTGGACGCCGCCCACTATTAATGGCATTCGGTATTCTCGGAACATTACTAACAGCACCGATCTTCTTCTTCATGGAAAAAACGACAGAACCAATCGTAGCATTTTTACTCATGATGGTCGGCCTCATTATCGTTACTGGCTACACATCAATTAACGCAATTGTAAAAGCAGAACTCTTCCCAACTGAAATTCGCGCACTAGGCGTAGGTTTACCATATGCTCTAACAGTTGCGATATTCGGCGGAACTGCAGAGTTCATCGCTTTATGGCTAAAGAGCATCGGAATGGAATCACTATTCTACTTCTACGTAGCTGGATGTATCGCAATCAGCTTTATTACGTATTGGCGTATGGATGAGTCATCGAAGACTTCGCAGATTGAGGCGGAGCTTGGTGGTGGGGATACACTAGCCAATAATAAGTCTAGTTAAAATTATGTATTCTAGTATCTTCGTTTATTTGAAAAAGCATAATTCACTAATATGCAATTTAAAAACCTCTACTTATATGTAGAGGTTTTTGTATGACGAAAAAACACGTAGTTCCATTGTTATTTTACAAACCCAGCTTCTATTCGATATAGTGACAGCACATAATTTGAAGTTTAAATAACGATGTCTTGATAACCAACTTCTACAACTTGCTCATTTTCAAATTTCACCCCGACACCGTCCTCTTCCCAGGTACAATTGAATATTAATCCAACTCTTCTAATTCCATCTTCAAAATCTGGTAATATAATTAACCCAACAGGTTCCACCAATTTTCCTAGTTCTTGAATGGTTGTTATAATCGGCGCTATTTTATCAGCAGATTCATCACCTACCATATCTCTATATTCCATATATTCTTCTTTATAATACTCGAATATCGCTTGTTCAGCTTCTTTTGTAAGTTTGTTTATATCAGTAATGAACTTCCTATATGCTTCTTCTTGAACTTTAGGAATTAAATCATCTTCTTCTCCATCAATAGTTAAAGAAACTATTTTTTCCTGCCCAAAAATAGTTATCTTTTGTTGTCCGCTCCAATATAAATCGTGCACAATTTCACCAAATAATTCATGGTTTATTTTTTTCATAATTTTATTCTCCTGAATTTTTTCTCGATAACCAATTACGCCCATATTCCCCGAATAAAAAAAATAAACTCATGTTAAACTTTTCTTATTCTTTAGGAACACAGCTATTACATTTCCATTCTTATCAATAACTACTCTCAAATTGTTAATACGCCTTCAATTAGCTGTAGCACCAATAGATTCTTTGAAGGTTTGTCCGTAATAAATAACATGATTATAAATTTTAAAAATAAATGTTATAGTCACCCGAAATAAAAAGCGTGAGCTATTGGACCCACGCTTAAGAAGCATTTTAGTTTAAATGTTTTTATAAAAGTTAATTTTTTAGTTATTATTTTTATACATTTTTTGTGCTTGTCCCCAAACCTCAATTAAATCTCTAAGTTCATAAGAAGCAAATAAATTATTAAAAGATTGTAACCCCTACTATAAGAAATACTATTATTACTAAAGGAAGAATGATAATCATAAAGGATATTATTATTGTTAATAATGCTTTCCATGCTGAAAATTGGTGTGCTTCTCCTAAACATTTTAAGGAAATAATGATTGTCCAAATTGCAATAACTATATCAATTATGGCAAAAATAATAAACAAAATCGTTAAAGTTATGCTACTATCCATTTTCGGTGTCTCACTCGTAAAGTTTTCTATCCCAAACAAGAAAAATGAAGGCAACCAAACTAATATAAGAGAATAAACGTAAGGGATATAAGAATAGGCAACTGAGTAACGTGTTTTTTCAAAGGTACCTTGTCCACCAAGTTTTTTTGCTACCCAATTAAATAACGCTGGTAGCAAAAAATAATAAATTAAGAAAGCAACGAAGGTACCGAATATAACTATTGAGATTATTGAAAATGGACTACTTATTGAATCCGCCACATTTTTAGAAGATGCTCGATCTAAAGTCTGTACGAATGAGCCTAATAAAATGAGTAAAAACACATTCTTAGGTTTGGATATAAAAATTTCTTTCATTGTATCACGTGGTTTTGTCCAAATGGAGAACCAAGGATTAAGTGCACGCTTAAATTGATTTTCTGGAGTTTCCATATAAAAAAACATTCCCCTTTCTTAAAACATATTAAATACAATTTCCTAATCATTCCAGTTGTGTACATAGAAATATTAAAGCATAAATAGACGGTTATTTAAATATAAATATTCAATCATTTAATTTCATCTGAAACTTAGGAGGAGTGCTTCTTAGCAATTACCTCTATATTGTCTTGTATTTTTAACTATGGGCTGAGTAGTTACTTTCATTTTGAGTACCTCACATTCTTTAATACATTGGATAAACAGTTATAATTTTATCATCCTATTAAAGAAGGGTTATTTTTAACGCTTCCTCAAGCATTGTATTAAAATCATTATATGTGTTCATTACCGTACCAGATGGTTTATCAAGTTCTAAATAAGTACCTTCAGATATGTTTTTACAAAACTATGCTATATTTGAATCTCCAAGGAAAAGATACTCTTTTTGAAATTCATTTTCATACCAAATCTCATTGGTTTCTATAAGCCCGCAAATTGATTCGTCCCTTTCTGTATCTAACAAATAAGAGTCAACTCCATAAAGTACTAGCCCGTTAAAATCTAATCCATTTACAGTTTTAAAAAACTCCTCATATTCACTCGGTAGGCCAACATTAAAACTCTCTTTCATGCGTTCTCTTAATTTCTGAACTTCACTATCCGTTGCGGGTGTATTCAGTTTATCATTAAAACTTTTCTCTATTTTTTCAATTTCTAAAATTAGATTTTTCCACATATAAAAAACTTCTTTCTAAGAGTATTCATTCTCCTTTAGGATAGGTACTATATTTGGGTATAGACCAAGTTATATCTGCACTATCTCCATCTTGTAAGTGTCTAGTTAATGTAAACCATTGCTTCAACTTCTATCAGTTATTTTAGGACTTTCTTTTACATGTTTGCTTCTGAATCCCATACCTCTATAAATTCAAAACCTTTTAAATCACTTTCTAACACTGTATTTCTAAATTCATCTGATACAAAAACGGAAGGAATATGTAATATTTCATTTAAGTAAACTTTAAATATTGTTTGGTTCTTAACCATATTAGGTAAGAAGGCGTATTTTTTGAAATCTATTACTAAGCCAGAACGTAATTTCTTTAGTATAGCTTTCTCATAGTCAATGGCATCTATTGCATTTAGAACGTTAATTATATAGTACACTTCTCCCGTCACATCATGAATTAGGGGAAGAAATTCTACATTATCACCAAGCATAGACTCTAAGAATTTTTTAGCTTCCCCACTAACCATTGGTGTACCAACTTCTCCCCAAAAATGAGGAAAATTACTTTGATTTCCTTCTTCTACACATTTAATACGTATTTCTCCCCATGAATCAGATGCTTTTACTGCCGAGTCAATTTTTCCTTCAAAATACTTTTTAGAATCTTCTTCTAAATTCAATAGTTGAAAGGATTCATAGTCATCAAATGAACTCTTTAATTCCCAAATCTTCATTTTTACTCTCCTTTGTTATTTTTCTATCCTTCCTTTATCTAAATGTAATTCTATATTCATGATGTTGCTTCTCTCTTTTCTTTTCCATAGTCTTTACTGACTATAGGAGAACCGCGATTATATACTTAATATTCAATACAGACTCTTTAAAAGGTTTCCTGTGTTCTACCTCAACCTTCAAATAAAGAATATATGTATGATTAAAACTAATTATATTTTTTTACCTTTAAAGGAATAGATATAAAATACAAATCTATAGCATAAATAGTAATCAAAATACCTTTACCTTCATCAGCAAACTTTGATTGATGAAACTGTTCTGAAACTTTTCTTTTTCCCCATTTTTTAGGAAACCATTGAAATCCTGAAAACATATAATTAATCTACCTTTTCATTAAAATTTTGCTAGTTTATTTCTTAACTCTAGCTCTTCAACTGTTTCAAAACCTTTAAAAAATAAACTATCGATTTAATTATGATTAAAAAATACATTGTATTCTTTAGATGCTTTTTTCAATCAAAAAACTATTTTTCTTTTTTCCATGATATTCGAAATTCCCCACCATGTTCTTCCGTTTTAATTTTAACCTTATATGTATCATCCTTAGGCACTTTAATATTTTTTTCGCCTTCGCCACTATTAAACTCTAGTATTGTATTATCATTTGAATCCACAACATAAGCAATTATAGTTCCTTGTTTAGTTTTATCATCAAAAGAAAAAATCCAATTCTCACCTTTTTTAACTTTCCTATCTTGAGTTGCAGATCCAGTAAATTTTCTATAATCTCCAGATATACTACCTGATACACTATCTGAAGAACCATGAACTTTACCACCAACAATAGTTCCCTCTCTTGTAAAACAACCACTAAGAATTATTAAACACAAAACAAATAAAATTGTATTTTTAAAAATTTTTACCATCATTACCCCTCCTATTCCCAATAAAATTTTCACCATTAAACTTATAAAAATAACTATAATAAAAAATTATATCCAATAAGATATATATATTTTATTATAGTTATAAATTCCGAATTATTATTTCAAATCTTCACACAACTTAATTTCATCCTCATTTATGTAACCAGTAAAAATAACTTCTGATATGTATTCATGGTTAAAAAACATATTATATTCAGTTGAAACATTTCCAATAGGATAATAACAAGCCACATAATCCCAAGTTTCCTTAGTTTTTGAATCTTCCTGTTTTCTACCATATATCATCAAAGGTTGCTCCCATGTTTTAAATTACTCCAGTCTTATATTAATCCCGTTTTTTTGTAAATTTATCATAAAATTTCTCTTGCGCCCACCGTCCGAATTTTAAAAAACATATTAAACCTGCTCCCAAAAGAATGAGAACGATAGTTCCTAACAATTTTTCCCACAAATTGTTAGATGGAGTAATCATTAATCCTATAATAGATACAGATATTACGACATAAACTAAAATATATAATGGTTTATAAGATGGAGTTTTCATATCATTTTTTCTCCTCAGGTTTTTCAAATTTCAAACTACTTCCCACAGTAAAACCCTCTAAAGCAGGAACCGTTATACCAGTTTCTTTTCCAAAGCTACCTTTCAAACCTATTGCGCCTAATCCCAAATCACCTTTAATTTTTAGGTCTTCATCTCCAATAATTGGAAACTTTTTTGGAAAATGTAGCATACTTACTTCTACTTCATACTTAAGTGTAGAAGCTTCCGATGCTGCCTTTAAGGAGTAATCGTCAATACCCGCTATAACTTCTCCTGAAAAAATTTTTTGAGTAACTGTAACCTCTCTATCTTTTAATTGTATGATACCTAAAGGTGTCATTAAAGAAATTGTGGATTTAAATTTATATGAGTTATCTCAAATACCTGCTGCCCCTTTTACGCCAATAACTTTACTAACAAATACATCTTCTTTTAAACTCTTCCAATCATAGGGTATATTCACATCCAATTTCCCAGCTATAGCCTTTGTTGAAAGCTCATCACCATTAGAGAAGCTGCTCTTTTTTTCCATTTAAAAGCCTATACGTATTTTCCCTCCATCTTCTATATGCTTCCGTAAATAATAATACTTATGGAGTTCTATAATCATATAAAACAAACCAAACGAAAACACTGTGCATGCACACATAAATACAATCGCACCCATCTGTTGTGTTGCAATGCTAAGAATTATATTAGCAATTAACTGCCCCGATCCCGCTGCAATAGCTGCTACTTTTACACCACCAGTTCCTTTCGATGATTTTGATTTTTTTCTTGGTTCCTGAAGTTTTTCAATATGATTTTTATAAAAATAATACAAAGCAAAACCATACAAACCAAATGAAAGAATAAAATAGATGGGAGTTTGTAATTGTAACACTTCATAAGCATATTTTTGAGTTATAACCAATAATCCGACTGAACATATGGCGCCATATACTCCTCGAAATAGAGTGTATTGTAACTGTCGTTTCCGAGGATTGATAGCAATCCATATCGCCCACAAATTTAAAAAAATAACTGGAGGAGTTACTATATATACATAGAGTAATCGAAAAGGATTCGCAAACGCAGGCAAAAGAACAAACACGTCTGCCCCCAAAAGGACAAGACCAATTACGTGGACCCTTATTTCATTTACAGGATAAAGAGCCATATAATGTGCAAAAGCTTTCTTATTAAAATCTATACTTTTTTTCATGTTAATTAAACCACCCCGCTACTGTTCCAATCAGTAAAAGTTTCATAACTATTCATTCTCTCCCCCTAAATTTATCCATAATATTATGAGCAACTATATTCCATAGTAAAGAAAGTACGGTAACAAAAAGTACAGCTAAAGAAAAATAAATCCTATCCTTCCATGTATCATATACAATCATGCCTAGTATAATCATTATTAAGGCACCAACACATATAACTATTTTTGAAAATTTTTGCATTCTATTATCTCGCTTCCTTCTCAAACTTAAATGAAACTCCTGTGGAATCTATAACTATACCCACCTATTACAATCTCACCTTTGGAACTTATATCACAATAACCTAATACATGTATATAATTAGGTATCTTAATTTTAGTAATTTCCGCTTCATATGTTTGCAACACTATCAACGTTTCAAATGTCCTTTATAAATTCCTGACTTAACCCCAAAACATTAAAATATGAATATTATAAAAATTAACTATCTACTTCCCATCAAAATTACGGTAATCCTATTAAGCCTGGGGTTACTCCTTCTACCTTCGCCCATTCAAACGAGCACTCAACTAACATTTGATTCTTACACTTAATTTTTAATAAACCTTCTTCTTCTATCTTATTTATTTCAAAATAATCAATTATATTTTCTATCCCTAAACCTTTTATTGTTAAATTATAAATAGTAAAGAAAGATATCTCTACATAAATTACATCCCACTTATTCCATCGTTTTGGCTTATTTTCAACATTTTCCTTTGTCATCAATTGAATAACTAAAGTAGGACCATCTCTTTTAAGACGCACATCTACTAACTCTGATTCTTCAAACTTTGGTATTTTCCCAAAAATACCAATTAACGCTTGTGGATTTAAAAATTTAAATTGATCAATCATTTTTTACTCCCTATTTATTATTTCTCTTCTCAAAATAATAATAATCCTCCATACCATCTACCTGTCCTATTCGTGTATTGTATTCAGGTCTTACATTATGATGCGGTGGATGATCTCCAACTCCACCTTCTCCAAACTTATGACCCTCTGAATGATCTTGATTGACCTTTTACTTCATATGTAAATTCTCGAGTCATAATAGGCTGTTTATTATCATTCAATATCCTTTTACCATTGCTATCTGTTAATGGTACCATCTTTTGACTAATCGGGTGTTGAAATCTAGGTATATTTAATTGTCTTTTAATTTCTTTTAAACTAGCTCCCCTAGATTCATGAGAATTTTCCCCCTCAATCTTCTTAACTTGGGGATAATATTAAAAAGACTTATGCGTAATTTACATAAGTCTTACTTTTGTTACTCATAATTAATTATTCGTCCTCGTCTTCAAACTCATATAAGCTATCAAGTAATTCTGCAAAAGATGAACAAACAGGATAGATGGATTCTTCCATTTCTTCTTCCTCATGGTCCCAAAATACGACTGTTGGTGACTGAGGATTATTTCGGTAATCAAAGCATAGAAGGTTACCAAACGGGTCTCTAGCAAAAGGATATACTTTATCTACCAATCTATCTTTTATACTATTATATGTTTGCAGCATAGAAATTTTTCTCTCAGAGTCTAAGGTTAAAAGGTTATTAAGTGAATCTTCATCCTGATTAGGAATATTGAATGTATCTGGAGTAGGATAGCCACCATCATATTTCTTTACACACTCAATAAAATCATTAGGAAATTTAATACCAAAGTACTCTTCTAATTGTTCAATTTGTTCATCTGTAACTTTTTTCTCACTTACATTAATCCATGTAATGTTGTTCATAATTATAAACCGCCCTATCTTTTCCTCAAATTTTATATCCACCTGTATGACCAGTATCGTGATGTATCTGATAATCTACAAGTTGTATTCGACCAGGTTCCTGATTATGAAAGATTTAAAATTAATTCTGCTAAACTATCACAGATTACTTCGAAGCTTCCGCTTTCATAAGCTTCTAATTTTACTTGTCCATTTTCATTATCTACAACTACCAAGAGACCATTGAATCCCATACCAATAGGAATATTATTCAGTTGATTATCATGTGCGCCTTGGTACCCTTGTAAAGATACATAAAAATCATGCAGTTCAATTCCTGGTATAACAGAATTTAATTCAAAATCATAACCTAAATAATTACCTCCTAAGTCTAAAAACCAATAAGAATTATAATATTCTTTAATTGAATTATATAATTGTATCCCCAAATCTTTTTCTATATTAGAAAAATCATGAATTATATTTTTTTCTAACGGTTTCCAGAATACGTATCCCTCTATATCTGGTTCTCCTTCATAGATAAAAGCCTCTGCTTCTTCTATCCATAAAGATTTTGGCAATGAATTATTACAATCTTGCCACTCTCTAATTATTTTATCAAAACAATTTTTCATTTCATTTTTCATTTTTTTATTTACCGCCTAATGTATGATGTTCAATAAATTTCTGAAGCATTTCTACATATCCTGCATCTTTTCCCCCATGCTCCAATCGATTTTTCTGCGTTATGAATCCCTCCAAAACCAGGATGTAGTGGCAGCGGAACACCAACAGCTTGACCACCACCAATATGGTGATGGACTAATTTAGTTCCACGTAATCCAGTAAAATCATATTGTAGAAATTCCCCTCTAAATCATTAAGGATTTAGAGGGGAATTTCTTTATCACATAAGTAATATCATTTCTTATTAAATTTACTGTGTATCAGTTCAAAGAATTTATTTGTACCAAGTGAAATTGCGCCAATAATAAGAACACCAATAATAAAATAAATCTTTTTAAATAAGTTGTAAGGAGATAAAATAGCAACTACAAGAAGTATTATAATTGCAACGAATGTGACTAATTTCCCAACTTTAAATGCTTGCATATTAGCTTTCCTCCTTCTGGATAAAAACAGCCAATATAGTCATACATCACAGGTTCTTTAACCATAAGTTTTTGTTTCCTTCCATAAATCACAATACTTAAAATTCAATAAACCTCTTTAAAAGGTTTCATGTGTTCTACCCCCATCTTCTATATGCTTCCTTAAATAATAGTACCTATGGAGTTCCATAATGAAATGAAACAACATAAACGAAAGCATGGAGTATACACACATTAATACAATTGCTACCATCTTTTGTGTTGCAAAACCAAGACTGATATTAGCAATGAGTTGACCCAATCCTACAAAAGCCACTACTCCGAAACTAGAGTTTTTTTTCGATGATTTTGATTTTTTGATTGATTCCTGAAGTTTTTTAATATGATTTTTATAATAATAATACAAAGCAAAAATATACAAACCAACCGAAAAAATAAAATAGATAGGAGTTTGTAATCCTAACATTCCATATGCAAACTTTTGGGTTATAACTAATAATCCTACTGAACATACGATGCCAAATACCCCACGAAATAGAGTGTATTGTAATTGCCGCTTCCTAGGATTTATAACAATCCATATTGCCCATACATTTAAAAAAGCAACTGGTGGAACTATTATGTACATATATATCGGTTGAACAGGATTCGCAAAAGCAGGCAAAAGCACAAATATATCTGCTATCCCAATCACAAGAGTAATTATAGTCGATCTTATATCATTTACAGCATAAAGAGCCATATAATATTCAAAAGCTTTTTTATTAAAATCTGTATTTTTTTTCATGTTAATTAAACCACCCCGCTACTGTTGACCAAGCTTTTTTCGAACCCGTTTTCACCCTATCCTTAATACTATTATCTTCACCATCACCATCTAAATCAACATCCCATTTTACACCTTCTGTGAAATATTATTCCCTTCTCGAAAAGAAGATCAACCCATTAATAAAATCTAGGCTTATCAAAAATTTCAAAAAGCCAAAGATTTTGCTGGGATCGAATCTATTGGGACTCACACCATGTGCAAAACCTTCGGCTATTGGTTCTATAAACAAACAAAAGATTTCGCTATGTTGTAAGAAATACTCAATCATAGCACCTCATAAATTACACTTAAAATATATTGGTATCAATAAGGAAGAAAAAGATAATATCTGAGCTACATTTCAAATTTAAAAAATAAAAAGGGCATATCCCTTTCAGAATTGCCCTTTACCTTAAAAGTATATGTCAGCTTATTATTTATTTCTTTTCACAAAATGATGAATCCCTTCAAAGATTACTTCTTTTAGAGCTTCTGCATAATCCGAATAACCTTGTTTCCCTGCAATTATTTCCAATAATCCCCTTACATTCCCATCAAGTATTATAGTAACTCCTGGCGTCAGTTCACCAGTTCCTTCATTCTTAAATGTTTCTTTTATCATAATTAATTTATTTTCTTCAATGACCTAATCCTCTCTAACTAAATAGCTTTTATTCTTATCTTCCCAGTATCTATATTCATAGGGTACTTGTTCATCAAATCGCTGTAAATAACCTCTCCAGTTATTCGGAATATATTCTTCAAAAGATATTGATTCCGGATAATTAGAATAAAAAATTAAACGCTCAAAATCTATTAGGAAACATGGATTATAATCATAATAGGCTTCTTCTCTATTAGTTCTTAGTTCTCTTAAAAATTCTAACCTAATATCTTCTGTAAATCTTTTATATTTTTCTATTCTTTCTAAAAAGTTAGCTATTGTAGTCTCATTTAAAATACTAATGCCTTTTCTTTCCTCTGGATATTCACTAGGAGAATATCCAGCTTGATTATAATCTAAATACCATAAATCCGATTCAGTTATATACCAATTGAGCTTATTTTTATATTTTACACCTACTATAATATTTTCGGCGTATAAAGGCTTAATCATTTAACACGCTCTCCTCTCTTACTTAATAAGTTTAGCATTCCGTCCGTATTCTACCAACCACCGACTAGTGGGGTCAGGTAATTCGTATGCAATACCTTCAAATCCATATTTATCAAAAGTACCCTTGTCAACAATCTTAGGAGCTGTTCTACCTTCGTTAAGTGGATTAGTTTTATAATCCTTCTGAATAAAAACAGCCTATGTAGTTATACAGGTTCTTCAACCATAAGCAGTTGTTTTCTTCCGTAAATTACAACCTTTTTTGTCCCTCCTTTTAAGAGAACAATAGAACCATTTGGTAAAAACTTTTCTTTAGAAAATTGCATAATTCCCCATCCTTGCTTTATCCAAATGTAATTCTATATTCATGATGTTGCTTCTCCCTTTTCTTTTCCGCATTCTTTACTGACTATAGGAGAACCACGATTATATACTTAAAATTCAATACAGACTCTTTAAATGGTTTCATGTGTTCTACCCCCATCTTCTATATGCTTCCTTAAATAATAGTACCTATGGAGTTCCATAATGAAATGAAACAACATAAACGAAAGCATGGAATATACACACATTAATACAATTGCTACCATCTTTTGTGTTGCAAAACCAAGACTGATATTAGCAATGAGTTGACCCAATCCTACAAAAGCCAATACTCCGAAACCAGAGTTTTTTTTCGATGACTTTGATTTTTTGATTGATCCCTGAAGTTTTTTAATATGATTTTTATAATAATAATACAAAGCAAAAATATACAAACCAACCGAAAAAATAAAATAGATAGGAGTTTGTAATCCTAACATTCCATATGCAAACTTTTGGGTTATAACTAATAATCCTACTGAACATACGATGCCAAATACCCCACGAAATAGAGTGTATTGTAATTGCCGCTTCCTAGGATTTATAACAATCTATATCGCCCACAATTTACACTTAAATACATTGGTATCAATAAAGAAGAAAAGGATAATATCCTTGATACATTTCTCCTTTAATTTCTTTAAAATATATATCAACCTATTAAAAAGCAAATATTAGTCTTCTTTTTTAATTAAAATATTAAAAGCAAAAAAACTTTAATACAAATTCAAACCCATAAATAAAATTTAATTATTTTTCTTACATTATTCTTTTAACATACTTAAAAACTCACTAAAATTATCTGCAACTTCACTAGTTACCGGATTCAACTCTTCTGATTCTTCATGATACCATACCACAACAGATGGTATTTCCTTTTCTCTAAAATCTAAACAAAGAAAATCACCTGCGAATAAAACAGCAAATGGAATAATATTTATCCCTGTTAAATCTTCATCATCCGTTAAACGAGTATCGATATCAGATAATACAACCTCTATATCATACCAACCATTTTCATCATCATCTTCTGGGTCCTCCAACAAACATAAGAAACGTTCAATTAAAAGTTCGTTTTTTTCATGTGAAAAAACATTAGTAATTGGAATAGAGCCATTATATTTTTTCAAAAAATCTATAAAATCATTTGGTAATTTTATCTCACAATATTCCTCAAATGATTCAATTAATTCATCATTTGGTGATTGAAGTTCACTACCATTTTTAATCTTCATTTTAATTCCTCCATTTCTTTACCTACCTTTAGATCTATAAGACCAATGTCCTTCACTCCGCCCACCTTTATGAAATATGCTATTATGTATTCCAAATGGTACTAATTCCATTTTACCTGGCATCTAACCATTTAAATTGTTGTTTGTCACTTGCCAACCACATTTCCTCTGGTAACTCATCCGATTTAATAATTAAACCAGCTTTCTTAAAATCAGGATATTGTGTACCTAATTTCATAGGAACATCAGGTATTAAACCTTTCTCAATAGCAACCTGCTTAATAATAGCTTTTTGGGGAGCTGTTAATTTTTCTCCACCACTAATCTACCTCCATTTCCACGGACTATTAGAATTTACTACTGCAGCATTATATTCTAATTCAAAATCGAGATATTTCCCTTCTACAGCATCGTCTAAAATCTTTATATATTCATCCACTTCATATAAATTTTCTATAAAATCAGATACAATAGCAATCTCTTCCTGTAAACGAATTCTTAATCCACTAAATGGATCACACCAAAATTCATGCGAACTATCTCTCCACCCATCATCATATCTAAATACCTTTAGATTCTTTTGCAATGACTATTGCTGATAATTATTTAGGAAAAAAGACTTTAAAACCTGAGATAATGGAGAAATATGAAATAATAGATAGAGCTGACCTCTATAAGAAGTCAGCTCTATCTATTATTTCAATTCTTTATTTTTTCCTTTTTTAAATTCTTTTTGTTTATCTTGCCAAATATGAATTAAATCTACTAATTCAATCGTTTCTATCTCACAAAAATCTCCCTTACCATCTTCAGCCAAATTGTCTAGGACAGTAGTTGTATCTTTCCGAATTTCTAAACCACAAATGTTTCCATTTACTACTACGTAATTTTCTTTCCCATTTAAAACACTATGTATTTCTTCTAAAATCCAATCTCCAAACGCAGAAACTTCAACGCCTAAAAAAGTCTCCATAAGTTTAATTTCTTGAGGAAGCCTCATAACTAGTTTTCCATTGGTAAGTACTTCAAAGCTATATGGATATTTCATTACTATTGTACTCCTTTATACTAAAGATAAAATTTATTCCGCTGGGAAAGCAGAGATAATTTTCCCATTCCCATCTATATACATGCTAATCCTTATACCCTCTGAACCTATTCCAGAATATGTGTTACCAAATTCATACGTTCTATTATTATATGCTTCATTTATATTATCTACAATCTTTTGCGGGCTCCAATCTTTAGGGAAAAATGTAGAAAATCCTCTATTTCCAGTTTTAGGGGTTCCATTCACTTCTACCCTAGCTTTATAAATGCCTTGATCATTTAATATCTCTTCTGTTCCGCTAATTATTTTTCCAGGTGTATTCTCCAATACTTCAGTATGATAACCCATTGCGTCACCACGCCAATTTATTTCACCCTCTAGGATATGTTTGAGTGTATTTGGTCTAAATTTTTCTGTATGTTGTAAATTAGATATAATTTCCCTATTAGAAAGTGAAGATCTATGATTTTCATTAACAAAATTACTCCCACCAGAATTACTTTCACCTCTAGCAAACTGATAGGTCGACAGCTTTTCTTCAGCTTTTTTAAAATCAGGCGTATCAAATCTAAATCGCAAACTATTTCCACCAGCAAAAGCAAAGCGATCTCCCATTTGTAAATTACTTGTAATATGTGAAACAGCTTGCGGAATCTTATTTTTTGCTAGTTTGGTCACTTTACCTGCTTGACCTAATTTACTTGCTTTACTTAATCCTTTATCACCAATAAGTCCTAATCCAACTTGTGTTAAAGCATAACTTCCCCATTTAGCACGACTTTCAGCATCTCCATTTATTACATCATTAATAAATGAATCTGACAATGTATTATACATGGTACTAAGGGTATCAATAGGGTGCAAAGCAGCGTTCCCCATGTTTTCCCACGTTTCCCAATCTCCTAAAGCTTTTATTCCGTCTATTGTATCGCTAACTGCTTGTCCCGTACCCTCTACAATACCGTCCCAAATTTTTTCACCAGTAGATTTTTCAGGTAGCTTACCACACATTTCACCTTCTTCAATTAAATTGGCAGCTTGTCGTGCCCTCTCTTCTGTAATCGCCTGAATAGAAGTTGTCCATTCCATATTCAACCCTTGCGTACTAAATGTACCACTTGCAGGACTAAAGCCTTTTCCACTTTGAACTTCCGCAAGACCTGCAGCAATACTAGCTGCTAATTGAAGTGCTGTACTATAATTATTACTAGCGGTCTGATTGAATTGATACAAATGATCCAGCTTTTCTTGCAGTTTTTTCCTCATCACAGTAAAAAGATTCGCCATAGCGTCCATACCTGGGATTGGCATAGCTTGACTGATGGCTTCCATACTTGCTTTCATTCGGTCAATTTCTCGAATTTGTTCTAATATTTCTTGTTCAATTACATCTGTGGAAGCGACTTGTGATTGAAATTGACTTGGAAAAGCATCGTTCTGGCGAATTAACTCTTCACACAGATAAATGATTCCTTGCGCTAAAGGACGAAAGGTTTGTACAAAAAATGATTTTGCACTGCTATAAGTTTGTCCTTGTAGAACAGTATCAATTGCAAAGGCATCAATTGACTGAATGACTTGTTCCATACCTTGAATAGTAGCGTTACATACAGCATTCATACTTTGAGTTTGGCCTTGTACTTCTCCTAAATACATATTTAAGCTCATGCATTGACCTCCCTCGCTAATTGTTGTTGTTGATAGGAAAGGTCGTTTTCTAAATCATTAAGGTTTCGTCTTTCTTTAAGCAACGTTTCTTTTTGATTTTCTAATTCAAATGTGACTTTTCGTTCAATATGTTGTGCCTCTTGATATGTATTCATAAAAAATTGAGACATTTCTCTATCACCATACCAAGTTCCTAAAATTCGATCAAACAAACGATGGTTTCGACCTCTCCATTCATAAAAATCTGCTTCCGCTTGCTCCTGAATGTGAATCGCGGATTGATTTCGGTCTTGTTCTTCAAATACACTTCTTAACTTTTGATTTACTTGATTGATTTGTTTTTCAATATCTTGACTCATTATATTCCTCCTACTATTTTACCTTTACGTAGGTTGTCACATTAGCGAAAAGTATTGTGAAGTTCGTTATCCATTCTCTCAAACTCTTGGGCTACTGAATGAATATTATCGACCGCTTGTTGAAAGGCAGTGGAAAATTGTTTCGTAAAATCTAACATTTGTTGATTCGCTTCTTGTGCTTTGGAATTAACAGATAGTGTTGTACGCGTCGCCTTTGTTATAGAACGATTTGTTGCACTTTGGATTATATTCGAAGCTGTTCTCATCTGCGTAGCAATTTGTTGTGCCGTTTGAAAATTACTTTGAAATTGTCCCATCACTCAAATCCTTTCTCTAATTTTCAGAACATGCCAAAGAAATCCCAATAAATATATGAAAATTCCCTAACAATATCACTCTTTTTAAACGTGTGTCCAGCTAAGTTGGGCATGCAATCAAATGAGCCATACAATATAAGCTGTATGGCTCATTTGAAATGCTTGTTATATAGAGTATGACAATTTTTATTTCAAACCGAAATTACGTGATAATTCTTCATCATGAGAAGCAACAGCCTCTGCAGTTTTATTAAGCTGCATATTAATTTCTTGTAATAGCTGTGCGAAGTTTTGTACTTTTGGCTTTAATTGATTGAACTGTTGGTCAAAACCTTCGAAAGCACGACCTTCCCATTCTCCTCTTAATTCATTTTGTAAATTTTGTAGTTGACTTAAAATGTCCTCAATTTGATTTGCACCTTGTCCATATTGAGCTGCTTTCGATTTAAGCTCCTCTGGTGACATACGAATTTGTCCAGCCATTTTCATTTCCCCTTTAATACATAATGAGCAAAATATAAATTGGTTAATTTTACTAAATATATTATAATGTATTATTTTGAACTTTAAAACATTTTATCTTTCTATTGAATATTAGAATATTAATATTCAACTTTTTCTTACTTTACAAGATTTTATGCAAAAAAGACCACCAAAAGGCAGTCCCTCAAAACTCAATCCCATCCCGCGCTCCACTACTTTCTCATACAAATAATTCGCAACGATAATATCTACTACAGCCAAACTAACTGATTTGAAAATAGTAATCTCTTCATCATTTTCGCGTCCGTTTTTTCCCTGCTTAGGATTTGTCCAATTTCGGCGTGGAGATTGCTAGTTTTATCGGAATTTGAAGATCACCTGTTTCTAGATCCTATTCAATTAAGCAATCCTACAAATGCCTCTTCTTCCTCATCTATAAAACCTACAAATATAATTCCTTCAATATCCTCATGATTAAATACAAATGTATACTCAGGATTAATATATCCTTCTGGATAAAAACAGCCAATATAGTCACACATCACAAGTTCTTTAATCCCAAGTTTTTGTTTTCTTCCATAGTTATTTATGTGAATTCAGCTCGTTTTTTTGTTTTGGGTGAAAAAAATTTTTTAACTTGATAGCAATGTGGTGCTGCCCCATCGCTATCAAGCTAAGGTTCGGAAAGGTTAGTTTCAGAAAAACTCTTCTTCTTTTTCTAAAAAACTAGTATGGATTATTGGAAATTATGCATATCAAATAAACCCTAACGGGTTTCATTTTTTTACTAGGCCGCTAGATTGGCCGACAGAGTGCAATTATATACGACACCTAATATATCAAAGACTGTTTTCTTTTCGTATCGATGCGATTTTCGTCCGTTTCGCTGTAGGAGGTTAAATAGGCGAAGAAGAATCTTTGATAATTCTTGGGTGTCTTTTTGTATGGATCGAAACAGAAGAGAAAAATAATCTTTAATCATATATATGGCTTTATATTCACTCAGCTCTTGTTTCTTCTTTGTGAGAAGTAATTTCCGCATTTGAAACATAATAGAGGAACAGAGTAGAATGGCAATCAATTGTCCATACAAATGGCATTCCAATCGTTCTCGTTTTATTTTTTTGCAATGATGAATGTGAAAGAATGATTTCCACGTTTTAAATAAAATTTCAATTTGCCAACGTAAAGAATACCAATCATGTACTTGTCCCATTGGGACAATATCTGTAGGGGTGTTTGTCATATATACATTGATACCACTGAGTCGTTTACTACGAGGAGAATACTTCATTCCTTTCTTTTTTTCTCTTACAGTTTGATCTTGTAATCGTTTTTGTTGTTGTTCTTTTGTTAGCCGATGAACAATCACGCGAGTTGGGACTTTATCAGTCATTCCTACAAAAGCGTCGAATATTTCACATGTTTGTCCTGGCTGAAGAGAGTTCATTAAGACCTCCATATCTATCTGTATATACTCTGTCCCTTTTTTGATTCTTCCATCTTGAAAATAATCAGGGGTGGAATTTTTTTGATAAATACGTGTATTTGACTTAATACGAGAGATATAGTAAGCCTTTTTATCTTGTATATATTGAAGGTCTTTCAAATGAAAATAACCTAAATCTCGAATACATAAATCATTCGCTGCCACAGTTGGGGCACACAGAGAACCGTAGGTCCGATCATGTTGTTTTCCCGAACCTGTATGAATATGTAGGAACTGTCCACTTAATAAATCATATTCAAGTTGAATCTTCACCCCCGCTGTATGGCTGCATCCTCCTGCACCTGGATAAACAGATGAAAATACATCGGGAAGTTGAAATGCAGTTGAATCTAAAATACGGATACGTTTGAAAATAGAGGTGTATGGAGAAGAAATCAGCTTAGTTGAAGATAACTTTTGATTGAGAAGTTCGGCTAACAATTGTTGTAGAAATTGCACGGCTGTGGCATTAAATCGTTGATTCAGTCCTTCCGGACTGATAAGTACTTCTGTTGATGCTTCTAAACAGCTACATAACTGAGTTAAAGAGGTTTTAGCGACATTTTGACTCATCCATACACATAAAGCAACTAAATCTTTTGCTTGGTACTTACTGGTTCGTTGCACAAAACCAACATCTCTAGCAAGATTTCGTAAGATATTTGGAGATAAGAAGCTTTGAACTTCTTGAGCAAATAGTTGTAATTCATCAGAGACAGAAATAGACATACAAAAACGCCATCCTTTCCAATGATTCTACAGAAAGCATAGCGTATTTTTATATTTGTGAGATAGTTTTAGAGACAAAAATAATAGAAATGGAAAAAAAGAAAAGATGAACGCAATCTATATACGTCTTAATGCAAAATATATATTGCATTAATATTACTTATAATTTAATATATAGAATATAGGATGGAAAGTATAAAGATTATCTTTACAAACGGGGTGTATTTAATGTCAGTAAGCAAAATAAAAATTGCAAGAACAGAAAAGGGGCTAACTCAACAAGAATTAGCTGTGCTTGTAAATGTTACTCGACAAACCATTGGTCTTATTGAACTTAATAAATATAATCCATCTTTAAAGCTTTGTATTGATATAGCTAAATCACTCGATAAAACTTTAGATGAATTATTTTGGGAGGAAAAATAGAATGGAAAAACTAAAAAATTTGTTTTCACTCAGTACACATTCAGATGAAAGAATTCAGCAAATTGAAATGAAAATTTGGGCCCAATCTGGAATTGTGGTTTTATTGCTAGCCTTCATTGATTTAATAATAAGGGGCGTATACTTACAAAGACCGTTTCTAGAATGGGCTACAGCACTTGGTATCATTATCTGTTATATGGTATTCTTCTTTATTAGATCCATTTTAGCTGGTGTTTACGAACCAGAAATCGATAACAAGGAAAAATTAAAACAAAAATTAAAAGATAAATTATCTTATACCCTTATTTTATCTTTTTCTGGTGTAGCATACACTACATATCATAATCAATTACCTCAAGATATTGTTGGATGGATCTTAGTATGTATAAAATTCATTCTACTTGTTACTATTTTGTTTGGTATTCAATATTTTATTACTATATTAGCATGGAATAAATCCAATAAAATTCAATAAGTATAGACAAAAAAGCTTATCTTTTAGCACATAATGATAAGCTTTTTATTATTTTCTTCATCTCTTTTTCGTTTTAGGGGGTATTTTGTTTTGTTAGCTTGATAGCGATGTGGTGCTGCCCCTATTAGGCAAATTCGACAAAGAAAAAACACCCAAAGGTGCCTTCCTCCCACTTGAACCATCTTAATTTTATTGTGTTGTTATTATATAAGAAAAGAAGACATCGCTTAAGATGTCTTCTTTTACTTGTACACTTGGTGTTAAGAAGGTATTTATTGCTTAAAAACCATAAAAAAATATAACAATCATCGAGTAAACCTATTATAGCATCAATAAATAGAGTTTTTATATGCATTTTTACATATATATAGATTTATTTATGTTTTATCTATATAGTTAAATTGTCTGTTTCTTGTTTTAATTCGTTTGTTTATTTTGAGTGCTCCAGCAATGGAGCCTTTTTTTATGCAATAAAACATTTTCTTAGCATTACTTAGTTGATCTATATTAACTTTACCCTCTTAAATTATATCTATATTTTACCAAAAAATCATATGGATAACCAGTTTTTTCTAATAATCTATTGGATTGATAATTTTATTGTTAGTTGTTAATACTTATTAGAAAATTCATCATGCAATGAAAATTTAGAAATCAAGAATTATAAAAAACTTATAGTATCTTTTGGAAAAGTATATTTAAAATTTGTATATTAATATGTTATAATTTAATTTCTAAAACTACCAAAAAAGGACTGCCAGTAATGGTGGTCCTTTTTTATATCGGTGAGATTGTACTAGGTTGAGCAAAAAAATGGAACCGAAAAAGTTATTTCTAATGAGGATAGCCTTCTTATGATGAAGTTTCATTCAGTGGATCTGCAAGCAAACATAAAAGAAGGAAAAAATTACGATTTTACTTTACGTGGATATAGAGTACCTATACTTTCATGGTTTCCAAATTTAGATGGTGCCGAATCAAAAAATTAGCACTATTCTTTAATAAAAAATCCTACTCATTTTTTAATGAGTAGGATTTTTTATTAAAGAGCTATTTCGTATTAATTTGTGCCATCATTTAATATGCTATTTTAAAATATTTTCTAAATTTGATAACTTATTATCTAAATTTCCAAATTATATACAGCACTATCAATTAAACAACTATTAAATATATCTTCTATCTAAAACATCGTATTATCATTAGCTGCTTCACTTGGAATCTCTTGAATTACATCCCAGTGTTCGACAATTTTTCCATCCTTGATACGAAATATATCCACTATAGCAACTCCCTTATCTTGAGAATTAGTACGAGAATGTACATGAAGAGCAACTGTATCCCCTTCAGCTACTACACGTTTAATCTCTGCAGAGGAATTAGGATTTTTAACAAAATCCTCCTTAAAGAAATCCATGAAGGCTTTTCGTCCATCAGCAACAAAAGGATTATGTTGCTTATAATCTTCGCTAACATATTTAGGGATAATATCGATATTATGTTTGTTAAAAACTTCATTATAGAAATCAACTACCATCTTTTTATTCTTTTCATTTTCTTTTACTTCTTTTGATGCAGAAGCGACATTTTCGCTCTTAATTGAGTTCCCTTTGTTATTATCAGCGGAAGCTTGATATACCAAAGTCGAAACTACTCCTAAAATAAATACAGAAATAATTGTTATGATTAAACTTTTCTCTAATTTCATATATACCTACCTCTTCTACTTAAATAAGTTTTCTTCTATAAAAAGTTTGAAGAAGGAGAAACCTTCCCAAAAATGTAATGTCAGGGGTAATGTTAGGAATTTCATTTATCCTAACCTCCCCCTATACAAGGCATATTAGAAACGATTCATTCTAACTTAATACCTCATTAACAGTTGCACTGTCCACAATTTGAATAAACTTCTTAACCTTATCGTTCTCATCAAACTTATAAAGGTGACAAAAATCTGCTATGAACGATTTCCCTGTAGCTTTATATGTCCCACTATATTTTCCATACACGATAACAGTATTGTTATTAAAAGCATAGATTTCATCTTTAGCGCTATAGTCATCCCATTCTGTGCCAAGACGTTCATGTACGTTTTTCACTACTTCATCTGGACCTATATAAGTACCTGCATATGGAAACCCAGCAGCTTCTGTCCAAGATACATTTTTACTTAAATACGTTTTGAACGCATCCAATTTCCCTTCGCCAGTTAACACATACGTTTCATGTAATAGCTTTTGATATTTATTCATATCATTAACCCCAAGGCATTTCTTTTGTTACAACTTTTGCACTTAATTCTAATACACCTTTATTTGCATAGTCTGGATATGCTGCTTCAAGTTTTGTCACAAAATCTTTTGAAGTTCCACTTTCCTCAGAAGCTTGAACCGCCGTTCTTAGATAATCCATTGTCGCAGTAAGTGCTTGATTATTTAGGGATTTTTCGATTGATCCATGGCTAGGCACAATTATGTCAGCATGTAATGCTTGTAATACTTTCAAGTTCTCAATCCATGCCTCCATAGCCGCTTTTGAGCTAGTATCCGCTAAGAATACATGTATTTCGTTAAATACATCGATACCACCAATTAATACTTTTAGTTCTTTATTAAATAGGCTAGTTCTGTAATGATCTAAGCCTACTAGTTCAAATGTTAACCCCTGAAAATCAATCGCTTTTTCTTTAAATACTTGAGGTAATACCACGTTACTTGGTGCATTTTCTCCAAGGGCGTCTTTCCAAACTTTTAATTTCCCTAAGACAGAATGAACGATATGTTCAACAGTAGACTCTGTTGCATACGCTATAGCTTCTGGGTAAACGGCTTTAATGCTCTCTAATCCAAAGTAGTAGTCTGGATCCCCATGAATAATAAAGATTTTATCTAAAGATAAGTTATTTTTTTTCAGATACTCAACAATTTCTTTCGAATCAGACTGAGTAAATTTTGAGTTTATTAAAAATGCATGTCCTGCTTTCTCAACTAATGTTGCTGTGACCATAAAGCTTTTTTCATCCGAACTAAACACCGTTAATTTCACATCTTGTTGATTTGTATCGATTGTTTTAAACATAGTATGTTATTCTCCTTTTGTTAAAGTTATGAACTAATTATCATATTTTTATCTTGTTCCGATAAAGTGAAACTTTAATCAGTGGGGGTTTTGTTCATCCCCCACTGATTATTAGCCCACACCAATCGGACTTTTACGGACAGTTGATCCCCCACCTAACTTCTTTGCTTCCACTGAATTTTGAGGTGGGGGTCTTACTGCCCGTTAAAGCGGGATAAAATCTCCCACTCCCATTCATCTGAAAGTGTAATAGTACTGGCGAATATTCCGGAGATGAATGTCAGGTAGCTTAAGATAACATGTTTGCTACTATATCCTAAATTTTCTTAATATAAATTTTTAAAACGCGCTTCAATTTTATCCGGCGTCATTACGCCACCACCAATAGGAATAATTTGATTATCCTTTTGTAAAAGTAATGAAGGATAGCTATTAACACCAAGCTGTCGAACTTTATTGAAATCATTTTGGACATCTATTATTGTTTCTTGAGCGTTTAAACGTTCTAATACTTGTTCAGGGTCCAAACCATGCTCGATTGCAATTTTGCGATATGTTTCTGGATCACTCAGACTTTGGCCCTCATAATAAAACGCTTTTTGCATAGCCGAAGTGAATTCTAATAAACGGTCTGGCGCTAATGAGCGTAAAGCTGAAAAACCAATTGCAGCATCTTTCGAATTCATTTTAAAAGTCCCTTCCTCCACCAATTTTTGATAGGAAGGACCAAATTCAGCACCTGTAAGTTGATTAATTCTTTTATTTCCTTCTTCTATATATGAAAAGTTTTTCATTGGTAAATTATCTAAAAATAACCCTCCACATAAAACCGTTAATGGTACTTCAGTGTGGTTTTTGTAAAATCCTTTAATACTTTCTGAAAAACCATAGCACCATCCACAATATGCATCCCATACGTAAATAAGATTATCTTGTTTCGTCTCCATTTAAATCTCCTACCTTTTTTTATTATCCAGCTCAACTAAATTTTTGGTTTATATAAGTACATCTTTTTATACCTTATTCTTTTTTAGATACCTTACTATATTTCCCCAAAACTAATATTTCCAAAGAAAGATCCACCAAGGTTTTTAACAAAAGATAACGTTTCACCTTATTGCCCCGTAACAGAAAATACTAAAGCTTAGAATATGCATCGATTTGAATGTGTTAGTAACTTTCTACACCGGGTGGCAACGTATGGACCACCATCCTTAATTAAATATATAAATCATATTTTTAGCAGATATTAGTTGTAACTAAATTGATTACATCTTTATGTAACTATTTTAGTTACAACTAATATAGAAGTCAATTCTTTTTTTCGAAAACATTAAATTTCTACATTAATCTACAACCAATCCCACTCTTTACAAAAATATATCAACGATTATTCGATTATATCGATCGTAACTCCGAATATATCAACGTTTCGACACAACATATCGATTTACCGACAAATTTCGTGAAAACTATCACCAAAACCACCAACCAATCCCACATCACGTTCACCTACAAAGAAAAAAAGCACCAGGTCCCCCTAGTGCTCTCCCTCTAAAACAAATGACAAGCCACTTCATGCCCTTTCGCAATCTCAACCATCTTCGGTACTTCCTGTGCGCATTTTTCAGTGGCGAATTTGCAGCGCGTTCTAAATTTGCAGCCGGATGGTGAGTTGAGCGGGCTTGGTACTTCTCCCTCTAGGATGATCCGTTCTTTTCCTATGTTTGTTGGATCTGGTTCTGGCATGGATGAGAGTAGTGCTTGTGTGTATGGATGTGCCGGTTTTGTGTATAGGTCTTCGCTGTCGGCAATTTCTACTATGTTTCCTAAGTACATGACTCCGATGCGGTCTGATATGTGCCTTACCATCGATAGGTCATGTGCGATGAATAAGTATGTGACTCCTGTTTCTTCTTGAATGTCTTGCAGCATGTTTACGACTTGCGCTTGGACTGAGACATCTAGTGCTGAGATTGGTTCGTCACATAGGATAAAGTCTGGTTTTACAGATAGTGCGCGCGCGATGCTGATGCGCTGTCTTTGACCTCCGCTAAATTCGTGCGGGTAGCGATATAAATGTTCTTCTTTTAAGCCTACCTTTTTAAGCAGGTCTAATATGATTTCTTTTTGTTCTTCTTTTTCATAAGATCCATGAATGTTCATTGGCTCACTAATAATTTGGAATACATTCATTGCCGGGTTTAATGATGCGTATGGATCTTGGAAAATAATTTGCATTCTTTTTCGATATTCTTTTAGTTCACTTTCTTTTAAACTTGCGATATCTTTTCCGTCGAATAAAACGTTACCTGAAGTGACATCGTGTAAACGAATGATGCTTCTTCCTGTCGTTGATTTTCCGCAACCTGATTCTCCTACTAATCCGAATGTTTCACCTTTTTTAATGGTGAAGCTAAGGTCATCAACTGCTTTTAATTGCTCTGTTTTCCTGCCAAATAGTCCTTTTTTAATAGGAAAATACTTTTTTAAGTTCCGAACTTCAATTAAGTTTTCTTCATGCATGTGAATCACCTACTGTCTTATCGTTTAACCAGCACATGGAACGTCTTTCGTTTCCGATTTCAAAATATGGCGGACGTTCTTTTTCACAAATGTCCATCGCATGCGGGCAACGCTCTGCGAATGGGCAACCTTGTGGCGGGTTTAATAAGTTTGGCGTTACACCTTGAATAGGAGCGAGTCTTTCTTTTACGCCGTTCGCTATTTTTGGCAAAGAGTTTAATAGCCCTTTCGTATATGGATGATTCGGCGATTGGAAAATATCAAGTACAGGTCCTTCTTCCATAATAAGCCCGCCGTACATAACGATAACGCGCGTACAGTTTTGCGCGACGATTCCTAAGTCATGCGTAATAAGAAGTAACGCCATATTCGTTTCGTTCTTTAAGTTTTTCATTAAATCTAGTATTTGTGCTTGTATCGTTACATCAAGTGCAGTCGTCGGCTCGTCCGCAATAAGAAGGTCAGGGTTGCAAGACATCGCCATTGCGATCATAACTCGCTGCTTCATACCACCGCTTAGTTCATGCGGATATTGTTTTACCCTTTCTTCTGGCGACGAAAGGCCGACTTGTTTTAACAAGTTAATCGCGATTTGCTCTGCTTCTTTCTTTTTCACTTTTTGATGACGTATAATTACTTCCATCATTTGTTTCCCAATTTTCACGACCGGATTCAGCGCTGACATTGGGTCTTGAGAGATAAGTGAAATTTGATTTCCTCTAATAGAACGTAATTCTTTTTCAGATTTAGAAAGTATGTTTTCATTATGAAAAAGAATCTCTCCTTCTTTCACTTTTCCTGGGGACATAACGAGAGACATAACAGACTTCGCCATTACACTCTTTCCGCTTCCAGATTCCCCAACGATACCGACTACTTCTCCTTTATTTAAGCGAAATGTAACGCCGCGAACCGCTTCAACTTCGCCACTTTCTATGAAAAAAGAAGTCTTTAAATTTTTCACTTCTAGTAGTTTTTCAGACACGCTTCTCACTCCTTTCACTTAACACTTTAGTTTTCATGTCCGGCTCCTTTTGGTGCGAAAGCTTTCTTCAATGCTTCACCAATTACGTTAAAACTAAGTACCGTTAAAAGGATAAGAAATCCTGGGAAGAGCGTTAAATACCAAGCTTCACCAATATATCCTTGCGCATTGTTTAGCATGCTGCCCCAAGAAGAATCTGGTTCTCTAATACCTAAACCTAGGAAACTAAGTGATGATTCCATTAAAATTGATGTCGCAATCGTTAATGTCGCGGCGATAATAATGGTTGATAAAA
Source organism: Bacillus sp. cl96 (assembly GCF_900100505.1). Lineage (NCBI taxonomy): Bacteria > Bacillati > Bacillota > Bacilli > Caryophanales > Bacillaceae > Bacillus > Bacillus sp. cl96. The sequence continues at coordinate 599,343 of NZ_FNDM01000001.1, forward strand.
TGTTAGGAATGATATGTCTTACAATAATCATAAGTGACTTTTGTCCTGATACTTTTGCGTATAAAACGTACTCACGCTCTTTTACAGATAACGTTTCTGCCCTTACAATACGGGCGGTGTCCATCCATGTTAGTAATCCGATAATAAGAACTAGCGTCGTAATTCCTGGTTTTAAATACGCATTTAATAGTAGCATTAAAAAGAATGATGGAATTGACATAAGCACTTCAACAACTCGCATTAAAAAGTTGTCTAACTTTCCGCCAAAATACCCGCTAATTGTTCCAACTGCAGTACCGATTGTAATAGAAACAACCATCGCAAGGAAACCGACCGCAAGCGAAACTCGTCCGCCATATAACGCTCTCGTTAAGTAATCCCTTCCGTAATCATCCGTTCCGAAAGGATGACTCATACTCGGTTCTTGTAAGCGATCTGGAATCGACATTTTGCTAGGATCGTACGGCGATACGAATGCGAAAATTGATGCGACCGTTAAAACCGCAAGTATAATAACTCCCATTGCAACAAACTTATTTTTCGTAAAGCTATGTTTTATCGTTTGAAATCTCCTATTATTCATTCCAAATCACCCCCTCATTCGAATGCGCGGATCTACTACGCCATATAAAATATCAGCAATTAAGTTACCGAGAATTAACATGAATGATGATAGTAATGTAATTGCCATGATAATCGGATAATCAAATCTAAAAATAGCATTTACCCCAAGTGAACCAAGACCCGGCCATGAAAATACTGTTTCCGTAATAAACGCTCCGCCCACTAAACTTGGAATCGATAATCCGAAAATTGTAATGATCGGTATTAATACATTTCGAAGTACGTGATTAAATAAAACCGTTTTCTTTGAAGCGCCGTACGCATATTGAATTTGTACATATTCTTCTTCTAATTGCTGAATCGTACTTGAACGAATATATCTCATATAAACAGATACGTTTTGGAACGCTAGCACCATGCAAGGTAAAATGCCGTGTTGCACAATATCCCAGACAGAATCTTTACCTACGGTGCGCATACCCATACTCGGAAGTAGGTTCAATTTTAAAGAGAATAAGTAGACTAATAGTAGTGCAAACCAGAAAACCGGCATAGAAATACCAACGTATGAAATAAAGTTTACAATGCGGTCAAAGAATGAATTCTTTTTCACACCTGTAAATAGTCCAAGTGGTATTGCGATTACGAATGAGACGAGTAAAGATGATCCCATTAATCCAATTGTTGCAGGTAATCTTTCTGTGATAAGTTCCAAAACAGGACGATGATTTTGAAGTGAGTAACCAAAGTTTCCTGTTAAAATGTTTTTTAACCATAAAAAATACTGCACGTAAATTGGTTGATCTAGTCCTAAACTTTTGCGAATACGCTCCACATCAATTGGACTCATGTTTGGCGTTACAAAGTTTCGAACCGGATCCCCCGGTGCTAGTTTTATTAATAGAAAAGAAATAATAGAAATAACAAATAAAAGCGGAATTGCATTTAAAAGCCTCTTCGCAATTACTTTATACACAAACTTCCCCCCTCAAGCTAAAGAAGCTGATTTCCACCAGCTTCTTTATTGTTTCTTATTTCACTTCATAAATCTTAGATAGATCTTCAAACATTGTGACAGGAATTGCTTTCGCTTCTTTTAATCCATCAAACTTTTTATCTACTGCAATAACTGCTTTCGGATACGCGATTGGTAGATAAGGTACGTCTTCTCTAGCTGTCTCTTGAATTTTATGGTATAGCTCTGCGCGTTTTGTTTTATCTGTCTCAACTGCAGCTTCTTCCCATAACTTATCGAAATCAGCGTTTTTATATCGTGCATAATTGTATTCAGCATTACTTAAGAATAAGCTCTTATATGAATCTGGCTCAGGTCCCATTATGTAACCACCAAATGTAATGTCATATTCTTTATTCTCTTTATCTAAGCCTTTTTCACTTGCTGCACTAGCATCTAATGCATTTAGTTCAACTTCTAAGCCAACTTCTTTTAATTTTTGTTGTGTATAAAGCGCTAAGCTTTCCATAATTTTATTATTCGTTACATACATGACGCGTACTTTTTCTTTATCTTTCACGCCAGCTTTTGCTAATAAATCTTTCGCTTCTTTTTTATCATACTTATACTCTTTAATATCTTTCGCATAATACATAGCGTCTGGCGTTAAGATTGAATTTGCTGGTTCTGCAAATTCACCTGAAACGAATGCTGAGTTAATCATTTCTTTCTTATCTAACGCATGTGCAATTGCTTGGCGCACTTCTTTTTTCTTCATAAGCTCCGTATTCATGTTATAAGATAAGTAGAATAATCTACCTTCAGGGAATGTCACCATTGAGAAGTTCCCAGTGCTATCTAATTTCTTAAAGTCTTGTGGCTCAATCATCTTCATGTTGATTTGACCATTTTGCAGTGAAACATTTGCTGTATTACGGTCTTTTACAACTCGGTATACGATAGAGTCTAATTTAGCTTTCCCACCTACATAATCATCAAATCGATCTAATGCAACGTACTCATCTGATTTATACTCTTTAAACTTAAACGGCCCTGATCCTACAGGCTGTAAGTTTTTCTTACTCTTCGCTAAATCTGCTTCCCCTTCAAATACATGTTTCGGAATTGGGAAGAAATCATTCATCACACCTTCGAAAGATGCGCTTACTTGTGGTAAAACGAATTGAGTTGTTAACTCATCTACCTTTTTCACCTCAAGCGGCTTTCCTTTAAAAATAAAGTTTTCACGACTTGAGCTATTTTGCTTTTCATCCAAAATAGATTGGAATGTAAATGCTATATCGTCTGATGTAATTTTCTTACCATCATGCCATTTCAAATTATCTTTTAACTTCAGTGTCCAAGTTAATTGATCTTCTGAAGGCGTAAAGCTCTCAGCAAGAACAAACTTTTTCTTACCGTTTTCCATATGATATAGCGGCGCATATAAAGCTTGCTGCACAGTTAATGACACACGATCATTCGCATAAAGCGGATTCATCGTATCTGGATTATCGCTAACACCAATCGTTAACGCCCCTCCGTCTTTCGGAGTCCCTGATTTACTAGTTCCTGCTTGCTTCGAATCTTTTTCCCCTGAACAAGCAGCTAATGCAATAAATAATAGTAGGACAAATGGTAATACAAACAACTTCTTCTTCATATTTCGACCCCTCTCGACTATTTACACCTATAAGAAAACTCGGAATTAATACCGAGTTTTCTTATAGGTTTTAAATTACCACTACCTGTATGTATTGTCAAACTTTTTCGCAAAGGTAGAAAGTTTGTAATCTATTAATGCATTCTTGCGATAAACTATATTTATGCGGAGGAGAAAATAAAAAGACCACGAATAAGTAGCCTCATAAAATGAGGTAAAAAACTATCAACTTACAGAAAATCCCTCTAAAACGATTGTTTTATATGATCGAAAATGTAGAATAGGATTAAAGACAAAAAACACATTTAGGAGGTTATCATGACATTTGATGAATTGAAAAAAAGACCACCAAAAGGCAGTCTCAAAACTCAATCTTATTCCCTACCCCTTGCTCCAACGCTCTCTCATACAAATACTTCGCAACGATAATATCTACTACTGCCAAACCAACTGATTTGAAAATAGTAATCTCTTCATCATTTTCGCGCCCAGCTTTTTCTCCGCTTATAATTTGACCAAGTTCAGCGTGAATGGCGTTTGCTTTGAATAGACCTTCTTTTATCGGAACTTGAAGGTCTCCTGTTTCGTCTAGTGCTGCTTCTTTTGATTCGACTACTACTTTGTTTGCTTTAGCTATGGCATGTGAGGGTAGTTCTTGCATGCTCGGTCTGAATGAGCCGACGGCGTTTACGTGGACGCCTTTTTGCAAGATTTCTGAGAAGACTGGTGTGGTTGCGTTCGTAGTTGTGACGATGATGTCTGCTTCACGTACTGCTTCATTTGGATCCTTGTAAACGTAAGCAGGTTTACCAAATTTCTCTTGTATATATTGCGCAAATGCATACGCTTTTTCTTCTGTGCGATTGTATAAGATGACTTTTTCGATATCTCTAACCGCAAATATTGCTTCGGCAATTCCTTTCGCTTGTTCACCCGTGCCGATAATGCATAAAGTTTTTGCGTTATGACGAGCTAAATATTTTGTCGCTACTCCTGATAAGGCGCCCGTTCGGATCATCGTTAAGTACGATCCTTCTAGAAGTGCGAGCGGTTCTCCCGTTTGAAAGTCTGATAGCATCACAATCCCATTGATCGTTTTCTTTCCTATCTGTTTATTTTGCGGGACTACCGTTACTATTTTTACTCCAAGTGCCTCAAGTCCTTCCGCTACTGAAGGCATAATTAATGCCGTATTTTGCTCGTTCGCAAATGGTAATGAGCCTCTTATTGGTGTAATCGTTCTTTCTGCGGAAAATTCTTTTAAAGCAAGCGCCGCGTATTCAATAACTTCATTCATATTTACTAAGTTTCTTTGTTCGTTCGCGCTTATGACAAGCATATCTTTCCACCCCCTCCTCTTATCCTAACAAAAATCCTCGATTCAAATCATCTCTCGGATCTACAACGAACTGATGAAATCCTGTAATAAAGGCATTCCCCGTTACTTTTGGAACGACAGCTTCATATGTATCTACTGCGGTTACGGATAATACTTCTCCCTGGAATTTCCCATCAGTAATGCATTCATGGATGAATACTTCTCCTTTTTGCAAGGTAGCTTTTTCAAAAAGAGTTGCGATTCTCGCTGAAGTTCCTGTACCGCAAGGAGAACGGTCTACTTGCCCATCAGCAAAAATCGTTACATTTCGTAGCGTAGTACCTTTGTCTTTCGGTTCATCTGAAAAGATAACGCCGTATATTCCTTTCAATCCTTCTTCAAGTGGATGTTTCACTTCCATTTTGCTCTCTATATAATGTTTAATTTTACCGCCCCACATTTGAATAGCAGATAAATCTTTGAAATCAACTTTCAAACCAAATTCTTTACAATCTACTACAGCGTAAAATGCTCCTCCAAACGCGATATCTACTTGAAATTCATAGTTATCTATTTTAATAGGAACGTCCTTTTTGTATACAAAGGACGGGACATTTTCAAATGATACAGATTCTACTTCACTCCCGTTATATGTTGCATACGCAATAACTTCTCCGGCTGGGCTATCAATAATGAACTTTTGTTTTTCACCCTTTACTTCAAACATGCCTGTTTCAATTCCAACTGTAATAACAGCGATAATACCGTGACCACACATCGTACTCCAGCCTTCATTGTGCATAAACAATACGCCAAAATCAGCGTGAGCACTTGCAGGCGGGGTAATAATACAACCATACATCCCGTGATGCCCCCTCGGTTCATACATCAGAACTTCACGAAGGTAATCCAAATGTTCCATGCAGTAGACGCGTCTTTCCAGCTGCGTTTCCCCTTTTATTTCTGGCACACCACCCGTAATAATTCGAAGCGGCTCCCCAGCTACGTGTGCATCAATCGTTGTATATATTTTACTAACCTTCATTTCTATCTCTCCCCTATACGTTGATACTATTTCCAACGCAAGTATCATGCCAAATCGTATAGCATTACTTTTTTCAAATCCCCTCAGTAATGTGTATTCTTTTTTCAACAAATTCATATACAACTGTCTACTTTTTTATACACGGCTTGGATGTTACGTTATAAAACACCTCGATAACTTTGCAATTCCTCTCGTACACACATGTAGGATTCCTTTTACCATTATTATTTTCAATGTAAAGTTACTTCGCTCCCCAACATATACTGTTCAAAAGCAAAAAGGAAGTGATCCCATGTATTACGGAACAAAGGGCTGGTACGTAGCTGAACTAAAAAAATTAGGTGTGCGCTATCATGAAGGAAGAAAACTAGAAAGTTACCGCGGACACATATTACGCAATTTATTAATCGCACAACAAGAAAAATTAAAAGAACAGTAACATTCTAATGTAACGATATCGGCGATTCGCCATGGAATATCGACTTACCGACAAATTCCGCTAATTCATCTATCTACACCACCAACCAATCACACATCAAACTACAATAGAAAAAGGTCACCCAAACGGGTGACCTTCCTTTCTTATTCACAAACAAGAATTTGTCTAGTAAATGATCCTTTTCTTGTAATACAGCGATCTGTAATTTCAAATCCTGCTTCATGGATCATGTCATCCATTGTTTCCATCGTGACAACGACTACTTTTTTCGCGATGCGGCGTGCACTTGAAAGAATGGAGAGCTGGTCTTCTGGTGTGGCATGCGTAAATAGGTCGTACGGCATATCGATAATGGCAACGTCGTAGTTCTCAGTAATTTCCTCGATTGGTCCTTTTGTTACTGTTCCTTCAAATCCGAAATGTGCGATGTTTTTTCTCGTTCCAAGAACTACAAGTGGATTTATATCTCTACCAACGATGTTAATCCCCATAGAAAGTGCTTCTACTACTACTGTTCCAATACCGCAGCACGGGTCAATTGCTCGTACTCCTTCTGGATTTGGTACAGCGATATTTGCAACCGATCTCGCAACACGTGTGCTAAGTGATGTCGAATAACTATGCGGTTTTTTTATGTGATGATACCAAACTGGTTCGCTTTCTACATAGTGCCCGAAGTACCAGCGTCCTCCAAGAGGAACGATCCCGAATACACGCTCTGGATTACGAACATCCGCTTCTCCTTCAATATGCATGCCAAGGTCTCGTTCAATAAGGCGTCTTTCTCCATATTCAATTTTATTTTCTCCAACGAGGTCATTGATTTTAACGAAGATAACTTTAAACGACGCCCCCGCCAAATCAATTTGTTCCACTTGTTTTAAAATGCTTTCTAAGTCGTCCCCTTCATACATAACCTCAACGCGCTCTTTCATAAACGCACTTCTACTCGGGTCAATCTTGACATCACTTTTTAAAATATTAACGTGGGACTCCATTCCAAAGAACGAGCGCATTTCCAAGTAACATAAAGCACGCTCCTCCTCACGAAATGCATACGTATATATACAGGCAGGTGTTTTACTATGATTATTCAATCTATTATCATCCTCTATCGTTTAAAATTGTTATGATTACAATTACTCAAATACTTTTCTTTTGTATATAAAATTAAATGATATCATATGCCGGAAATAAAGAGAAACGTTAATAAATAAAAGAGACTGCCAATGGCAATCTCTTATTATTTATTAACGGAAAGAAGACACGTTGTTACCCATTTCTTCATAGTAATCTAAAATGCCTTGATAAATCGCTTCCGCTGCACGTTGTCTCCATTCTTCAGTAGCTAGTTTTTCACCTTCACCTTTAGCATCGATGAAACCTAGTTCAGCTAAAATAGCAGGCATTGTATTGTATTTCACTACATAGAAGTTTTCTGTCTTTACACCTCTATCATTTGATTGAAGTGCTTGTACTAAACGTTTTTGTACTTTTTCTGCTAGTACACGGCTTTCTTCTGAGTTTGGATTTGTTGCCGATCTGTAGTAGAACGTTTCTGTTCCTTCTACTTGTTCATTAAACCCGTTTGCATGAATACTTACGAAAATATCACCTTTATTTTCTTGTGCAAATTCTACACGTTTTTTCAAAGATTCACCAGGAGTATTTCCCGGACGCGTATCATCATTACGTGTTAATAAAACAGTAAATGGTGTCTTTTGTTCAAATAGTTTTTGTACACGTAAAGATGTATCTAATACAATAGCACTTTCATCCATTTTCACACCAGAATGCCCTGGATCAACTCCACCATGACCTGGATCAATGATAATCGCTTTTCCTTCTAAGAAATTCCCTTGCTTCACTGGATTTAATTGATTTTTATTAACCCATTGGAAACCAGCGCCCATGCGGATACGAATCCAGCTGCCGTTCTCTTCAATAACAGTTACTTGCTGTGCGTTATGTGTTCCCATTACTTTTGACGAAGAAGAAGCTTCTGCATAAGTAGTGAATCCTTCATTAATAACTTCTGTTTTCTCTACTAAAGGTGTCCATTTATCACCGTTACTTGTTGCAATTTTGATCCATCCATCTCGTTCTTCTTTAATTTCTACCGTTTGTGGATTATGCTGATTCGCACTAATCCCAGAACTTAATGATGGTGCGTGATATGTAATGAATTTTCTATCTATGTACATTTTCTTTGTTTCTACTGGACGATCACTATTCTTACTAAATTTATCTGTTTGCGCAGTAAGCTGAGCTGCTTGTTCACGCGTAATAGAATCATTCGGTTTCCAGCCATTCTCTGTACCTAAAGAAAGTTTTAATTCTACTAAAATATTAACTTCTTCTTTACCCCAATGATTCTCTAAATCAGCGAATTTTGTAGGAACTGGTCCTGTTACTTTGCTTTTCAGATTATATGCTCTTACAAGCATAGCTGCCATTTCAGCACGAGTTACTTTTCCTTCAGGATCAAATACTCCTGGTTCTCGTCCCTTAATAATATTCTCTTTTTCCATGGCTGCAATAAATGAAGCTGCCCAACTATTTTTTGCATCATCATAAGACGGCTTTGCATTTGGATCTACTTTAGCACCAATTGCTGTTGCGATAATCTTTGCTGCCTGGGCACGTGTTAAATTTCCGTATGGCATAAAGTTACCATCTGGCATACCGTTAATTACATTTCTCTCTACTAAATAATAAATTGCGTCTTTCGACCACGCACTATCTGAAACATCAGGAAATTTCTTCGTTTCTGCTAAACTACTAATTGGATGTGCTAGTAAATTTGCTGCTAATAAACCTGCGGCTATTGCTTTGTACTTCATGAAAAATAAATCTCCTCTCAAAACTTCATATTCATACATTTTTTTAATCAAGCTAACTAAAAAATATTAACTATTAATTAATTCCTTTCATAGTGTATAACATTATATATCTATAGTAAATACGTTTCCGGCCTTATAACAAAAATCGCATATATATAACTTATAATGAATGTATATAAAAAAACTTTAATCAGCCCTCACCAATCGGGCTTTTACGGGCAGCCCGGTCCCCATCTAACTTTTTTGCTTTCGCTGAATTTTGAGGTAGGGGTCTTACTACTCGGCAAATAGCGGGATAAAAAAGCGATTAGAACATGTCTCCTAATCGCTTCGCCAAATAAAAAGCTGATTAAAAATAATATCTTTAATCAGCTCTCTATTATCTATGAAATTATTCTTCAATTAAATTAGACATTACATATGCATACACTAATGCTTCTGTATGCGCAATAGAACTTTCATGTGTACGTTCAAATGCATGAGAAGAATCAATACCCGCTCCAATTAAAGCATGTTTCACATCAAATCCCGCGCGAATCGCAGCTGATGCATCAGATCCGTAGTATGGATAAATATCTACTTTATATTCAATATGATTCGTTTTCGCAAGCTCTACTAAATTTTTACGCAGTGCGTAATGATACGGGCCGCTAGAGTCTTTTGCACAAATAGATACTGTATATTCATCAGATGCTTGTCCATCACCTAACGCTCCCATATCAACTGCTAAGTATTCAACAGTTTCTTCAGGAATGTTAGAATTACCACCGTATCCAATCTCTTCATTATTAGAAATTAAGAAATGCGTCGTATATGGTAATGTTACGTTTTCATCTTGTAATCTTTTAATTAATTTTAATAAAATCGCAACACTTACTTTGTCATCTAAATGACGGGATTTTATGTATCCACTCTCTGTAATTTGAACACGCGGATCAAATGAAACGAAGTCTCCTACTTCAATTCCTAATTCGCGTACTTCATCAGCTGAAAATACGCGCTCATCAATACGAACTTCAATATTTTTCTCATCGCGTTTTGCTTCACCTGCATCTTTATATACATGTACAGATGTTTGATGCATTAAAATCGTTCCTGTATATGTCTTGCCACTTGCTGTTTCAATTTCGCAATATTCCCCTTCTACAGAGTTCCAGCGAAATCCACCAATCATAGAAAGACTCAGGCGACCATCAGGCTTAATTTCTTTCACCATCGCACCTAACGTATCAACGTGTGCCGTTAATAAGCGGTGCTGCGCATCATTCTTCCCTTTTACCGTTAAAATAAGAGCTCCCTTATTATTACGTTTCGTTTCTACGTTCCACTCACTGACATAGTTTTCAATGAAATTAATAATTTTTGCTGTATTTCCAGATGGACTCGGAATAGAGACAAGCTCCTTAATCAGTTCCATCGTTTCTTTCGTATGATGTGCCATTGTCGTTTCCTCCTCATTTTCTCTACTATTCAGTATACAAAATTCGCCAGAAAACCTCTACTTATATAGCTCAATTTTCTAAATTGCAGTAAAATTCTTTTTAGTATACAAAAGGAGTCCTGAAATATGAATATATCAAAAAAATATATACACATTGCACTCATTTGGTTTTTAGCATCATTATTTTGTTTACAAATCTCTTATGCCATTCATACTACTACTTCTATTACAATCGGCTGGATATTAACAGCTATCTTCTTCATTATTAGCTTCATTGCAACAAAAAAGCATAGCGTTACTCATTAACGCTATGCTTTTCCTATAAAACTATTCTTCTGAAACGTCTAATAAATAAATCCCTCTTTCAAATCCACCGCGCTCTATCTCTTTTTGCTTACGAAGGCGTTCCACATCTTCAATCGATGCACCTTCTGCACGTGCTAATGAAATGATAACCTCTAGCGCATCTGCAAGAGAATCTAGTGCATGTTCGCGTTCTTTCATAGAAGCAAATTCACGAATTTCTTCCGTTCCAATTTTCGCTAAAGCTTGTATGTAGGCTTGACCTGTTAATTTTTGTGCTGTATATGTTTTTCCAGACATTAAAATCTTCTCTGGAACACGATCTCTTACTAACTTGTTATATGCTGACATCATTCATCCTCCTATATTTAATAACATCCGAGCTCTGCTTTATAGAAAAACCATTTTTTCTTCACGCATGCACTTAACATATCAATTCCTGATCCATGTGCTCTTACATGTGGAAAGAAATAGTGCTCTAAGTCTTCGTCCTTACCATATAGAGTTTGATACTCATCTGGAATCGCTTCTTTTTTCACATCTTTTTCTTTCGTCACCCCGTCAGAAAATGCAACACTTGGATGTCCCTCAAAAAATAACGCAGTCCGAACTGCCAAAGATGGTGTACTATGCAAAGCAGAATATGTAAGCAAAATAATAGTGATAACACCGATCATTTTCTTCATGTATTACTCCTAAAAAAAAGTGCTAACACAATTATACTAAAATGTGTTAGCACTTTCTCCCCTTTATCCCGAATTAACGAGCTAATAATCAGTGAGGAATGGACAAACTTTATTCCCCTTTAAATGCTGGTAAACGTTTCTCTAAAAACGCAGCAATACCTTCTTTATGATCCGCTGTTTGTCTCATTGCATATTGACCACGCTTTTCTAATTGCAATGTTTGCTCTAAATTAGAACGATTTACTTCACATAAAATTTGCTTCGTTTGAATCATTGCTTTAATCGGCTTTTGTGACCATTCATTAATCTTCTGCTTCACAGCCGTTTGGAAATCTTCGCCGATTACTTCATCAATTAAGCCGATATCAAGCGCTTCTGTCGCTGATAATTTCTTACCTTCCCAAATAATTTGCTTCGTCATATTTTCACCGACGCGCTTTTGAAGGAAGAAATGACCGCCTCCATCTGGAATTAAAGCGATTCCAATAAAGTTCATTGCAATAACAGATGATATATCCGCCATTACATAATCAGCTGTTAACGCAATACTTAATCCAAGACCTGCAGTTGGTCCATGAATTGCACTAATAACAAGCTTTGGCATCGTATATAATGTCACGACAACTTCAGAAATGGTATTCATAATACCATCAAACTTACTTTCATCATTACTTGAAAGCATCGATTTAATATCCCCACCCGCAGAAAAACCACGGCCGTTCCCGCATAACACAACGATATGCGCAGAACTTTCCGCTACTTCTTTTAACTTTTGTAATAACTCTTTTAAGGTCGGCTCATCCAACGCATTTAACACCTCTGGGCGATTGACCATAACCGTTGCAACGTGGCCTTCATATTTCACAACGACAGATTCTGTTTTACTTGTTATTTCCATTATATATACCCCTCTTTTCTCCATAAAGATTATACTTATATAATTATAGAGAACCATTGAAAAATCCTTCTTTTTTCTCAATTTTCTGTCTAATAATCTCGCAATTTGTACATATACCGTATAAAACATACAATTCCGTTGAAAAATATAGAAATTAAAGTCGGTTTATCCATGCTTTTCATCTATTTACCATTACAATGAAATGGTGTATTCTTAAGTTTGATAAAAAAACAAATATTGAAATTCATTCGCCTTACTATGTAAAAAAGGCTTTATACCCATCTTTTAGGTGTTGTAATAAAGGAATGAAGAACTGGAGGAACATATGGTTAATAAGTTGAAACAAACGGATAACTACTTCCCACATTTCCTATTGCTATTCATTGTGTTTCAACCAATTTTAGATTTATTAACATCTTTTTCAATCTATATACTACACATGAGCGCAACAGTTGGAGTTGTAGTCCGTTTCGCCTTTATGCTTCTTGCATTAGGATACCTACTTCTTCATCACAAACAACAAGATGCGAAAAAGTACATCCTCTATTTATGTTTACTCGGAATCGCACTCGCAATCGGTCTTGTAAATAATATGATGGTTAAATCTCCAATTTCATTTGGAGAAGAAGTTAAATTTATCTTAAAGAGCGTATATCCAATTGTGCTACTGTTTGGATATATTATCGCCTTTAAAGAGCTAAAAAATAAAGAGTATGTATTTCATAAAATCATTACATATTTCTTATATGCAACTTTAATTTTAAGCATCACAATGATTGTCGCAATGCAAACTGGAACGGATTTCCCAAGCTATCCTCACTCAAAAATCGGTTCAAGAGGTTGGTTCTTCGCTGGAAATGATTTAAGTTCTCTTTTCGCCATTATGTTCCCAATCATTGTCTTATATTCGATTCATAAAACAACTTCTTTCTCGAAAATATATTACTGGATTCCAACAATACTTGCGATGTATGCAAGTATTATGGTCGGAACGAAAGTCGGATATGGCGCAATTGTTATTACATTAGGCGTAGCACTTTTCTTCTCATTCATTGAGTACATGATAAATCGTAAAAAAGAAGGAAAAGGATTCACACATATTGTAAATACCGTTGTTGCCGCTGTTATACTAGGAGGTTTAATTGTTCTTACACCGCATACTCCTATCGCAAAAAATATGGGCATTCACATGCAAATATACGAATACAAAAAATCAGTACAAGAAGAGAAAGATCGAAAAGAAGGAAAAGTAATTAAAGAAGATCCAGAAGATGCAAAAAAACATGCAAAAGGTGAACTTACAGATTCTGAAGTAAAAAGTTTAATTTACAGCGATCGCGACAAATTCTTAAAAACATACAAACAGTACTATAAAGACGCACCGCTTTCACAAAAACTATTCGGAATGGGTTACGCTGGTAACTACACAGATAAAATTAAATTAATTGAAATGGACTTCCATGACCTATTTTTCGCATTTGGCATTGTCGGTTTCCTTATTTACTTAATACCACTTCTATACTTTGGTATTACATTATTCACCCGCATGATCACAAACTTTAAGAAAATCATGACCGTAAAGTATATGCTATTAGCGAGCACACTCATTCTATCACTTGGCATTGGCTTTATGTCTGGCCACGTATTAACAGCGCCAGCCGTTAGCATTTTCTTCGTTGTTATTCTCGCTTATATCATTGTTGATTTTGAAATTGAATAAAAAGAAGGTGCTACGAAATATTAGTAGCACCTTCTTTTTTATTTAATTAATGTTTTACGTACTCTAAGCTTTCTTTTGCAATATACGCTTCTGTTACAGTAGGATTATCTGAAATAACTTTAACCCACGCTTTTCCATTTATTATTTCTTCACCAGTAACTGTGACAACTACATTTGTATTTAAACGATACAGTCGCTCATTTGATATACTAGGATTCTTTTTCACTTCCACGTTATTCATCACACGTGCAAGTTTGTACTTGTTGTATTCTTTTTTACCTAAATAAGAATCAAAACGGTTCATATGCCCCGCTACTTTTTTACCCCAGTTCGCATCAGATGCATATTTCGCATTTAAACCAGCAGCTTTATCACCTGTATATGTTGCTGTATAACGCCAATGTCCTGGATTTAAATATCCTTCATTCATGTATAATTTTGCTGCATGTTCAATACAATCTTCTTTTGAATTAAATGCTTCCCCGTTACCATATGGGCTATCGTCTGTTGCTTTTAAACCAAATAAATTATTTTTGTCTTTTGCAAGAGCGCTTGTTCCATAATAACTTTCATGAATTGCTAATGAATATAAGAATAATGCATTTACATTATACTTGCTTTCTACTTCTTTAAATTTCTTTCCTAAACCAATTAATGGAGAGTCTGGCTTAATCGATTTCACATAACTATCTAGTTGTTCAGCTGTATAATCTGTTTTCGAACGTAATGATAAATAATTGAAATATTGATAGAAAGTTTCGTCTCCGAATGTCTTTCCATCTACACTATACATTAGCTGTCCTTGCTTCATGAAAGAAGGTGCCACACCATATCTAAATTCTGTATATCCAGGTGAACTTGTATTATATGTATAATATTTATGGTATAAATATCCATCTGATTTCACATAATAAGACGACTGTTTCATTTCATTGGTAGGAATTAAAGTGATTTCATTCTTCTTCACATAACCTGTCAAACCAGAAAGTTGAACTTTCACACGATCTTCGCCAACTTCTAACACTTTCAATTCTGTTCCATACTGAATATACGTATATACTGTTGCTAAATTCTCATCATAAATATTAATGATGTTTTGCCCAGTTATTCTTTTCGCACTTGCAAAACCATCTTTAATCCATAAAAATTCGTTCTCGTATTTTACCGCATTCATACCTTTATTTTGAGCAGCCGTAACCGCTTCTTTATACGTATTATAGCGCTCTACTTCTTGCTCTGTTCCGTTTTCTCTTACATTTGTCACAACATATTTCTTAGTTTCTACAGGATTGCTATTTCCGTTTTTTTCAATCGTCTGAAGCATGCGATCCAACATAGCTGAAGCCATCCCTCTTGTAGCTGATAAATGTGGTCTAAATGTATTATCTTCTGGATACCCTTTAATAATTTGAGTAGCCACCATAACTTGCACATGCTCTTTATAGTTAATACTATCTTTGTCAGTAAAGGTAAGCGGACTTACAGCTACTTTAATATTTTTATAGTCTAACGCTCGCTTTACCATGATCGACATTTCTTCACGTGTAATCACATCATTTGGTGAGAATGTCTCGTTCGTACGACCATTAATAATTTTCGCTCCATATGCTCTACTTACACCATCATATAAACCGTAAGTCTTCGGCACATCCTCGAAATTCGAATCAGCTTTCGGTAAATTTAAAGCCCTTGCTATGAATGTAGCAAACTCTGCTCTTGTTACTAATTTATCAGGCGCATATACATTGTCTCCATACCCCATTAAAACTCCTTTAGTAATAAGTGAGCGCATATTCGTCTCAAACATATGTCCTGTAATATCATCATTTGCCGCATAACTTGAAATAGGATTTAAAAGTAATGATCCCGTTAATGCCACTGCTGTTATACCTTTTGAAAAAGTCTTCAAGGTTATCCTCCTCGTAATCTACGAATTTATTATCACAAATTTGATTATATAATAATCACAATCATTTTAGCATAATAAATAGGAATTAAAATAAAACGTTTTTTAATTTGAATTTTCATTACATTCAAAACAAAATAAAAGACACTTTACTTTTTTAATAAAGTGCCTTTTTCCATATGATCAATGAGTTTCTTTGTTGCCTGTTTGCCTTGCAACCGAAGCTCATCTATTGTCAATTGTAACTCTTGCTGCACAGTTCCTTGTTGCATTAATTGCTTTTTCGCAATTTCATATAAATATTCAGCACTCCATTCGCCATCCACACTTCCTATAACTGGCTGATTCACTTGACTTAAAAACGAATCAATTTTCGGATCGTATGAAATCCCGACCATTGGAGTTTTGGCTACAGCAGAAAAAACTAGTGCATGAAGACGCATACCAATTAGTAATGAACATTGTGATAAAATGAATATTTTCTCGTCGATATCCATTTTATATGGAAGCATATACGTCTCTTCTCCCATTAAGTCTACTACTTCACGCGAAGCTTTTTGATCAAATGGCTCATGCATTGGAACAAATAGAATTTGGTATCCTTCTTGCTTTAATTTTTTTAATGCCGCAGCTAATTTTTTTATATAATCTTCTTTTGCATTCCAATAACGCACACTAACCGCAATTACTTTTCCATGTATCGAATGCTTTTGCAACCAATCCGATTGTTTTGTCCGTTTCCATGTTAAAACAGGGTCTGGAACAATTTCAATATCGTTTTTTATGCCAAGTTCTTTTAAATATAAAAACGAATCCTCATCTCGAACTGATACATAGGAAGCTTTTGACAAGTTCCATTTTACTAATAGACGATTATATCCTTTTGTAATTGGACCTATTCCTTGTGAATAAATATAATACGGCTTTTTTAATAATCGAGCGAGTCCCATAATACCCGTATAATATAGAATACTCTTCGTACTTGTCTGATCTTGAAGAAGGCTCCCGCCACCGCTAATAACTCCATCACTGTTTTTGATTGCATGATAAACAGCTTTTATATCCCAGCGATCTACCGATTCTACACCATACATTTCCTTTGTATATTTAGAATCATTTGATAGTACTACTAGTTCTATATCCGGGTTCTCTTTACTTAACGATTCAATAATTGATTGTAGAATCGCCTCGTCTCCAACATTATAAAAACCATAATATCCTGATAAGACTAAACGCACCCTAAATCTCCTCCAAAACTAGGTAACCGTTTATTTCATCTAACATAAACTAGTACCCATTCCTTACCTAAACACTTGATACCCTACATAGTTTCCTCTTTATCAGTTCATATGAATTATAATAAAAAATTAAATTTCTATATTTATCTTTTCAAAAATGGTATTTTGTTTATTGATATCCATTTTAATTTCAAAGCACATACACCATACAAAATGGTTGTAATACTTAATGCTATACCACTGAATAATAACGTCATAATTCTTGAAGATGTAATATTTATCACATTACATAGTTCATACAATCCTAGTCCCAAAATACATGCTATTGCTAGCACACCAAAAAAGCTTTTTAAATGAATAGAATAGGCAATATAGCTTCGAATATACAAATGATTTACAATACAAACCAATACGTAAGTAATGAATGTACTATACGCCGCTCCATCTATGCCAAACTTCTGCACGAACATTATGTTTAACACGACTTTCACACAACTCGCACCAATAACAATCCATGCAGCTTGTGCAGAACGGTTAATGCCCTGTAAAACACCTATTGATAATACCATAACCGCAGTAAAATACGAACTGCCAATCATAACTGTTAACATACTACTGCCTTTTACATCTGTGAACAATCCGACATTTAACGGTACTGTTAATGCCATCAACCATATTGTTAACGGTGCTGTCAAAACATGCGCTAGTCGATTTGTATTTTGAATTGTTATTTTCGCCAAATTTATATCTCTTTTGGCCAATGCGGAAGTTAAGAGTGGTATTAACGGAAATACAATTGCGCTTGCAAAAATAACAATTATTTGCGTGAATGCAAAACCGCGACTGTATATTCCAAATTGTTCTTGAATTTCTGTTGATGATCCTTGTAATACATGCGGTATTGTAAGCGAGTCTACTAAATTTAAAAGTGGCATTGATAAAGCTCCAATAGCGATTGGGATCGATACCCGCAATATCTTTTTGCCGTTTTCTCTTAAATCTCGGAGCGAATAGGAATTGCTTTTATTGTAGTATGGACTTCTATTATATTTTATACGCAAATATATAAGCGAACTAATGACTCCAAGAAAAGAGCCAACCATCGCACCACTAGTAATAACAGTATTACTCTTATCCCATGATACTAGTATGTAAGCAATTATTAACATAAAAAACACACGTACAAATTGCTCAATGACCTGTGATACCCCTGTTGGTTTCATATCACCGAAACCTTGAAAATACCCTCTATACACCGCCATGTATGGCGCAATGAGTAATGCTAATGAAGTAATAAGCAACGGCATTCTAGTTTCTTGTCCACCAAGCATATTTGCAATTTCAATAGAAAATAATACAATGACTAAACAGCCGAAAACGCCAAATGCTATCCCAATAATTGACGCTGATTTAAATAATTTCGCAATTTCCTTTTGCTTATTTTTTTCGTTCAACTCTGCAATTAGTTTCGAAATTGCAAGTGGAACTCCGGCTACCGATAATGTAAGAGCAATCATATATACAGGAAAAACAAGGCGGAAAATACCGAGCACTTCATCTCCTGCAATATTTTGTAATGGAATTTGAAAAAAACTACCCAGCAATTTCGACAAAAAAGTTGTAATGGTTAAAATTGCTGCTCCTTTTACAAATGTTTTATTCATATTTTTTCTCTTTTCTTTTATACATATACTCTCAAACATATTGTTTTAAACGATAGGAATTCACTTTATCCCATTGGTTATCATAACAAATTTATTATAGGTTGAATACTTGGTTTTTTTTTCAAAATAGAAAAGAGAACCCATTTAAGCCTGTCTCTTCACAATATTTTTTCTAATTCCTTCCATTATGTATGTACACACTATAACCGTTTCTGTTACGCAAAAAGAGCCCTTCCTCCCTATCACTGCGATACATATTACTAAAAACATTATAAAAATATCCCACAACTCTACATTATAATTTATGTAAGATTGTGAGATATTCTAATTACCATCTAAACACTTAAGATTTTCAATTGCTCTTTCTGTTCATCGCTTGCCATTACTGCGATTGTTTTTTCAATACTCGGATGTACTTGCTCAAGCTTTACACTTGCTCCTACTTTATTTGATTGCTCAACAAAATTTAATAAGGCCATAGCTCCTGATACATCCATATAACGCACATCTTTCATACGTAAAATAACCGGTGACTTCACATCTTGTAAAGTAGAGAAAATACGATCTACTGATAGGAAAGAGAGCGGTCCTTGAATTGTGTACGTTTCTTCTTTTTCTTTTACGATAGAAGTTTTACGTTCTTTACATTTCACCATATATATGATGAACGAAAGAATAATACCGAATGCAACAGCAATCATTAAATCGAACTTCACCGTTACAATCATCGTTACGAGCATAACAACGACATCACCTTTAGGAGCGACATGCATCTTTTTCATGCTTCCCCAATCGAACATTCCAATACCAGTTAAAATTAAAATACCTGATAATACAGCAAGTGGAATATATTGTACGACCGAACCAAGACCCATAATAAAAATAAATAAGATAACACTATGCATACATGCCGAAAGTGCCGTTTTACCGCCACTTCTTATATTCACGATAGACCTTACAGTCGCACCTGCACCTGCTAATCCGCCAAACAATCCGCTCATCATATTACCGATACCTTGTCCGACCAGTTCTTTATTACTTTTATGACGTGTACCTGTCACATTATCCATTACGACCGATGTTAACAACGAGTCAATCGATCCTAATAAAGCAATACTAAGCGCTGGCAAAATAAGTGCTGCTATTCCTGTTCCACTTAAAGATGGAATATGAAGCGTAGGCATCGCTTCTGGAATGGTTCCAATCTTTTCAATTACTTTATTTAGTGAAAGATTTCCGATAATCGGTAACTTTACTGTAAGTCCTTCGAGTAAGGAAGAAAATAAAGGAAGCAAAGCTGTCACACCGACTAGTGCTACTAAACTAGACGGAATCGCCTTAATCCATTTACCAGAAACAATCATTACAATAATCGTTAACACAACAAGTAAAAAACTATTTTGTACGTGCTTTATTTCGCCTAAAATAATGATTAATGCAATACCATTCATAAATCCCGAAACGACAGGATACGGAATATATCGAACGTAAGAACCGAGCTTACATACACCGAATAAAATTTGAAATAACCCTGCCATCATAAAGGCAATAAAACTTGCCTCTAACCCGTGCGTCGCAATAACTCCTGTTGCAATAACGGTAATTGGTCCAGTTGGCCCTGTTACTTGCCCAGGTGTCCCGCCAAATAACGCTGCGAATAAACCTGCAAAAATCGCACCATACAATCCAACAAGCGCTCCCTCAGACGTTCCTGTCGCGGCAATACCAAATGCAATCGCAAGTGGTAACGCAACAATCGCAACAGTAAATCCTGCTAAACATTCCTTTGCTATTTTTTGAAACATAAAAAAAACCACCTTTGTATAAAGTCCATGTTCCATTGTACACCTAAAAAGATACATTCGTTAGCTCACTTTTTACATTCTCGTGACGTAAACGTATTCAATGAAAAGTTTCCCCCTTATCTTTGGAAACAATTGCAACTATGCTATAATGAACAAATTAAATCTTTTACTATATACTTGGAGGCACTATGCTAACTTTTGAAGAAAAATTATCGATTATTGAATCTTTCCCAGAACTAGAAAGAAAGAACGTATCATTAAAACGTGTAAACTTCCACTTTGAAGAAAGTCGTTTAGATAAAAAGAACGTTGTATTTCATTTACACCCAAATGGAAATGGATTTGTATATGCAAGCGGTATTAAAGGTTATAAAACAGATGATAAAGGCATGGTTAACATCCGTGAGTTTTCAGCAGAGGAGTTACGTTCAGTAATTGAGAAATCAATTGACCTTCTATCACAAGAAGAAGTAGTAGCACCTGTAGAACCTGCGAAAGAAGAAGAATGGCAGAACGAAGATGGTCATATTCTTACTCTTATTTCAGAGGATGACATGTGGAACGTGTACGCTGGTGTAAACTTAGACGGTACATTCAACTCTTATCCAGAAGCTGCGGAATACCTTGATGAAGAAGGCTTTTCACGCAAATAAAAATAGAAACCTATTTCATTCAACGACTTTTATAGTAATCAAAGAAGACACTTAAGGTGTCTTTTTTTGTAATATAAACTCCTTTCTCACACTATCTCTATTAATTTTCATAAAATGATTCAGAGGAGGTTTATATGAATACAACTGCTAAATTAATAAATTGGAAAGAACATGGCGATATGATTATTCTAGAATGTGAATTAAATGGAAAACGCTTCGAGATATCAACATATAAACAACGAATATATAATGCACACCTTTTATCAGCTGACGTTTATATTCGTTTAGACTCATCTGATAATATAATTGGAATAAATATTTATAAAAAGTAAGAAAAGCCCCCTATTCCATAGGCGGGCTTTATCTTTATTACACAACATCAGAGTATACTCTCTTTTTTCATACAGTTTATGTAATTATACATATTCATCAAAAAATACACTGAATGAATATTACATGTAGTAAAATATAACTTGTGGGCACGTTCTATAAAGCAGATTCTTTTAAAAGGCGTAACATATCAATTATTATAGGGGATGTGGCGTCACTTCGATATTGATCTCAAATCTCTTGTCTTTTGTGAACTAACAATCTAGTGTATATAGACGATTCTGCTTTATAGTGTGTGTTTACACTCATAACAAAGGGGTAATGGTAATACGGATAGATTCCGATTCGTATGAAATGAAATGGTTCAAGTCGGAGAAAGGCACCTTAGGGTGTCTTTTCTTTTTGTATTACATCCACTTTGTGTTTCCACCTTATTTCAAATGCGCTAATTAACCTTCACCAAGAAAAAATGAGAATTAACAAAGATATTGTTTCTTCTGTTTAATACAGAAAAATGCAGGATACCCCATAGATATGGGGCATCCTGCATTTTCTATTTTTTCGCACCTTTCAACGACTCCCTCAGTACAAACTTCTGCAACTTCCCGCTCGCATTACGAGGGAGTTCATCTACAAATAAATAATGACGCGGACGTTTATAATCTGCTAGTTCATCACTTTCTTTGCAATACGTTTCTAAATCAGCTTCTGTTATTGTTTCATCTTTCTTCACAATAACTGCCACAACACGCTCTCCCCATAATTCATCTGGCTCACCAAGTACCGCCACATCTAATATACCTGGATGACTATGAAGGAAATCTTCAATTTCACGAGGATAAATATTTACGCCACCGCTAATTACCATATCGTCAACGCGATCAGCAACGAATAAATAACCGTCTTTATCAAAATAGCCTAGATCACCAGAATGATACCATCCTTTATACATCGATTTTTTATTCGCTTCTTCACGATTATGATAGCCAGCCATCATAGTTGGGCCGCGTAAAATAATTTCTCCCACTTCATAAGGAGGTAATACATCATCTGGTTCTGCCGGTGCATCCTCGTTCGGTTTCACAATACGAACTTCATGGCTAAAACATGGCGTGCCTGCTGAACCAGCTTTCGTAATTTGATCCTCCTCTACGAGAAATGCAACAACTGGCCCCATTTCTGTCATTCCGTATATTTGAACAAGATCAATATAAAGACGTTCTTTACATTCCTTCACTAACGCCGGTGCCATTGCTGCTCCGCCATATATACCGATTTTCATTGACGTTAAATCATACTGAGCTAAATCTTTTTGCAACAACATATTCCACATCGTCGGCGCTGCAAAGAACGTCGTAATCTTTTCTTCTTGAATCGTATGTAATACTGTTTCTGTATCAAAATGATGCAAAATAACATTCTTTCCGCCAACTTGAATGCGTGGTATGATTCCGGCATTTAATTCACCACAGTGATATAAAGGTGCAACAACAAGCCCAACGCTATCTCTATTATATTTTAGGAAATACGTACAAATCATACTATGCTCAGCCATTTCACGATGGCGATGTAACACGCCTTTCGGATGACCTGTCGTACCGCTCGTATACAGCATAGAACAATAATCCATTTCATCAATTTCGATATTTACTTTCTCAGAAGATGCTTCATTCACTTTTTCATGGTAGGAACTTGCATAGGAAGGTTTATCGTTTTCTATAGACCAAAAAGATGTATTTGGAAAATCTCTTTCAATTATAGCAACAGTTGACTCAACTGCTTTTTCAAAGACAACGACTTTCGAGGATGCGTCCTGAAGAATATAAGATACTTCTTTTGCTTTTAAGCGGAAATTAATCGGGTTAAAGATCGCTCCAATTTTCGCACAGGCTAAGTAAACGTTTACAAATTCATGGCAATTATATAAGTAAACAGATACCGTATCTCCCTTTCTTACCCCTTCTTCTAATAGAGCGTGCGCTGTTTTATTTATTTGTTCATCCCACTGTTTATACGTCCAGCGAATATTTTTTTCAGGTTCCACTAACGCCTCTTTATTTGGATACTTACCAACTGATAAATCAAAAATTCTCCCTATCGTCATATACATGCCAACAATTTCCCCCTTTTCTCTTTCATAAATCTATCATTTCGTCCATAAGTAGACATTGTCCTCTAATGATTTGACTAATTTTTCTGATTATTATCGACATAGTTTTACATACGGTACCGCTAGGCGGTAAATGAAATTATATCGGCGATTTTCCAGATATATCGACCGTAACTTGAAATATATCAACCACAACTCAATTTATATCAGCGATTTTTCAAATATATCGACTTACCGACAAAAACTGATAAGATATAATCGGACCGCCTGCAGGATAAAAAAGAGGTTGTTCCGACTCGGAACAACCTCTTTCTTCTTATGCAAATAGCTCTTCTAAAATTTTCAGTTTATCTTCTGTATATTTCACAAAGCCATCATTATATGATTTTGGATCTTTCGGATTCGCAAAGTGCGTAATTGCTCCCGTCTTCGGGTGAACAAATTTACTTGATGCACCACAACCAAGTCCGATAATTGATTGTACTTCTTCCATAATGACAATGTTGTAAATACTTTCTTGCGTCGGCATTGCATAACCAACGTTCTCTAAGTTACCTAAAATATTCTTTTGACGATATAGGTAATATGGTACGTAATTATGCTTTTGCGTCCACTCTTCTGCTTCATGCATCATCGCTGTAATTTCTTCGCGACCTGCTACTTTATATTTACGTTTGTTTTGCGTCATTTCAGAAGCACGTTTAAATGATAACGTATGAACTGTTAATGATTCTGGCATTAACTTTTCTGTTTCATCTAACGTATGCTTGAAGATATCTAACCCTTCACCAGGAAGACCAATAATTAAGTCCATATTAATATTGTTCATTCCCATTTCACGAGCTAAATGGTATTTCTCAATTGTTTCTTCTACAGTATGATGACGTCCAATTGCTTTTAGTGTCTCTTGATGGTATGACTGCGGATTAATACTAATACGGTCAATATTCCATTTATTTAACACTTCTAGCTTTGCTGGCGTAATTGTATCTGGGCGACCTGCCTCAACTGTTACTTCACGCACATTTTTCACATCTGGGAACGCTTCATACATTTCTTCATACAGCATATCCATCTCTTCTGCTGTAATACTTGTAGGTGTACCGCCGCCGTAATAAATCGTCGTAACTTTTACACCTTTTTCTTTTAAAAACTTACCAATTTCACGAACTTCATAATGTAAACCACCTAAGAACGAATCAACAGATCCTTGGCGTCCATTAATTGCATAAGCCGGGAATGTACAATATGCACATTTCGTTGGGCAGAACGGAATACCGATATAAATACTTACTTCTTCTTTCAAACGGTATAAATCCGGAACAACTGCTAATTGGCAATCAACAATGCGCTGAAGAAGTTCAATTTTCTCTTCATGAATTAAATAACTTTCACGAAGTTCTTGATGCGCTTCTTCTTTTGACATACCATTTTGAAGCATTTTGTGAAGAAGTTTCGTCGGACGTACTCCCGTTAAAATCCCCCAGCTTTGTTCAATACCAGTTAACTGCTGAAGAACAGAAAGATATACATAAGAAACAACGTGTTTCACTTGCTTCATACGCTCTTTTTCATCTGTAAAAGCAGATAAATCTTTTGCGAATGTTTCTTCATACACATTTCCAGTCGCAACATCTGTTAAACGAGCAGATGCTTTCACATTCTCTTCAATGTGTATATCAACGATAAGATTTGCTTCCTCTTGTTCAAATCCAATCGTACTCTCTTCAAAAAATAAGCCGCCAATATTTTGTAGCGGACGTAAAAAACGATCATCTTGTAACGTTTTAATTGAAATTAACAACATTATCACCTTTTCATTTGCAAACTCTCTTTAGTTTACTTGAAGGGCGTTTGCAGGTCAATACAGAAGGTTTTACCTGTTTCTCTTACATTTTTTCAAATAATTCTTTTTATGAATATTGCTCATGTATATAGACATCATGATTTTCTCTTGTTAAAATTTATTAGTGTTAAAATCGATACATAGTGAAAATACAATATAAAAAGGAGGACTGTTAACACTAGATTCCACAATCTAATGTGTTAAAAACAAATATGAAAAAGAAATTTTATAGTGTTTTAACTCTCTCTCTTGCATTACAAACTGTTCTTGCACCTACTTATTCATTTGCAGAGAGTGCTGAAAAATCCGCCGAAGTATATACGGAGGATCAAGTTTTTAAAAGTATTAAAGAACATGTTAATGAGCATAGTACTCATGAAGAAAATATCGAGGTTACTGGCCAATTCCTACTATACACTTCAAAAAAACATTCATTATATACCGCGAATGATTTAAAAAACAAATCGAATATCGAGATTACAGAACAAGTCGTAACGGCGACAAAGAAAAAAGGAAATGCTTACTACATAACGACGTCAACTGGCGCTGGATGGATAGATAACAATGATAATAGCTTAGAAGTTCAAGAGATTCATAAACTATCTAACCAAAAATTAATCGTAAAAGAAGAAGCTTCCATACATGCACTTCCGTTCCAATCGTTTAAAGAAGAAGGGAAACTAGAGCCACAAGTCATTACTCCTACTGAACAAGCTGGAAATTGGTTTAAAGTCCAAATAAACGAAACAGCAAAATGGATTTATGCACCTTCTGCTACATTTGAAGGTACAAAAGCTTCATTATTAAAAAACAGTCGTACTGCTAAAAATAGTTTATTGAGATCGCCAGAAGCTCTACAAACAAACACTATTTATGGCGTTACATTTAAAGAAATGATTGTCCCAAAAGGAAATGACGATATTCGCCCTGGCTACCCGATGGTACCTAAATATATTACGATTCACGAAACGGCTAATACAGCGAAAGGTGCTAATGCTCTGAATCATGCAAAATTCTTAGATAATCAAGCACGCGGAACAGCTGATCGCGCTGCATCTTGGCATTTCACAGTAGATGATAAAGAAATTTATCAACATCTTCCAGTAAATGAAGTTGGATGGCATGCTGGAAATAAAACTGGAAACTATGAATCTATCGGAATTGAAATTGCCGTTAATCAAGATGGAAACTATGAAAAAGCGGTAGAAAATGCGCGTAAATTGGCAGCTTATTTAATGAACGACTTAAATATTTCTCTAGATAAGGTCCAAAAACACCAATTTTGGTCAGGAAAAAACTGCCCTGCGTTTATGATTCAACGCGGACAATGGGATGCTTTCTTAAAAGGAACTGAAACATACTATAAGGAAAACCAAAAAAATCCCGTAACTGATGACATTACAGGTGGATGGTATGAACAAGACATTCGTCAATTAGCAGCTAGAGGCATTATGCAAGGAGAAGGGAACGGCAAGTACTTCCCAGAACGTCTTGTAACGCGTGCTGAATTTGCTACATTAATTACTCGTGCTTTACAATTACCAAGTGGAAATGCTAATTTCACAGACTTAGAACAAGTACACCCATCTTTAAGAGACGGTATTAATCGTGCAGCAAGCGCAGGCATAATCCGCGGACGTGGTGATAATACATTTGATCCAAATACTACAATTACACGCGAAGAAGCTGTTATTATGATCGATCGTTCTCTAAAACACGCTGGTATTTTTGCAAAACAAGTTGAACTACCATTCGTAGACCAAAACTTAATTTACGCTAAAGAAGAAGTACAAAGAGTGTATGGATATGGAATTGTAAAAGGTAATGAATTTAATCAATTCGTACCAAAAGGACCATCACAACGTGCACACGCAGCTGCATTTATAAACAGAATGCTTAGCGTAATTGAAGCTTAACATATTTATCATTCCATATAGATATTTTCATTTTATCTGTATTCACTTAAAAGGCATCAGAGATTATATATCTCTGATGCCTTTTATACATCCGTTAACTATTTTTAGCCATGAATCTTAAACGTATTCCTAGTAACAGAAGCATAAAACCGATGAATGGAACGTAATTCGTATTGTGTCCTGTAGCTGGAAGTTGTTGATTATTAGAAGAACCTTGTCCTTTTTCTGGTAAATTAGGTTTTTCTACTCCCTCACCTGGCTTTTCTGTTCCTTCACCCGGCTTTCCTGTTCCTTCACCTGGTTTTCCTGTTCCTTCA
>NZ_FNDM01000001.1:628767-770441 GCF_900100505.1 Bacillus sp. cl96
GCTTTCGTTTCTTTTAATGTGTACTTTCCTGGTTCTAATTTCTGAGAAACTACTTTACCAGTTTTATCTGTTCGTAACGTATCTACTTTTTTACCCTCTTTATACACTTCGAATTCTGCATCTGATAATACCTTCGTTTTATCTTCCGCATCTACTTTCACAATTTCAAATTGACCTGTTACTTTTTCGGGAATCTTTTTATTCACCACATCTACAGTCAATACTTTATTAGCCTCTACATCAACAGAAACTGAACTAGATGATAATTCATACCCTTTCGGTGCTTCTACTTCTTTTAATGTATAGCTTCCAACTGGAAGTCGTTTCGATAAGGCTTCACCTTTATCATCTGTAACAATTGTTTCCACAACTTTCCCATCTTTATCGATAACATCAAATTTTGCACCTGGCAGAAGTTGACCGGATTCACTATCTTTTTTCAATAATTTAAATTGGCCATTCTCTACTTTTTTCGTATTCTTCATAACAAGTTCAATTACGTTTGTATTATCAATTGTTACTTTGACTGGTGTATCAACTTTTATATATCCTTCTGGTGCATTTATTTCTTTTACAAAATAGTCACCAAGTGGTAAATCTTTAACTTCCGCAATACCCTTTTCGTTTGTTGTAACAGTAGCCACAACGTTATTATCTTTGTCTATAACATCAAATTTTGCGTCTTTTAAAACAATATTTCCATCGTTTTCATCAACTTTTTTAATTTGTAAATGTCCTTTTTCAGCTGCTGGTTTATTCCATTTTGGCCAGTTAAATTTAAAGTTATGAACCTCAAAACCATCTCTTTGGTGTAATCCTCCAACATAGGCTTGTCCATTAATAGAACCACCTTTTGTTTCTACAACTGCATTAGGTGCAAACACACTACCTACTACACCATAACCTTTAGTTGTTATCTTTGTAGCATTAGGAAATACCCAAATTACCTTACTAGCTAACTCAGTAAAAGATGAATTAGGGTCGTATGCTTGAGATGTATTAATTAAATCCGTCGCCATCCCAGTATTTCTTGTATCATACAAAATTGCACCGCCACCAAAACTCACTTCTTCTGCATCTGAATAAATAACAATAAAGTCTTTATTCTCTACATTCGGAAGAAAAACGTCTTTTACATCGAATGCTTTCTTTCCCGTCTGGCCTGAAGAGACATAAATATTAGGGTTGTTTACATCTTCACCGATTCCAAAGCTCATATTAGGTTTTGGCTTATCAGTGTGTAGTTTACTTGCATCCCCAATTACACCATCAACGTCTTTTCTAAATTCTTTAAACTTAGCATCAATCTCCGCTTGCTCTTTATAAGAGATACGGTCATATGATGTTTTCATCGCGCCATCTGGGTCACCGTCTTTTGTCATCGCCACTGTTCCATCTTGAATAATTACCTGTCCTGCTCCCGCTTTCGTAAATTGACCGCCTAGTAATAATGATGGATATCCTTCATCTATCCAAGTTGCTCCAGCTAAGTTATTTGCTCCAGTTGCAGCCGCTACGACTGTATAACTTGATGCGTTCATATTTTTCTGAACAGCCATCGCACCTTCAATATCAGCACTCGTTGCACTATGATCCCCAAAAATGATGGCGTTGTAATAAGATACATCACCTAAACCTTTTAACTCTGTTGTAGCTGCCTCTGCTTTAAATGGTAAATGGATTAAAAAATTCATACATATTAGTAATACAACTATTAAACTACTACTTAACTTTTTAATTTTTTGATTAAATGATTTCCTCAAGAAATTCATTCCCCCTTTTAAACTTCCTAAAATCACAAAAAGAAGTACATTTCATATGTACCAGGTCTTACTCACATTAACTTAAAATAATCCATTTAAATACAACAAAGGAACGCTACAACTACTTAATAAAATTACTACAATTCATTTTTGAAATAATACGTGAACTAAACTGTCATGCGGAAATACTTTTACGTATGGGAGCCCAATAAAATTAATCTGAAGAATATTTCATGTGGTGTAACTATTTTGACAACATCCTTCACTTTACATTAGTTTTCTAAAGGATTCAAGTGAATTGTATAGATTTCATACACAATTCACATTTTAAAACGTTTTCATTCATTTTAATAAGCTCAACAAAAAACGTAGCCAAAAAGCTACGTTTTTCTTTTATCGTTTCGGTGTATTTTTATGATTCTTCAAAAACGGAAGCGGGAACTGCTTACGGAAATGCTCTTTAATCATGTACTCTACACCGTTTTCACTATTTGAACGTGTAATCCAATCGGCTGCTTGCTTTAATTCTACAGGCGAGTTCCCCATCGCTACCCCAAGTCCCACGTTTTCAATAACCTCTAAATCTTCCATACTATCTCCAATCGCAACCATTTCATTTAGCGAAATATTTAAATGCTCTCCAAGCAATTGTAACCCGCGTAACTTTGATACATTTTGCGGTAAAATTTCTATTCGTTTTGAATCACATTCAACATACTCTACATCTTGGAACGCTTTTCTTAATGTATTTAGCCCGCGTTCTTTTTCACCTTTAGTTTGGAAAAGAACATCAATTTTTGGCGCCGCTACCGGATGGTCACGAAGCGCGTCACCTAACGAATCTACAAATTGAACTGGATAAAATAACGGATCTGCGCTTGATAATACAGTGCGCGCAATTAAGTTTGGTGTATTTCTCTCACGATTTCCTATCGAAAACCGTTCATGAGAAATACGTACGTTACAATCAAAGTGCTCTAACACTTGCACAATGTTAAAAGTCTTCTCTTCAGACAATCTTCTTTGAACGTACGGCTTATCTAACGTTGCTGAAACGAAAGCACCACCATGTGTCACTAATATAGAATCTAATTTTAACGCCTTTGCTACTTTATGAGCGGATTGAAAATTACGACTCGTAAATAACGTAACGTATACATCTTTTCTTTTCACAAATTCAATTGTTTCTCTTAATCCTTTTGCAATTTTTCCATTGTTGTATAGTAATGTCCCATCTATATTAAGAGCTAGTAAGCGATAAATCATGTCGCACTCCCCCTCTTCGCTGTTGTACTCTATCCATAATTTATGAAATAAATGTAGCAAATAGAACGAGTTAGAATTACTACTGAAAATTTGGTTTACTATATACATATACACTTAGCAAAGGAGATAGTACAATGCAGGCACCTCCTTCTTTTTATGAAGGCGATACGTTAGAAGTCGCAAAAAAATTACTCGGGCAAAAACTTGTTCATATTGTAGACGGAATAAAGCGAAGCGGAATCATTGTAGAAGTAGAAGCATATAAAGGCCCAGATGATAAGGCCGCACATAGTTATGGAGGCAGACGGACAGATCGCACAGAAGTTATGTTTGGTGCACCAGGGCATGCTTACGTATATTTAATTTACGGTATGTATCATTGCTTTAACGTTATTACAGCGCCAGTGGGCACCCCACAAGGTGTTCTCATTCGAGCTCTTGAACCGGTAGATGGAATAGAAGAAATAAAACTAGCGCGCTACAATAAGACCGAAATTACAAAAGCGCAGTACAAAAATTTAACGAACGGTCCTGGCAAACTATGCCGTGCACTTGGCATCACTTTAAAAGAACGCGGTGTATCGTTACAAAGTGATACGTTACATATTGAATTAGTTCCAAAAGAAGAACACATATCATCACAATATAAAATAACAGCAGGACCTCGTATTAATATCGACTATGCAGAAGAAGCTGTACACTATCCGTGGCGTTTTTATTATGAGGGACATCCGTTTGTTTCAAAAAAATAAGCGATATCAACAATTTTTCAAATATATCTATCGTAACTTACAATATATCAACGATTTTTCGAATATATCTATCGTAACTTACAATATATCAACGATTTTTCAAATATATCTATCGTAACTTACAATATATCAACGGTTCGACAAGAAATATAGATTTATCGACAAATAATAACATTACGAATAAAAGAAGACTGTTCCAAAATGGAACAGTCTTTCCCTCTTACTCTGCACCTTCCGCAGTTGCAATATTATCCTCTAAATTTTCTCTTGATAATGCAGCCGCCATAAAATCAGCTGTTTCTGGAAGTGCTAAATGCATATGAGCTTTTTGACAAATTTGGATGGTACAGTTTTCTATAACATAGTCGAAAACATGTCCGCCCCCGCTTCTTTCATCATCAATGTAATGTAAGTGGAATCCAGCTACCCCAATACCTTGCGCATAATCTGGTGTCCAAAATCCAGCAAGCGTACCTTCTGTATTTTCAAATGAAAAGATTGGTTGTGATTTCGTCACTTCAACGAGCGGTGTATACGGTTTTTCTTGTCTTGGAACAGTTCTCGTCCTTACTTCACGAAACGTACCGTCCATTCGAATACCGTAAAACAAGTTTTTACTTGGCATTAATTCATGTAATAACGCTTCAACTTCTTCACGATTCATCGGACGCTCTACCGTATAACTCATTTCTTTTTCAAAAAACGTTACAGTCGCAAATGGCGTTGTTTCTTCTGGCTCTACTTTTTCCGCTGAACCGTCTGAACGTAAATGATAAAATTCATTATCAAATGCAATCATTTCACCATCTAATTGATCAAATGTGCCGATGCCGAAATCACCATGTTTTTTCAAATCTTCAAAGCTAATTACACCATCATATATACCATCTAATAGCGCAAGCATTGTAGATGTTTGATATACTTCATTACTCGTTTTCGTTTTTTTCGCATCAATATC
This sequence comes from Bacillus sp. cl96, assembly GCF_900100505.1. Taxonomy (NCBI): domain Bacteria; kingdom Bacillati; phylum Bacillota; class Bacilli; order Caryophanales; family Bacillaceae; genus Bacillus; species Bacillus sp. cl96. The sequence continues at coordinate 633,507 of NZ_FNDM01000001.1, forward strand.
AATTAATTGCGCAACAGTCATCTCAAATCTGCCTCCATTAGTTTAATTGGTTTGGTAATAATTTTTCGCTTAATTTAATGTTGTCACGATAGTCAATTGGAATATCAATAATGACAGGACCATCTGCTGCTAGCGCGGATTTTAACACACCTTCTAATTCATCAGGCGTGTTAACACGAAGACCTAACGCCCCGAAACTTTCCGCATATTTCACAAGATCAACATCGCCAAACTCTGTAGCTGATGTTCTGCCGTATTTCATCATTTGTTGGAATGCAACCATATCATATGTGCCGTCTCTCCAAACAAGATGGACGATTGGAGAATTTAAACGTACCGCCGTTTCTAACTCCATCGCAGAAAATAAGAAACCACCGTCACCTGATACGGAAACTACTTTTTTACCTGGTTCTACTAAAGTAGCTGCGATTGCCCAAGGAAGTGCAACACCTAGCGTTTGCATACCGTTACTAAATAATAATCTACGTGGTTCATAAGAACGGAAACATCTCGCCATCCAAATAGAATGGGAACCGATGTCACATGTAACGGTTGTATCGTCACTAATTAAAGAACGAAGTGTACGAATCACTTGAAGTGGATGCGTAACACCTTCTGAAGGACGATTTGGAACTTCTGCTTGTTCTGATAATTTTGCGCGTAATCGTTCTAATACCGCTTCTGATTTCGTACTTAATACAAGTTTCGGTAATTTCTCCGCGATGCTATTTACCGTTAAAGCAATATCACCAATTAATTCACGCTCTGGCTGGTAATCATGGTCGATATCTGCTTGATGGTCGTCAAGATGAATAATCGTTCTGTCGCCAAGTTTATTCCAGAACTTTGGATCATACTCGATTGGATCATAACCGATAGAAATAACAAGGTCTGCTTCTTCTAGTAAAATATCACCTGGTTGGTTACGGAATAATCCAACGCGGCCGAAGAAATGATCTTCTAACTCACGTGAAATCGCACCAGCTGCTTGATATGTTTCAACGACAGGAAGCTCTGTATCCGCAATTAATTTACGAACAGCTTTCGTCACTTCATTTGTACTTGCTCTCATACCGAGTAAAATAACTGGTAATTTCGCTGCTTTTATTTTTTCTACTACGTATGTAATATCATGTGTGGGAGCGATTCCAAGCTGTGGCTTAGAAAGCGCACCGATAGACTCTACAGTCGTTTCCGCAGTCATAACGTCTTGCGGCAAACTTACTAAAGTTGCTCCTGGATTTGTAGAAGTCGCACTTCGGAATGCATTTGATAATGCTTCTGGCACATTATCAGGATGCTCTACTTCTACGCTATATTTTGTGATTGGTTCGAATAGTGCAGCATTATCCATAGATTGATGCGTACGTTTTAATCGATCCGTACGCGGTACTGCACCAGCTAAAGCAACAACGGGATCACTCTCCGCATTCGCAGTAACAAGACCTGTCGCTAAATTTGATGTCCCTGGTCCTGAAGTTACAAGACATACGCCCGGTTTCCCTGTTAATCTACCAATAGCAGCTGCCATAAATGCTGCATTTTGTTCATGACGACAAACGATTAACTCTGGTCCTCTTTCTTGCAATACATCAAATACAGAGTCAATCTTTGCTCCTGGAATACCGAAAACATGTGTAACACCTTGTTTAATTAAACAATCAACAACAAGATCTGCTCCCTTTGTTTTTGTCTTCACGTCGTTTGCTTTTACACCTGTACTCAAAACTAATCACCCTTTATTTCATAATGTGTGTAATAAAGATTTTAATTTCACCTAGTTAATTAAGCTGGTGAAGTATCATTTATCATTATATTACAAATGCATTATTTTTCCAACAATATGAATTCGACATTATTTTGACAAGTTTTAAAGAATGCGCTTACAACCTTTTGTTTATCTTAAAATAACATTTTTATATCTCTTCTAAAAATGTACAAAAATACTTCCACCTATTCACATTATTAATAATTTTATAGTACCTTGCTATTAGTATACCCCTTTCAAAATAACCAATAAAAAATGGCTATTTTGAAAGGGGTTTTTAATGTTTGAGGATGCACTTCATCCGTTTCCTATAAAAAAAGGCCTCCTTAAAGGAGGCCCAAGCAAAAACAACAAACGCAAAATAACAACAAATAATGGACGATAAAATCACTATATTGACAAAGTATAGGATTTTTATCAATTGGAGTAACTCAACCCTAAATTACTCTTTTAACAATGCAATACTAATAACTGATTACAGCAATTTTTTACCGTGTCTTAAAATAATTGACTGTCTTTCAAATAATTATATTTATATTGATTGTTATTAATTAGTATATACTTGAATACGACTATACATCCTAATAAAAGGCAATATATTAAGCTGTTAGTCCTCGCGAGTTTATTTTGCCTTTAATGTAACTATACTATATTCTTCCATTTATATCACCGAACATTCCTCTCGTATTCACGCATTTTTCTTGCGTGAATACCGCAATTTAATAAAGAGCTACATTAAAAATTTATAGTTGGAATAAACCATAGTTCTTTCGCCTTTTGTACTGCTTCCATTCTTGATGAAACTTGTAACTTATGAAATATGTCGGTCAATTTATATTCTACCGATCTTTGACTTAAGTTTAATATTTCGGCAAGCTCTCTATTTGTTTTTCCTTTACCAACTTCAACTAGAATCATCTTCTCTTCATCATTTAAAGAAATTATATTTTTCATTTCGCCTTCTACATTTATATTAGATGCATTTTCTACTATCCTTAACTGTCTTACAAGTTGATGAGAAAGAACTACTTCTTTTTTCACTGCATGGCGGATTGCGTTTACCACTTCTTTCTCAGAAGAAGTTTTACTTAATACACCAAGTACTCCGTTATCTATTAATAAATTATAATGTGGAAGCACATCAAATCCTGTAAAAATAAGAATAGCTGCTTCTGGTTGCACACTAAGTATATATTTAGAAAGCTCTAAACCATTTATTTTTGGCATTTGTAAATCTATTAAATATACATCATACTGTTTATTATGCATAACTTCTCTTATTTCTTCACTATCATGGAAAACATCAGCCTCTATATCATCATATCTTTCAATTAATGCTTTAGTCCCTAGGCCAACTGCAACGTGATCATCTACAACAAGAACAGAAATCATTTTTTCATCCCTTCCACATCTAAAGATTGAATCAATTAATCAATTTTCATACTAACTTTAATCTTTAATCCATTATTCACCTTTGAATCTATTGACATTTCTCCACCTAAACTATGAATTCTAGCTACAATCCCGGATAAACCTAAACTACTATAAGAATGATTTAACTCGTCTAAATCTATCCCCATTCCTATCCCATTATCATCATAAGTTAAATTCAAATATCCATTTTGCTCATATAATCGAATTGTAACTTTAGAAGCTTTTGAATGCTTTAGTGCATTATTTAATAACTCCTGAATAATTCTATAAATTGCTTGTTCATATTCTACATTAGGTAGAATAATATTATCTTGAATTTCATAATAGAAGAAAAATGTAGCTTTAAGATTTACTTGTTTAAATAAATCTAATAATGCTTTTTTCAAACCTAATTCATATAGAAATGGAGGACGTAAGTTATTACATGTTTCACGAATGACATAAATATGATCTAAGACATCTTCATATACTTCGTTAATTATTTTTTTCATATCGACATCTGGAATATCTTTATGATATTCCTCTAATTTCCTAGACAAGCGTATTTGGTCTTGTAATACACCATCATGAATATCACTCGCCAAATTTGTCCGCTCTTTTTCAGACAAATTAAATAGTAACTTTGAAAGCCAAATTGGAGGCTGTTTCGGTTCATTTATCGTTTGCAACTGATTCACTAATTCTTCCACTTGATATGAGCATTCTAATAATAAATCAGCATAACTACACAATGTCTCTAACCATCCAATTTCTTGAATGTTCAAACCTCTCCTATTATTAGACTTACATAACAATATAATCATTGTTTTTGCTGAAATGGACAAAACAAACACAAAATGATCTTCTAATTGTATAATGGAACCAACAGTATATGTCTCTAACTGATATCCATTCAATTGCTTTAGCACATCTTCAGAAACATATCCATCCCCAATAATTTGGAGCGAATTATCCCCTTTACTCACTTCAATACAGCATATTTCTTCTCTTCTTAATACATCATTGATTTCTCTCTTTATGCTAACAATTAAGTTTGAAAACTTATATTCATTTTTTGCCTGATGTAAAAATCTATGTAAACTAAACTGATAATTTTTCTGAGAATGATATAATTTTTTCCTTAATTTAAAATCCAAATAATCCTTTATAAAGCAAGAAAGCATTAACGAAACAAACAAGATACCAGCAAATCGAATAACATCTAATATGTTATCGCTAGTATTGTGGAAAATTAAAATCCCTAGTATAACGATGAAACCCGTTAGACATATCGACAGTAAAGCATAATATTGAACTCTATGAATAACAAAATTATAATCAAATATTTTCCCTTCAATAATCATATAAAAAATGCAAATTGGAACCAATAAAAAAAAGATCGCTGTCGTCTCGACACTTATTATTTCTTTGTAATTTATCAAATTAGGAATTAAAAATAAGAATATAAATGGCATGGCTGATATGATTGTGCTCATAATAATAACTCTTATAAACTTAAAATAATAACTTTTTCTACTTTTAAAATAAAATCTAAACAATACATATACTGTTAATAAAAACAAAACAGAACTTAACAATATAATATAACTCGTCGATAAATCATTATATTTTAAATAAATAAAAATGGTTAAACAAACTAAAATAAACGCTATTATATTTATGTAGATTAATTTTGTTTTTGTTATAAACCTTATCTTCAAGCTTTTCGTAAACATGTCCATAAATTTTATAAAAAAGACAACTGAGTACGTTAAAGAAATAGCAACTACAATATACGCTATTGAATCTTTTCGTAACCCCGCCATAATACTAATGTAACTCATTCCTAAACAATGCAGAAAATAGATTAAATCTTTCGTTCCTGCATTCAAGTATGGAGCACGTATTAAAATATATGTAGCCACAAAAAAACACGTTAGATAAAACACAGTTGGTAAAAAAAGATGATAAACCAATTGCTTATCGTACGGATTATACTCTACTTTATATTCTTCTATTGTTCCCCCTTTCTTGATTGTAATTTTCTTTACCCTTTCAGTAGCACCATATAATGAAATATTAGAGTTATCATCAGGGAGAATCCCATCTATTTTTTCAATAATATCCTCGACTGCTAGATCTTGTTCTGCTGCCCAGCTATTTTTCACAATATTATTAATCACCAAATGATTTTCTTGATGCTCTATCTCAATCCCTACCCTAGGATATAACATAATTTCGATTGCAAAATAACTAAATAAACTAAGCGATAGTAACGTTACAATCAATTGATATTCATACTTAAATACTCGAATCACTTTTGTACAAAACTCCTTTTTAACTACAGCAATAACTCCATTTTCTACATTTTGTCATCATAAATTAAAGCATACACATTTCATTTAACGGTTATAAGCACAAAAAATATAGTTATCCTCTGATATAGAATAACTTTCACATTATCATTCATTCAATAAATCTCTACTTTGTTAGTTGTAATACTAATATTATTTATCCTAATTTCAGATTCATTTATAAGTAAAATTCCTACTAGCTGAGAATTTTGATAAAAAATCACTTTCCATTATCACATGTACCAACTTTTTTAATGATATTTCATATTTAAAGTGATATAACTCGATACAACGCCTCACAGTTCACCTTCCTCCTTGTCCTAATATGTAATTTTAAAGAAAAACCTTAGTTAATACTAATGAAAGTTTATTCATATTTCATCAAAAATTGATTACGCTTTACCGAACATGAATTATTCGGATATATAATATAAAACGTACAGTTCCCCTTATTCCAAATATAAGCCTTTTTCTACAACAAAAAAGACGCCCCCATAGGGGCGTCTTCCACTATTACGCTTGTTGTTGCGCGCTATATAATTCTTCAAGTGGCTTCATGATAATTTTGTTAACGTCACCGATTACAACGTTTAGGCGTTGCTCAGTTTCCATTAATTTTGTAATTTTAGCATCTTGTTGAATGCGAGCTACAACTTCTTGTGCTTGTTGGTTGTCTTCTTCAGTGATTTCTTGGCCTTGCATCATTTTCTGTTGTAGGCTAAGTTGCATTGTACGGAACTCATCGAATAAGTTCTTTGAAGCTGTGTCAGCTTGAACTGCTGCGTAGCTCTCTTTTAAAGTTTTGAAGTCTTCGTTTTCAGCGATTGCTTTTTGTAATTCATATGCAACATCATGAATGTTCTTTGTCATTTTATTTTTCCTCCTTTAGAAGGCTAGCGCTTTTCACTCGCACTGCCTTTTACGTGCATTTACATACGCACCTCTTCTTACCATATCAAACTATGCAAGAGATGTGAAGAAATTTCACTTTTATTTCTATGTACTCACCTTATTATCTAAGAAACAATAGTAACAATCCTTGTACGAGCCCGATCATTCCGCCTAATAACGCTCCTAAATACGTAATCATTTTCAATTCGTTTTTCGTAATAGACAGAACTAAGTCTTCTAATCTTTCTGTTGAGAATGTAGACACTTCTTGCTGGACAATTTCCGCAAGGTGTAGATTATTTAGTATACTCTCTACATTTTCTGTTCCCCACTTTAAGCCTTTCGCTACTGCACTTGGAACCACTTTTTCAATAATTGTTTCTCGAACTGGTTCACATACTTGCTGAACAGATTGATTTAAAAACTTACTCACTGTTTCCTCTACTTTAACTGCTGACAGCACGGAGCTTACAATCATTTCTTTCTCTACAAATGCTTCTAATTCTTTTACATCTCTTCCTTTTAACTTTTCCCACTCTTTTTGCAGTACGTCAGTTAAAAGCTGCTTTGTAGCATCTTGCCCTAAAAACTTAATAACTTCTGGCTGCACACGATCCACAACACTTACATTTCCTAAAAACATTCCGACTAAGTTAAGTAGCGTTCCGCGAGAAGCAAAGAAATCATCAATCATTTTTGAAAGACGTGCTTTCCCTTCTTCACTTTCAAAAAAGCTAATTCCTCGCTCTAAAATAAACGCAGAGACATTCGGAATCGCATTCTCTACTTTTTCATTTACAGAATGAGGTAAAGCCTGTTCCCATGTATATGTATAATACTCTGCTAAAAATGCATGAATTTTTTCTGTAATAACATGTTCGATTTTTCGAGTCGCTTCTTCTTCTACATGCGCTACATTCCATTTTTCTAACATATGTCGCAGTGATTGTTCATTCGTAATTACTTTATCCACTTCCACTTGCGCCCAGTGAATTAAACCTTTTTGAAACTCTTCATTTGTTAGCTTTTTTCCAATTCCTTCTGGTGTTAACAAATGTTCTACAACCATTTTCCCTAATTGAACAGCAAGTTCATCACGACGCTTCGGAATTAACCCTGGTGTAAATGGAACTTGAAACTTTCCGATATAAATAGGACGATGAGGACGAAATAACATTTTTATCGCTAAATGATTCGTGTATCCCCCAATAATTGCTCCGAGTCCTGTCGTCGTTAACATATTTAACCATATATTCATTACAATCAACCTTTCACTTCTCCAAAACTATAGCATATCATCATACGGACAAAAGTATAATGGTATAAAAACGTATTTGCAATATATAGCTTCGCCTATTATGCAAATAGTAGTAAAGGAGTGATTTCGTTGGTTCTCGGCCTTTTAACTTCTAAACTTCATTATGAGCAAACGTATTACACCGAAATCGCTAAACGCGCTCGGCTTTATCATAATGTCGTTGCCCAGTTTACGCCATTTTGTATTGATTCTAAAACAGACCTTGTTTCTGGTCTTATTTACGATACAGATACAGGAAAATGGAAAGAGCAAACATTCCCTATTCCTTCTTATATATATGATCGTTATTCTTTTCACGAGGAAACAGACTTTGAAAAAGCAAAATCAATTATTCACTCTTTGCACAACCGTCCTTCCATTACCTTTTTAAATAACACACTTATTAACTTAAGTGAACTACATGATTTATTTCTCACTAATAAAAAACTGTCTCCTTATATACCCAAATTTGAAGTGGCAACGATACAAAACATTTTCAAACTGTTGTTAAAATCTAAAGATATTATTATACGCCCCACTAATATACATTCTAAAGATAACTTATATCGAGTCGCTTACAAAAATAAAACGTTTCATATCGATACAGTAAATGAAAAATACCATACTTCTCTTCCAATCAAGCGGACAGATGAATTTATATCTTGGTGTAAATCTAACATACGTTCATCACGCTACATAGTGCATACCATGCTACAACCACCAAATCAATTAACATACCCACTCCACATTCGAACTATTTTGCAAAAAAACAAAGAACAAACTTGGAATGTTATAGGTCAATTTATACAAAAAAGTTCATTTCCTAATCAGCTTTTACCTTCAGCAACAGACGATGATTCATTGCATTCATTTTCAAAAATTAAATACGTACTATCTAGTACAGGTGTGCAACTATTGCAAGACGCTTTACACGACATTATAAATGAAGTATTCCAAACACTAGATCAGTCTTATTCTTCATTATTCGAACTAGAACTTTCCACAATTATGGATCAAAAAGGCGCAATTTGGCTTATGTATGTCAACACGATTCCTCCTTACGAACAATACATTCGTCATAGTGATTCATTAGCTGAAAAGATATTTCACGGACCACTTAAATTCAGTCGCTTTACACCATAATGAAAGGAGGTAAACCTATTTTGAAAGAGCATATATATACATTAAATATTTCAGATGACCATCCAAATAGCATTACTTTACCTTACGTTTTTTCTATTACACCGCCTATTACATCTCTCTCGTTCGGCATACGTCATATTGCAAGTGAAGAGGTGAAAATTCATTATTCCTTTACTCGCGAAATTATTATCGGAAAGCATATTGCCGAAAAACTTTTACTGCCTCAATCAACTACTATTCATGCATTTACACAAAACCAAACAATTATTTTCGGACCATTAATCGGCATTTTTACAACTGGCTTTAATGATGATTCTTCTAACCCTTTAGGAAATCGTTCAATTGCTCTGAGTGAGTTGTTAACACCACCATTCTCATTACGACCGTTCGTATTCGTCTTTGGCGTTCAACATATACACTGGGAAGAAGAAACGATTGAAGGATATTTCTTTCAAGAGAAACAATGGATAAAGAAAAAAGTCCCTTTACCAAATGTCATTTATGATCGCTTACCGAATCGGCAAGCGGAAAATTATAAACCAATCGTCAGGGCAAAAAGAAAATTAGAACAAGACTACTGCATTCCATGGTTTAACCCAGGTTTTTTCAATAAATGGGAAGTTCATCAACTTCTTACGAAAGACGAATCAATTAAACCCTTATTACCAAATACAGAAGCATTTCAGCATTTTGAACAAGTAGAATGGTTTCTTGGCACGTATAAATCAGTGTACATGAAACCAATACACGGGAGCTTTGGTAGAAATATTCATCAAATATTTTATTCTCAAACAGAGAATTGCTACTACTGTCGTTATCGCGAAAATGAAGAAAATAAACTGAGAAAGTATCAATCATTAGAAACGCTTCTAAACCACGTATTAAAAGGACATGATTTAAAAAAGTTTATCGTACAGCAAGGTATTTCGTTACTTCGCTTCGATGGGCAACCTGTTGATTTCCGCATTCATACAAATAAAAACCATTTCGGTAATTGGATAGTTAGTGCAATCGTCGCCAAAATCGCCGGCAAAGGCAGTTTAACAACGCACGTAAATAGTGGCGGTGATACAAAATTATTACAAGAGCTTTTTCCAGATTCAACGAAACAAGTTCAAATTGAAAATAAATTAAAACATACTGCCTTACAAATAAGTTACGTGCTCGATGAACAAGTAACTGGAAATATTGGAGAAATCGGTTTTGATATCGGTTTAGACACAAAGGAAAATCCGTGGCTCTTTGAAGCCAACTCTAAACCTGGGCGAACTGTATTCCAAGATAAAAAATTAAAAGAGCAAAGTGAACTAACGCGCCAGTTATTTTACGAATATGCCGTCTACTTAACTGAACATTCTTTACGTGATACAAAAGAAAAAATGTCTCAAATAAAATCAGGGGCTTCATCGAACACCGAACATATCCCTTCTCCTATGATTCACTCACAAATACAAAAACAAAAACTTCCACCTAGATAATAAGGTGGAAGTTTTCTATTTACACAAGTTTTACTACAACCTCAGTTTCCACGTTACATACTCTGCAATAAAAAATATGATTGCAATATTCATTTGAATTATTATGCGTTAAACCATCTACTGCACTTAATAATTCTTGATCCATATAGGCACTATAATCGTCTATGTAATCTACAGACTTCCCATAATCTTGGAGTATACTTTGGCAATTTTGACAAGAATATGTTTGTGATTCTAATGCGTTACAAAGCGGGCAAATCCCCATCATGATTCCTCCATACGTTATCGTTTATAAGCCTCTCTTTTTTAGAGTGAAGAGAGCAACCTATCCAGACATAGGAGCGCCCACTCCATCCCTACTTAAAAATAGAACTATGAAGTTGCTACCGATTTCATTTTTATTTCAATAAATCATAAATAAGAAGCTAATAATTAGCCTACAAGTAGCAGGCTACAATGAAAAAATTATATTTAATATCACCCTTAGTTTGGCCTGTTTTCTTAAAAATACAACGATTACTCTTATTTCATAATTTACGAAATCAATACGTTTTTTTGACAAAATTTACAAATTATTATTTTGTATATCTTTCTAGGTAACATCCATACTATGAGTACAAACTTAATTACCGATGGATTAGCGCCAACCGGGGCGATAATCTGGTTCAACTCCAGCTAGTCCAACCAAAAAAACTTTTATAACTCTAAGGAGGATATATTCCTATGGCAAACCAAAATTCTTCAAATCAATTAGTAGTACCAGGTGCAACAGCTGCAATCGATCAAATGAAGTACGAAATCGCTCAAGAATTTGGTGTACAATTAGGAGCAGATTCTACGGCTCGCGCTAACGGTTCAGTTGGTGGAGAAATCACAAAACGTCTAGTTGCAATGGCTGAGCAAAGCCTTGGCGGATTCCACAAATAAATATATATGGCAAAAAGGTCTCAAGGCATATGCCTTGAGACCTTCCTTAATTTATTGCAACATTTGTAAAAACTTCTTCGTGCGTTCTTCTTTTGGATTTGTAAATACTTCTTCTGGTGTACCTTGTTCGACAACGACACCACCATCCATGAAAATAACACGGTTCGCAATTTGATGTGCAAAACGCATTTCGTGCGTTACAATAACCATCGTCATGCCCTCTTTAGCAAGTTCTTTCATTACTTTCAGAACTTCTTGAACGAGTTCAGGATCAAGCGCTGACGTCGGCTCATCAAATAGTAACACTTCCGGCTCCATCGCAAGTGCGCGCGCAATTCCAACGCGCTGTTGTTGTCCGCCTGATAATTGGAACGGATATAAATCCACTTTATCTGCTAAACCAACTTTTTCAAGGAAATAGTTTGCTTTTTTCTTCGCTTCTTCTTTCCCCATCTTTTTCACTGTAACGAGCCCTTCCATTACATTTTGAAGTGCTGTTAAATGCGGGAATAAATTATGGTGCTGGAATACCATACCTGTTTGCGTACGAAGATTAACAATATCTTTCTTCGTTACTTTTTGAGAGAAGTTAAGCTCTTTATTACCGATACGAATATTACCAGCGTTTGGCGTTTCTAATACATTGAGACAACGTAAGAATGTCGTTTTACCAGATCCAGACGGCCCAATAATAACAACAACCTCGCCCTTCTCAACTGTTAAATCTATATGCTTTAGTACGGTATTATCTCCGAAACTTTTTTGTAAGTGCTGAATTGAAATCATAAAAACAAAAACTCCTTTTGTAAAAGGATTATTTTAATGTATAGCGTTCTGAACGCTTTTCTAACATCTGTTGTACGATTGATAATAAGAAACAAATAACCCAGTAAATAAGACCTGCTTCAAAATAAACAATTAAAAACTCGTAGTTCATCGCCGCAATTTCCTGCGCTTTTCGGAACATTTCTGTTACTAAAATTAACGATGCTAATGAAGTATCCTTCACTAAGCTAATAAATGTATTTGAAAGCGGCGGGATTGATACGCGCGTTGCTTGTGGTAAAATAACACGTTTTAATGCTTGTGGATATGTCATCCCAATTGTATAAGCTGCTTCCCACTGCCCTTTCGGAATGGAAAGGATAGAAGCACGAATAATTTCAGATGCATATGCACCGACATTTAATGAAAATCCAACAACTGCTGCTGTATATGGCTCAACTTCAATATTAAGAGTTGGAAGACCATAGAAAATAATAAATAACTGTACAAGAAGTGGTGTTCCGCGAATGATAGATACATAGATACGAGCAATCCATTGTAAAATACGACTACCTGAAATACGTGCGAGCGCTGTTAACGTCGCAAGTATAAGACCGATAATAAATGTAATAAGCGTTAATGGAATTGTTGTAAAAACAGCTTCCTTCAGCATAGGCATGAAGGAAGTCTGCATAATATCTATCCAAGTAGACAATCGATCTGAAACTAATGCACTACTTAGATACATTTTCACCGAACCATTTTTTCGTTATTTTGTCATACGTACCGTCTTTTTTCATATCTTCTAACGCTTTATCTACTTCTTGTACAAGCTTATCGCTACCTTTACGGAATAAGAATCCACTTTGTGAAGCTTCTTTTTCTGTATCTACAATTTTAATTTTTGCATCTTTTTTCGTTTCTAAATAATTTAATACTGATAACTTATCATTAATTGTAAAATCAACGCGTCCTGAAGCTAATAATTCTGCCGCTTGGCTAAATCCTTCTACACCTTCGATTTCTGCACCGTTTTTCTTAGCAATATCTGCATAGTTACTCGTTAAAGATTGTGCTCCTTTTAACCCTTTTACATCAGCAAATGTAGCAGGCTTATCTTTATCTTTTGCGATAACTAATGCCGCTGAAGATGAAATGTATGGTTTAGAGAAATCGTATTTCTTTTGACGATCTTCACGAATACCAACTTCGTTTGCAACCATATCGAAACGTTTTGCATCTAGGCCAGCAAGTAAGCTATCCCATTGTGTTTCTTTAAATACAGGTTTTACACCTAAACGTTTTGCAACTTCTTCTGCTAATTCAACATCGAATCCAGTTAATTTATTGCTTGAATCGTGGAACGTAAATGGTGGATATGTACCTTCTGTACCAATTACAAGTTCACCGCTTTGTTTAATCTTTTGTAACGCGTCTTGACTAGCTGTATCTTTTTTCTCTTCTTTACCGCAGCCGGCTACAATCCCGATCGCTAATGTAGTTACTGCAAGCACTGAAAATAATTTCTTCATGATAGTAATCCTCCAAGTATTCTGATAGGAATTTAAAAACTATATTGATTGTATGCAATCTTGAACAATTTTTCAATGAAAATGTTCTTATTTAGTTTATCCTTTTTCTTCATAATCAAACAAAAGGGAAAAATAACGCTACATACAAAAAATAAGTAACATTTTTTAATATAGCATTTATGGAGAAAAAGGTAAAACAATACTTCTTATTTAACTGTCGTAATTCGCTAAAGAGTCGACATGTTCATCAATAAAAAAGAACTTGTGAAAATCACAAGTTCTCCTCCATGCATATTAAGCACTCTGATTGCCTTCCATTTGCGTTTTATACATATCGTAATAACGCCCCCGCTTTTTCATGAGTTCATCATGAGAGCCTTTTTCTAAAATGGTTCCTCTATCGAGCACAATAATTTGATCTGCGCTTTTAATCGTTGAAAGGCGGTGAGCGATAATAAATGTCGTTCTTCCTTTTTTTACAACTTCTAGTGCTTGTTGAATCATCGCCTCTGTTTCTGTATCAATACTAGACGTTGCTTCATCTAAAATTAAGATAGCTGGATCAAAAGCAAGCGCCCTAGCAAATGAAATAAGCTGACGTTCTCCAGTGGAAAGCGTACTTCCCTTTTCTGTAATTTCTTCATTTATATTATTCGCAAATCTTTCAGCACCAACATCATGCAATGCTTTTATGATACGCTCTTTTGAAATTTTTTCATTTTCTAAGCTTACATTGGAAGCGACCGTCCCGCTAAAAAGAAACGGGTCTTGCAGTACGATTCCCATATGTTCACGGGTTGCTTGTTTCGGCATCTCTTTTACATCGTGACCATCAATCGTAAGCTTTCCTTTTTCAAACTCATAAAATTGAAAGAGTACATTCATGATAGAACTTTTTCCTGATCCAGTATGACCGACAAGTGCCACTGTCTCGCCTTGTTTCGCTTCAAAAGAAATATTTTTTAACACTTCATCTTTTCCATTATAAGAAAATGATACATTATCAAATTTTACATTTCCTTTTAAACGAGGCATACGTTCTTCTTCTACCGGTTCCCCTTTTTCCTCTAACAATTCAAAGACACGTTCTGATGCAACGCGCGCTTGCTCTAAGTTTGCAAGCTGGTTCACCATATTCGTAATTGGCGAGAATAATCGTGTTAAATAATCGACGAACGCATACAGTACCCCAAGTGAAATAATACCTGTAGCACTTAATGACGCACCGCCGAAATACCAAATTACTCCTGTGAAAGCGATATTTCTTAATACGGCTACTAAGTTATGCGAAGTTGCTGCATTTAAATTTAAAATTTTATTTTGATACTTAAAATAATCGCCATTTAATTCTTCAAATTCTTTTTTCGTTTCACGCTCTTGACGGAACGCTTGAATAATTGGCATCCCTTGAATGGATTCATTCACTGTTCCGTTAATATCAGATAAGCGAGAGCGCATTTTATGATTGTATACAGACGCATATTTTCTATAAAGAATCGCCCAAACAATTAAAATTGGGATAATTAATAAACATAATGAAGCGAGCTTCACATCTAATAAAAATAACGCAGCGAATATCCCGATAATATAGATGATACTAGAAACGAATGTTGCCAGCACCGTTACATATAAATCACGAATGGCCTCTGTATCATTCGTCACACGCGAAACAATTTTCCCCGCCGGTAAATGATCAAAGTACCGAATTGGCAACGTTTGAATATGAGAAAAAACATCTTCCCTCATAATTTGAATAATTTTGTTCGCTGCCTTCTGCAAGAAGAACTGCTTTCCGTATGCAAATAATGACACGACTACTAATAAAGCGAAATAGCCACCACCAAGTAATAATAGACGGTTTATTTCTGGTTTATAAAATGCAAACACTTCTTCTTTCGTTAATGCTTTCGCTTTATACACTTGCACCGCCTTACCATTTTGAACGGTAATCATATCCCCTTTTACAGTCCGTGACCCTTCCGCATTTACTTTATTCGGTACAAAATAATATTGAAAACCGACTTGCATTACGCGTACTTCTTTTCCTTTTTTCTCGCCTTGTTCAAAGCGATCACTTCGCTTATAAAAAGCCCCATTATACGAAACAGCATCTTCACTCTGTTCTGTTTCATACCAAGGTTTCTCTATCCCGACGATATGATCGTCAATCATCGTTTTAGCGACGAAAGGACCAGCAAGCTCTGCGATGACGAAAATAAATAACATTAACATCGCAGCAAAAATCGTCCCCTTCACTTTCATCGCGTATTGAAACAACCGTTTTGAAACGCTCATATTTTCACCCCACTATCCGCACTTTCACTTTCACCTTGTTGTCTTTCAAACTGCTCAGCATACCAGCCTCCCTTTTGGATAAGCTGATCATGCGTACCTTCTTCTATAACTGCGCCTTCATCCATAACGAGAATCCAATCCGCATGTTGCACTGCAGATAAACGATGCGTCGTAATAATCGTCGTCTTTCCGCTTCTTTCCGTTCTTATATTTTCAATGATCGCTGCTTCCGTACGAGCATCTACAGCTGATAAAGAATCATCCAAAATTAAAATTTCTGGATTTTGAATAACAGCTCGTGCAATCGAGATCCTTTGTTTTTGCCCTCCTGATAAAGAAACACCTTTCTCTCCAACGAGCGTTTCTAACCCTTCTGGTAAAAACTCTAAATCCTTTTTAAACGCAGCAATTTCAATTGCTTTCTCTAGTTCTTCTTCAGTCGCTTCCCTATTTCCGAATAAAATATTTTCTCGCGCTGTTTTTGAGAACAAAATATGCTCCTGCGGTACATAACCAATCCAGCCGAGTACATTTTCATTCGTCATTTTATCTAAAGTCACATCAGAAACTGCAATATCTCCATCTCCAAGCGGATATTGGCGAAGAAGCTGACGTACAAGCGTCGTTTTCCCGCTTCCTGTTTTTCCGACAACCCCTAGCGTTTCTCCTTGCTTTAATGTGAAAGAAACCTTTTTTAAATTTTCTTCAGTTGATGAAGGATATGAGAAAGACACATCATCAAACTGAATATAATCCGGCTCTTGCACAAGCTTTGGATGTTTCGGATTCTTTACATCTGGCTCATACGCTAACGTTTCATTCACACGGTCAAGCGAAGCATTTCCTCTTTGCATAACATTAATTAATTCCCCAATTGCAAACATCGGCCAAATCATCATCCCTAAATACACGTTAAAAGAAACGAGTTCACCAAGCGTCACCTTTGACTGGAACACAAGGTATGCACCGTACACTAAGCCGATTAAATAACTAAGACCGACAAGCATTTTCACAGTTGGTTGGAATAATGCATCAATCTTTGCTACCTTCATATTTTTTTCGTAGACGTCATCTCCTAAATGATGAAATCTTTCCTCGTCTGCATTCTCTTGTACGTATGCACGAATAACGCGCACACCAGCGATTGATTCAAGCACTTTATCGTTCATATCACCAAACGCATCTTGTGCAACTGTAAATCTTTCATGCAATTTCTTTCCATATATATTCATCGCATACGCCATAATTGGAAGCGGAATAAGCGCTGCAAATGTAAGCTCCCAACTAATTGTAAACCCCATCATAAAGACAATCGTAAGCATATATAAACTAGAATCCACAAGCGTTAATATACCAAAACCAGCTGTCATAGCGATTGCTTTCAAATCATTTGTCGCTCTCGCCATTAAATCACCAGTACGATTTTTTTGATAAAAAGTCGGCGTCATCTTAAGTAAATGCCCCATAAATTTAGAGCGCATCGTTTTCTCAAGTACGAATGCACCGCCAAACAATTGATGTTGCCATACAAAAGTGAGGCCATATCCAACGATCGTAACCCCTATTAAAATAAGAATAGACTGTATAATAGCTTCGTTCGATAACGTTCCTGTTTTTATGTTATCTATCGTAACCCCTAACACTTTCGGGGGAATCACTTCAACTATATTCACAATTAAAAGAGCTCCAATGGCAATACTATATCTCTTCCAGTGCTCCCTAAAAAACCATTTTAGCTTTAGTAATACTGATAACAATGTAACCTCTCCCTTCTCGTTCTCGTTTACCTCTCATTTCTTTATCCACTATCCAGACCTATCACATTTACATTTCGTAACCCATACAATCTCATCACATTTTTCCACCTTCCAAAGTTTTTTATCGGAACTAAACAAGGGAAAATAAACAAAAAAAAGCATACCGCCGCTTGACGATATGCACAGGAATGCATAAAAAGCGTACGTTACGATATACGCAACGTACGCTTCTTATAAGACAAAGATGCCCTATATATCCGTACGGGTTGCGTAATGATATGAATGTTTTCTGCCATTTAACAGAGCTAAGCCCATTACATTTACGATTACAATCATTACGCACACCCCTTTCATTTATTTTCCATTTATAATCTTACAACTTTATTGAGTATTCTGTCAATTATTTTTTCACACTTTAAATAAAAATATATGATACACCATTTTGAAATAAGGGAATGTTCTGTAAGAAAGGGCATACAAAATAAAAAAAGAATAAGAAATCGTTTTCACAAACATTTCATTTGAAAAATGTTATCAAACCCCCTACAATCACCTTATACTCACTCTTACAAGTTGCTATTTTAGGAGGACTAATCATGACAACTAGCAATACGTACAAATTTTATTTAAACGGAGAATGGAGAGAAAGCTCTTCAGGAGAAACAATCGAAATTCCATCTCCATACTTACACGAAGTAATTGGACAAGTACAAGCAATTACTCGCGGAGAAGTAGATGAAGCAATTGCATCTGCAAAAGAAGCTCAAAAATCATGGGCTGAAGCTTCCCTACAAGATCGCGCAAAATACTTATATAAATGGGCTGATGAGCTCGTAAATATGCAGGATGAAATTGCCGATATCATTATGAAAGAAGTCGGTAAAGGATATAAAGATGCGAAGAAAGAAGTTGTTCGTACAGCTGACTTCATTCGTTACACGATCGAAGAAGCTTTACATATGCACGGAGAAAGCATGATGGGCGATAGCTTCCCGGGCGGTACAAAATCTAAGCTTGCGATTATCCAACGCGCACCACTTGGTGTTGTATTAGCAATCGCACCATTTAACTACCCAGTAAACTTATCTGCTGCAAAACTTGCACCAGCATTAATTATGGGTAACGCTGTTATTTTCAAACCAGCAACTCAAGGTGCAATTAGTGGTATTAAAATGGTTGAAGCACTCCACAAAGCTGGCCTTCCAAAAGGTCTTGTAAACGTAGCTACAGGACGCGGTTCTGTAATTGGTGACTACTTAGTAGAGCACGAAGGCATCAATATGGTATCGTTCACAGGTGGTACAAACACAGGTAAACATTTAGCGAAAAAAGCTTCAATGATTCCACTTGTATTAGAACTTGGTGGTAAAGATCCTGGTATCGTTCGTGAAGATGCTGACTTACAAGATGCTGCAAACCATATCGTAAGCGGTGCATTCTCTTACTCTGGTCAACGTTGTACAGCTATTAAACGTGTACTTGTACACGAAAACGTAGCGGACGAGCTTGTTAGCTTATTAAAAGCACAAGTAGCTGAACTATCAGTTGGATCTCCAGAACAAGATAGCACAATCGTTCCATTAATCGACGACAAGTCTGCTGACTTCGTTCAAGGTTTAGTTGACGACGCTGTAGAAAAAGGTGCTACAATCGTTATCGGTAACAAACGTGAGCGTAACTTAATTTACCCAACATTAATCGATCACGTAACAGAAGAGATGAAAGTTGCTTGGGAAGAGCCATTCGGCCCAATCCTTCCAATCATCCGTGTTTCTTCAGATGAACAAGCAATTGAAATTGCTAACAAATCAGAGTTCGGTCTGCAAGCAAGTGTCTTCACTAAAGACATTAACAAAGCATTTGCAATTGCTAACAAAATCGAAACTGGTTCTGTTCAAATTAACGGACGCACAGAGCGCGGCCCTGACCACTTCCCATTCATCGGTGTAAAAGGTTCAGGTATGGGCGCACAAGGTATTCGTAAGAGCCTTGAGTCTATGACACGTGAAAAAGTAACTGTATTAAACTTAGTTTAATCTTATAAAAAGAAGCTGATCTATAAATAGATCAGCTTCTTTTCTATATAAATACTTCCAAAAATGGAGTATTTCATTCTACTTCCGATTTGGTTTTCCAAATCGAACTAAAACATGCCATAATAATTTTAATTCCTGAAGCACTTCTTCATAAGTTCCACGATCACTCCAAGATAATGGATTGCGTTTCAAATCCACTACAGCAGAGCCAATTATATTTGCATCGATACAATGATTCCGTGCAATGCGTCTTGCTAAAGATGGCATTTTTGAACCTCTAAAATCCATCGGAACTTCGTCTACCGCAAGTACAAAACCGATGTGCCAATACAAATCAATAGCATACTTCAGGCAAATTTCTTCTAAAACTCTTCCTACATCCGTACCCTTAAATGAAGGATCTGCAACAAGCGCTTCCACGTCTTCTTTTAGAGAAATCTCTCCATGAATCTGCGCTTCAATATAATGATTAAGATTATGGGCTGGCTCTTTGCTTACTACATCTATAAACGGCCTTTTCAGATTAGCCAGTAAATGATTAATTAATATTGTTGGAGTCAAATTTCCTTCACCAATTGCAAAATCTCTTACGAATGTCTCTTCCAAAAGAGCAGCTAAAATCATATCAAACTCCTCATAAGTCCCCTTTTCTTTCGGATCTTGATGCGAATCTAAATATGTATATGTAGAACGCGAAGAAACTTTTGGAGATAAGAGAAAATAACAGGAACCAAAACGCGGAGCCGGCCCATCTGGATGTAACATTAAATTTAGCGCTCCGTATTTTGGACGTTGATCATTCGTTACGCCTTCTAATTGATATGCCCCTCCAAATATTCTCTTTTCCCAAAGGTCACGTTCACCACCAGGATAAGCAGATACGCTTCCATTAGATAGCAATGTTTCAAACTGACTTTTATATACTCCTTGCTCAAATAGTGCTTCAGCAACACTTTTCTTACTCGAATCTAGTCTGTCTGGATGAAAGTGTAAAGCAATCCTTGCGTGAGATTTTAAATTAGCGACAGCCTCTTCAAATATTTCATCTGTAATATTAGACATTTTAAGTATATGATTAATCGTTGCTTTAGCCTCACGTTTTTCGTTCTCTGCATATTTTGAAATATACTCCAAAGCAAATAATTGAGATCTTGATAATTCCATAATCAAACCTCTCCTTTAATTAAAATGACCTTAATCATTTCAATTAAAAGCTTATTCTTTCCTTCTTATGAAACGAACCTAATTTATTTAAAAACGTAATTTACTAAATCTTAATTATGCATACACGCATTTTTCATAGGCAAATGTACACATTCTACAGAAATTTGATACCCTAGCCATCGCTCAGCAATATGTTCAAATGATAAAACAGATCCCGTTGTAAAAAAACGATGCTTCGGATTCAGATTGTCAGACAAAATTCCTTTGTGCTGTAAAATGGTACTTAACTCTATCGCTGTTTCTTCTGCAGAACTAATAATCGTTACATCTTCTCCTAGTTCCTTTTTTATATAGGACTCTAAAAGTGGATAATGCGTACATCCAAGAATTAACGTATCTATATCTTCTTTCGTTAATGGAAGTAAAGCTTGTTTCACTTGCTGCGTGACATATGCTATATCTTCTAATCGATTTTCTACAACTGTAGCTAAATTCGGACACGCATGACTATGCACTTCCAAATATGTATCAAGCTCGTGTAATGCTTTTTCGTACATATTAGATTTTATCGTACCTACAGTTCCAATTACTCCGATTTTCTCTTTCTTTGTTACTTTAATTGCCGCTCTTGCTCCTGGATGTATAACGCCAATAACTGGAATGGAAAGTGCTTCTTGCAGCTCAGTCAATGCAGCAGCTGCAGCAGTATTACATGCTACGACTAGCGCTTTTAATGGAAACTGTTTGAGGAACTCAACCATTTCAAATACGAAAGATTGCACCTCCTCTACACTTCTTGGCCCATACGGGCAACGCTTATTATCACCAATATAATAAATGCTTTCTTTAGGCAATTGTCTTATAATTTCGCTCGCAACTGTTAATCCCCCAACTCCCGAATCTAGCACACCTATTACTGAATGTTTATGACATACAGACATTTACTTCATCCCCTTTTCAATCATCTAGCGCTAATAACATGTATTATATTACGAAAATTCAAATATCACATAACAATCCCTCTTACTTTTAATCACACACTCTTCTCTATAATCTGATTATTACTATATCCATTGACGTATAAAAATACATTTGTTACTCTTAAAGACGTTAATTTAATATTTAAATCCTCATTCGTATCTCGGTGAGGTAGAGGTTGCAATCATTAAGAGTATCATTTCAGGAGATGTAGTGGCATTGATGAAGGAATGAGAAAGGAATGGTTGCCGAAGTAAGTCGTGTCCACCATGCACGCTTGCTGGGTCTGCATTTAATAAGTGCAGAACTGTCACAAACGTTTCGTTTGTGGAGAGCTATCGAGAGGTATGTCGTGGGTTTCTTATAAGATAGAAAGCATGTAGCGGCAAATTACGTGCTTTTTTTGTTTTGTTTGGGACTTCTCTTCCTGACTCAGGAAGACATACATATCTCCTCGCTTGACTTGGTTATACTAACTTTGGAGGTATTTTCTATGCAACAAAAAAAATGGGGCTTTTGGGTACTAACAGCTTTCGTTGTCGGTAACATGGTTGGCGCTGGTATTTTCATGGTGCCAAGTACGTTGGCACAAACAGCAAGCCCACTCGGTGTCACTTTAGCTTGGTTAACTACAGGGTTCGGTGTTTTAATGCTAGCTCTTGTTTTCGGTAATTTAGCAATTCGTCGTCCTGATTTAACGACAGGGCCACAAAGTCATGCATATGCTTTATTCTCAACACCAAAAAAGAAAAAAATGGCTGGCTTCAGTATGGTATGGGGATATTGGGTTGCAAACTGGGCAAGTAACGTTGCCATCATTACATCATTTGCGGGATATTTATCACTCTTCTTCCCAATTATGAAAGATACGCGACTACTATTTTCAATCGGCTCGTTTAACGTAGAAGTCGGAAAACTAATTACATTTACGATTTGTTCCATCTTACTTTGGGGAACTCATATTATATTAACAAACGGTGTAAGCGGAGCTGGAAAACTAAACTTCTTAGCAACAACAACGAAAGTAACTGGATTCCTTTTATTCATCGTCGTTACGTTATTTGCATTCGAAGCTTCTAAATTTGGACAATGGTATACACCGATGATTGATAAGTCAGGGGCATCACACGGTCTTCTTTCACAAGTGAATTTAGCTGCTCTTACAACACTTTGGGCGTTTATCGGAATTGAATCAGCTGTTCTTTTATCAAACCGTGCTGTTTCTCCAAAAACGGTAAAACGCGCAACAGTTGCGGGATTACTTATTACAGTTGCCATCTACTTAGGAATCACAATTTTAACAATGGGTGTACTTCACGTTGATAAATTACAAGCTTCTGAACGTCCATTAGCAGATGCACTAAACGCTGCAATGGGTCACGGCGGCGGGAAACTGATGGCATTACTTGCTCTTACTTCCCTGTTCGGTTCTATCTTAGGCTGGATTTTATTAAGCTCAGAAGTACCTTATCAAGCAGCAAAAGAAGGTTTCTTCCCTTCCTTCTTCACAAAAACAAATAAAAAAGGAAGTCCAATTTACTCATTACGATTAACAAACATTATGTCGCAAGTATTCCTATTCTCAACATTATCAGGAACCATTGCGGAAGCTTATACATTCGTTATTACCGTATCGACACTGGCCTACCTCATTCCATATCTCGTTTCACCAATCTTCCAGTTAAAACTAGTCGCAACTGGTGAAACATATAAAAATGAAATGCGGGCAAGAATTACAGATGGCATAGTCGCAGTTATCGCACTTTGCTACGCACTATGGGTTATTAAAACGGGCGCATCCGATATAAAAACGTTCCTTCTCGGAATTGGTTTATTC
The DNA here is from genome assembly GCF_900100505.1 of Bacillus sp. cl96. Classification (NCBI taxonomy): domain Bacteria; kingdom Bacillati; phylum Bacillota; class Bacilli; order Caryophanales; family Bacillaceae; genus Bacillus; species Bacillus sp. cl96. The sequence continues at coordinate 657,142 of NZ_FNDM01000001.1, forward strand.
GTAATCGGATTTGCTTTCTATCCATTAATGAATCGTGATCAGAAAAAAAATAACGAAAAGAAAAACGGGCAAGTTGCATAACGCAATTTGCTCGTTTTTTCTTTTGTAAAACATATATAATAGAATAAAGAGGTGAAAAACATGTCAATCGAATCGCTATGGAGCAGTCGCTTCCAACAACATATTCAAAATATCATTACATACTTTGCACGTATGATTAACGGTTTACTATATAGCTTTATCTTTATTTCATGCGTTGGTGCATATTATTATGCTCAGTTTCTAAAAGCATCTCCTTCTAAAGGAATATCTTTAATAATTATAACGATTGTACTTACATTCATTATAACGAGATGCCCTATCCGTACATTTATTCAAAAACCTGATGCTGTCTATTTACTAGCACTAGAAGAGAAATTAACATCTTATTTTAAAAAATCTCTTCTATACAATTACATCATGCAGCTTTTCCCATTATTATTTACGTTCCTTATTCTCGTTCCACTTGCTATGCAATCATTGCAATTAACTGTACCTTTTTTATGTACAATCTTTATCGTGTTAATGATTACGAAAGCCTGGAACATGTACATACATTGGATGTGGCGTGATAGTCACGAAAAAAATATATGGCTAATCATTCGTATTACTTGTAACGCCCTAATCATTTACATGCTGTTTTATTCCGCAAATGTTCTCATATTGGGCGGACTACTCTTACTACTTGCTTTCCTACTTCTATATACGAAAAAACAGCCTACAAAACGAATACCGTGGGATTACATAATCGAGCAAGAAGAAAAAATGAACGTTCGTTTTTATCAATTTGCTAGCATTTTCACAGATGTTCCGCAACTGAATAAACAAGTAAATAAAAGAAAATGGCTTACAAATTGGATTGAACCTTTATTACATAAAAAACGAGCAACTTTCTTCTATTTACATACATTAGCATTTTTACGTGGAAATGATTATTTCGGTATATATATTCGCTTAGGATTGATCGTTGCCTTCGCCTTATATTTTATACCAAACATATACGTAAAAGGCGCTATCGCTTACATCGTTCTATATATGATTTCTATGCAGCTCCGTTCCCTGTGGAAATATTTTTCGGGAAATATTATTGTAGCATTATATCCAATCCATACTGAAGAAAGGATGAAGCAATTTCTTCACTTAATCTTTATATTGCTAAGTATTCAACTCATTGTATTTTCGAGTGTTATACTCATTGCTACAGGTCAATTTTTACATATCCTTATCATTATGATTGTCGGGTTACTCTGGATCAAATTTATTATTGTACCAAAAACGAAGCAAAGAATTTCCGCATTTTAACGAAAAGAATTATCTTAAAAGCCAAGGAGAAAATAAACTTTCTCCTTGGCCTTTTTATTTTTCTTCCTTAAACAAGAATCACCAGCACAACCAATGTATTATGATTTTTACATACAAAAATTATAATACATGTTTACGTCCTAATAAAAAGGGTATCTATTAAATTAACAAAGTAAAGGAGGGGCCTATATTGTGAATAAAAAAATGGAGCAATTGAAGCACCATGTTACGGATAATCAACGCAAACATGCTTTAACAACAAACCAAGGAGTAAAAATAGCCGAGGATGAATTTTCTTTAAAGATGGGCTTAAGAGGCCCAACCTTAATGGAGGATTTCCACTTTCGCGAGAAAATGACCCACTTTGATCATGAACGAATTCCTGAAAGGATTGTTCATGCACGCGGAGTTGGCGCTCATGGTTATTTTCAGCTTTATGAATCGTTAGAAGCATATACGAAAGCAGATTTTCTTACTAATCCTTCAAAGAAAACACCTGTATTTGTACGGTTCTCAACCGTTCAAGGTTCTAAAGGATCCAACGACACAGTAAGAGATGTACGCGGATTCGCCACAAAATTTTATACAGATGAAGGAAACTATGATTTAGTGGGTAATAATATGCCCGTATTCTTTATCCAAGATGCTATTAAATTTCCTGATTTTGTCCATGCAGTTAAACCAGAACCACATAATGATATTCCTCAAGGAGCTAGCGCTCATGATACCTTTTGGGACTTTGTTGCGCATAATCCTGAGTCCACTCATATGGTCATGTGGCAAATGAGCGACCGAGCTATTCCGCGTAGTTTACGAATGATGGAAGGTTTTGGAGTTCACACATTTCGACTCATTAACACAGCAGGAAAAGCCCATTTCGTAAAGTTTCACTGGAAACCTACCCTTGGGGTTCATTCATTAGTATGGGATGAAGCTCAAAGGATTGCTGGGAAAAATCCTGATTTTCATCGTCAAGATTTATACGAAGCAATTGAAAAAGGGGATTATCCTGAATAGGAGCTTGGATTACAGTTAATTCCAGAAGAAGATGAACATAAATTTGATTTTGATATTTTAGATCCAACGAAATTATGGCCAGAAGAAGAAGTTCCCGTAAAATTAGTTGGTAAAATGACATTGAACAAAAATGTTGATAACTTCTTTGCTGAAACAGAGCAGGTAGCTTTTCACCCTGGTCATGTCGTACCAGGTATTGATTTTTCAAATGACCCTCTTCTGCAAGGAAGATTATTCTCCTATACAGATACACAATTATCTCGTTTAGGGGGCCCTAATTTCCATCAAATCCCTATCAATCAACCCGTATGTCCTTTTCATAATAATCAACGTGATGGTATGCATCAAATGCAGATTCATCGCGGTCAAACAAGCTATCATCCTAACGGATTAAATAACAATCAACCTGCAACCGTCCAAGCCGAACAAGGAGGATATGAACATTATCAAGAAAAGATTGATGGGCATAAAATTAGAGGTCGTAGTAAAAGCTTTCTTAACTTTTATTCTCAGGCTAAACTTTTCTACAATAGTATGAGCCCTATTGAAAAGCAGCACCTAAAAGAAGCTTTTTGCTTTGAAGTTGGGAAGTGTAAATCAGACATGGTGAAGACAAATGTAATTGCTCTCCTAAACCACGTCGATCGTCAATTAGCACAAGAAGTCGCTAACATTGTTGGAGCTCCTTTACCTAAAGAAAATCACGAAGTAAATTCAGATGCAAAATCACCTGCACTAAGTATGTCCAATACTATTTTTAAATCTGATTCTAAAAATGTCGCAATTCTATTAAATGGTGACCCAAGCGTCTCCCTTCTGTCCGAATGGATTCAAGCTTTTGCACAGCACCGAATGAACTATAGCATCATAGATAATAAAATTTATCATTTCAATGATTCCATTAAAGTAACTGATACTTATACAACAACAGACTCTTCGCTTTTTGATGCAGTATTAGTGTTTAGTAGTGAGTCTGTCATTCACCCCCCTGTTTTAGAATTTACAGAAACTACTTTTAAACATTTTAAACCGATAGCTCATGTCCTTAGTAATCCTCATGCTTTGGACAATAGTAAAATTAAATTAGATGGAGCAGGAGTTTATAACTTAACAAACACTTCAATTGAATCATTTATAGAAGGTATTGCCCAAGGAAGATTCTGGAACCGATAATATAATATAAGGAGCGGATTAGAATGAGTAAAAAAATTGCTATTTTAATAACGGATTATTTCGAGGACACAGAATACACAGAGCCAGTAGGAGCTTTTAAACAAAAGGGATATGAATTAACAACTATTGAAATGGAAAAAGGGAAAACGGTACACGGTAAACAAGGAAAAAGTGAAGTCGTAATTGATAAAAGTATTGACGATGTTTCTCCAGAAAACTTTGATGCCCTCTTCATACCAGGCGGGTTCTCCCCAGATATACTTCGTGCAGATGAACGTTTTGTTCGCTTTAGTAAAGCATTTATGGATGCGGACAAACCCGTTTTCGCTATTTGTCACGGACCTCAGCTACTCATCACTGCACAAACACTTGAAGGACGTGATGTAACTGGATATAAATCTATTGAAGTCGATTTAAAAAATGCCGGCGGGAACTTTCATGACAAAGAGGTTGTCGTATGTCAAAATCAGCTAGTAACAAGTAGACAGCCAGAGGACATCCCAGCGTTTATTGAAGAATCGTTGCGTATATTAGGATAACTAACCTCCTTTTATTTACATGAAAATAGTTAATCAGTGAGGTTTTATTCATCCCCCACTGATTAATTAGCCCCCACCAACTGGTCGTTTACAGGCAATCCGACCACCACAAATAGCAAGATAAATAAAAAGAGGGGAATCCAAAAGTTCAGTTTTAATAATCTTTTGGATTCCCCCTTTTTCTCGCCCAAAAATTCCTTATCACTTTTCATAGGCAGTTCTCATATAGTGAAAATGACTATATAATTCCTATCCATAAGTTAAATAATGATTTCGCACATATATAAATACAAAAGATGGGAGCCTTATTTATGAATAACAATCCACCTTCAACGCCCCCAAATCCAACGGAAACGAATAATAATGAAGTGAGCTTACAAACGTTACGCGTTATTGGGCTAATTGTACTGATTAGTGGCTACATATTAGTAACGCTTTCTGAAGTAGGCACATTAAAAAATCTTTTGCTACAGCCTAGTACTACTCCAAATTTAGCTGAAGTTGATCCGTTCTAAAAATTATATAAAAAGCGAATCCCAGTATAACTGGTTCGCTTTTTATATAGTTTCATCCAATTTGAGAAACATTTCTCTCATCCTCATACTTCTCTTTCCCTATCGCTTTCATAAATAGTAAAATACTGCTCATACCAACGATAAAGTACAGAGCACTCATGCCCCAAGAGGCAATAAATGAACCTAGCATAACACCTAATGCCCCGTTCATTTTTGCCACTTGAAAGACCATTCCGTTAATCGCCATATAAGAACCTCTTGCCTCATTTGGCACCATATCTGCCATAATAGATTGACGCACTGGCACATACATCATCTCACCTACCGTTTGGAAAAGCCCTGCAATTAATAAAATCCATAAGCTATTGCTCGTTCCGAGTATTGTAAATCCAATTGTATAAATGAATAAACCTACATATAAGATTTTCAAATCGTTGAAGCTTTTCAGCATTTTAATAAGAAGTGCTGAACATAACACAATTAAAATTGTATTCTCTGCAGAAATCCAGCTCAGCATGCGAATCCCTGTTAAATCAAACGTAATACCATTCCCGAATAAAAAGTGCACCGTTTCAAATTCCTTCTGCAAGCGAACACCTAAATAATTATTAATTTGAAACTCTAAAGACAATGTACATATACTCGCTGCACAAAAAATTAAAAATGCTTTATCTTTCATCACGACTTTATAACTATCTGCCATACCTTTTAATACATTTTTCTTCTCTACTGTTTTTCTCACTACATACACTTCTTCCATATATACAGTCATCACATATAAAGTAATAATTGCAACAAGCGTTAATACGATAAACAATTGCAATCTATAGTTTTCAAATAGTAACCCACCAAATATTGCTCCAATCGCAATGGATAAATTAATAGCCCAATAATTAATGCTATACATTACTTTTCGATTTTCAGGTGTACTCACATCAATTAACATCGCCTCTGTCGCAGGATTCATAAGTCCAGATCCTAAACTATTCACTAGCATAAAGATAAATGTTAACCACGGTGAATCTACATAATCCGAATTCGCAACTCCCATACAAGCAATAGAAATGACTTGTATACTTTGACCGATAATCATAACCTTTTTACGCCCAAGCCGATCCCCAACATATCCACCGTATAAACCAATTACTAATGAAGCTATGACATTAATGAGTAGTAAAGCACCAGCAATCGCACTACCTAACTTTATTGAAAAATAAATCGCCATAAATGGAAAAATCATCGTGGACACAGTACGTGTTAAAAACGAAGTTATAATTCTAATTTTTATATTTCGATGCATACTCCAAAATCCCATTGTTTCCTCCTCCTTATGCTTACTTATTTTACTTTGAAAAAAAGGAAGAAAAAGGTTAGAATATTCTAAAGAGTTTCCCCTTTTATAGATAGAAGGAAGTGTATATATGAAAATTATGGACTATTACATTAGACTAAGACTACATGCACAAGATCAAAAACATATACAAAATAGCTTACAAGAATTAGCGGATGTTTTATATTGCAGTACGAAAAACGTAAAGATTTTATTAAAGAAAATGAGCGAGGAACAATTAATTAGCTGGACTCCAGGGCGAGGCCGCGGAAATAAAACGGAAATTCTATTTATACATAATTTCGTAGAAGCGATTGAATCCTATACAGATGAACTGTTAGCGCAAGAAAAATTAAAGGATGTTTTTCTTCTTTTAAAAGAACCTCTACCCCTTGCACTTCAAAAAAAGATAGAAAATAAACTACATCATCATTTTGGATACGAACCTTCAAATGATATGTACGACGTATTAAAGATTCCTATATCGAGAAAGATATTCCCATTAGATCCGGCTTTTGTGGCTGTAACTACAGAGAGCCATCTTACGAGTCAAATTTTTGATACGTTAGTCGTCTATAACGATGTTACTGAAAAAATGGAGCCTCACATTGCGCATACGTGGGAATTAAGTGAAGATGGACTTACGTGGACCTTTTATTTACGAAAAGATATATATTTTCATAACGAAACAATTTTAACTTCTAAAGATGTACAATTTTCATTTGAAAGACTAAAACAAGTTCAATCCCCTTTCGAATGGTTAACAGAAGAAATTATTCAAATTGAAACACCATCACCACTGCAAATTCGATTCCATTTAGCAAAACCAAATTTATTTTTCTTACACTATGTAAGTTCCATGCAGCTCGCAATTTTACCGCGTGATACGAGTATTCAAAATCATCATTATATAGGTACTGGACCTTTCAAACTTGCTCATTACTCTGAAGATAATATCGTACTCGAAGCGTTCACCCATTATTTTAAAGAGCGCGCGTTATTAGACCGTATTGAATTTTGGGGTATTCCTGACCATGTGCAAATAGATGCTGATTATGAACTACCAAACGAAGAGGAAAATGAAAGGCATGATATACAAATAGAAGAAATAGGTTGTATTTATGCTAGCTTCAACTTTAAAAAACCTGGTCCTCATCACGACATTTACTTTCGAAAAGCTTGGAGAGAACTATATGATGTTGAAATGATACTTCGTAACATAGAGGGTAGACGGACAATTGCTGCATCAAGCTTCTTCCCTGATAGAAGCCGCCTTGCAACAAGAAGATCCTACTCTTTAGAAAAGGCAAAAGAGTATTTGAAAAAGAGTACATATAATGGAGAAACGATACATATTTACTTCTTCGCATTTAAAGATAGTGCAAATGATGCATATTTCTTAAAAGAACGATGTGAAAGTTTAGGTATACAAGTAGCGCTTCACCCATTTCCCGTTTCAGATTATATGGATCGCTCTATTGATAAACATGCTGATATTATTTTCATGGGAGAAGTCTTTGCTGCCAATCATGAAATTGCATTCTTAAATGTATTTAAAAATAAAAGTTGCTTCGTAAATCGGTTCATAGACCCGCACTACGAAAAACAAATTAACTGTTTACTAGATACATTTTTACTAGAAGAAAATAAAGAAAAGCGTTATGAACTCATGTATGAGATTGAAGAGTTTTTACAAGCAGAATACATCATTTTATTTAACTATCACGTTTTAAAAAGAAAAACATACCCTTCTTCTTTAAAAAACGTAACAATTGATTCATTCGGTTGGGCAAATTTTGCGAAGTTATGGATACAGCCATCCACGTCTTAAAATGCGATTCATTATAAAAGGAGAAGGTACTACATCCTTAGTAGTACCTTCTTCACATACAAATATAAACTATTATTTAATTACTTCATCTAAGTGATCTTTCAAGTTCAATAAATATTGCTCAATATCCGGATTCTTCACCACATCATAACAAGCAAAACTCTTTAACGGACTCATACCGAGAAACTTTTGCACGCGGTGTAAATGACTAAGCGCTGATTCTAAACTTTCTCCTTCAAAGAACTTCGTCTTATCTCCAAATGCTTTTTCAGGTGCATTCCAAGTTGTAGAGAACATATACTCTTTCTCTTTTAATAAACCACCTGTTCCATATTCATCTGCACCTTTAAAGAACAAACCGTATTCATATACTTCATCCATATACGTTTTAAATAAGCCCGGTACACTAAACCAATAAATCGGTGTTTGATAAATAACAACATCGGCCCATAAAAACTTATCTTGTTCTTCTTTAATATTGTAACCATCTTGAATCGTTGTTGTTTTCACATGATGATTCTCGCCTAATACAGTAACCATATAATCTACTAACGTTCTATTTAATCGTCCTTCCTTTGTACCGTATTTTTCATGTCCATTTATAATAAATATATTTTTCATTACTTTTCTCTCCCCTATATGATCTATCCTTCGGCTATTAAGCCGAGTTGCTGCTGTAGTGTAAGATTATCTTCTAAATGCCAATCTTCCGTTATCTTTCCGTCTTTCACATGTAAAATATCAATTGCAAAAAAATTAATTTTCTTACCATTATGCGTTCCTGTAAAAGAAAGACGGGCTGTTACTTTATCACCAACAACTAATAAGTCTTCAATCTCACAATGTATATCAGGCACAACTTTACGAAAATTTTGCGCTGCAAACTTTAATCCTTCAATGCCTTGTGGTCGCCCTTTCGGCAATGTATTATCGAAAAATTTTTCAGTAACAGTCTGCGGAATAAGTTCCTCCTTACCTGTATCCCAAAATGCATAAAAACGCTGCGCCGCATGAACCATTTCTGTCGCTTCTTTTTTACTTAGTGAGGGATCAATTGTCATTGCTTTTGGCCTTGGCATTTCTTTTAATAACTGGACTTCAGTTTTTTGTTCCACACCACATGCTACAAGCACAATACAAATAACAAACAAACTAAGGAATCCAAATAACTTTTTTATCCCCATGGAAATCACCACCTCCTCATATAAATCCTTTATGTTTCGTATTGCTATTGTATATGCACTAACTTCATTTATGGAAGTAGTGATATTTTTTTCATATAGTTACCAAAAGTATAGTTTTGTGATACTATAAAGCAAATTCATCCAAAAAAATTTTATGGAGGCTTGTTCCATGAACAATATAGATCCAGTTGAATTAACGAAAGGTTTACCTGGCATACCTTGTCCTATCGCTAAAACGCTTGATGTAATTAGTACAAAATGGACATTTTTAATCATTCGTGATCTTCTTATCGAAGGAACATTACGCTTTAGTGATTTACAAAAATCAATGGATGGGATTAGTCCAAAAACATTATCGCTTCGACTAAAAGAATTAGAATCGCAAGGCATTATAACGAGAAAAGTATATCCAGAAGTTCCGCCTCGTGTAGAGTACACATTAACGGATAAAGGAAAACAATTAGAGGGGATTTTTATTGAATTAAAACGGTTTGGGTTAAGTTTATAAAACAAAAACCCCTTACAGTCGTAAGGGGCTTCATTACTTCGCAAAACTTTCAGCCAACTGTTTCTCTCTCCACATAAATGTAATAGCGAGACCAACTATTAAAACAACTCCTGAAAATGCATATGGATAATGAATATTCATATCAAATAATATTCCGCCCATCGCTGGTCCTGCGATATTTCCTAAACTCGTATAAGTCGAGTTCATTCCAGCAACGAATCCTTGCTCTTTTCCAGCTGCTTTTGATAAAAACGTCGTTAAAGCTGGACGAAGTAAATCAAATGCTAAGAAAATGAAGCAAGTAACGAGAAGTACAATCCAATAATTAAAGACTACAGTTGAGACGAATGCTAATACTGCACCTACAATTAAACATATTTGAATTAATACTTTCTCACCGAACATGTCTACCAATTTGCCAAACATAAATACTTGCACAACTACCCCAAAGATTGAACTGATTGTAATAATTGCTGCAATATCTTTCGGCGAGAAACCAAATTTATGATCTGAGAATAAGCTAAACACAGTTTCATACGCCGATAATCCGAATGCGAGTACAAATACGATAATAAATGCAATTGCATACATTGGATGTAATGATTTCTTTAAATCACCAATAAAACTTGATTCTTTCGTATTAGAAGAAATCTCTGCAAGTTCTTCTTTCGTTAACGGTTCTTTTAAAATAAAGATTGAAATCACACATGCTATAAAAGCAATTGCTGCTGCAACGAAAAACGGCACACGTATACCGTATTCTGCAATAAATCCGCCGATTCCAGGCCCTATAATGAATCCAGTACTAATAGCCGCAGATAAGTATCCCATCGCCTTTGGACGTTCCTGAATAGATGTAATATCCGCAACATATGCCGTAACACCAGGCATAATAAAAGCAGCACTAATTCCGCCTAATACCCTTGCCACATAAAGCATCCACACATCTTTTCCTAATCCAAAAAGAAGCTCTGAAACACCAAAAATAAATAATCCAATGATTATCATTTTCTTCCTACCGTAAAGATCAACCCATCGGCCTGTAATAGGTGAAGTAATGAGCTGTGCCATTGCAAACACTGCAACGAGATATCCCATCGTCTTCCCTGTTAAATGCATATCATTCATAAAGGACGGCATAACCGGAATGATTAATCCAATCCCTAAAAAAGCGATAAATATATTACTCAAAAGAATAACCAATACCATCTTTTGTTCTTTTATCGGTTTCTTCACTTTTTAACACCTCTTCCCATAAGTTCCTCTCAAAAAATAATACCCAAGAAGCTTTTTCTTTATCCTGCTCTTTGCGGGCTAGTAATGAGTGAGGATGCCTCCACTCATTAGAATTTCACTCTATCCTTCTACACATACATAAGTATTAGGTGAATGACTATCATTCAGTTTTCCTCAAAAATGAACCTACCTTTTCAGACAGGTTCATCTTACTACTTCTTTATATGTAGTGCATGTGTTAAAAAATCTAGTACTTCTGCCTTTTGCAAATCCACTTGCTCATCATCTTTATGATCATATAAATAAACTTGTTCCGCTGCTGATTCAACAAGAGCGATAAATAACTTCGCTGTTCGCTCTGCGTGAACCGAATCACGAATTTCACCGGCTTCTTTCGCCTCACTTAAAAATTCGCTTAACCACATATAAAGAGGCTCATACACAGCTTCCCACTCTTTTATATGTTCAGTAGATGCAAGACCTGCATACATTAAAGCTTGTATTTCACGGTATTCCTCTATAAAGTGAAACACCGCATCGATTACTTGTGCCACTTTATTTGAAAAAGGTACATCTTTTTGTACTTTTTCTTTCACTGCAAGTATCATCTTTTCAACCATCACTTCTGCTATTGCAGGCATAACAGATAGCTTAGAAGGAAAATATAAATAGAAAGTTCCTTGCGCAATGCCAGCTAATTTCACGATATCAGAAATCTTCGTTTTTTCGACGCCCTTTTCCTGAAACACTTCAATAGCTGCATAGACAATTTTCTCTTTTTTATTCATCATCTAAACCCTTTCACACGCATATTGAATGACTGTCACTCATTTTATAAGATAATCGATTGTACTGTCAATGATAGTGAACTCTAAGAGGAAATCATTTTTTTATAATAAAATCTCCTAATAAACAATTAGGAGATAAAAATGCAATATATCTTTAAGAAAGTGCCTTTAATCCTGTCACTCCACATACAATAAGAAACACACTAATGATACGCGCTTTACTTTTCGACTCACCAAACAAGAACATGTTTAACAAAACTGCACCTGCTGTTCCGATACCAATCCAAACCGCATATGCGACACTTACTTGTAAAAATAAGAAGGAAGTATACAAAAATGCGAAGGATGTAGCAAACCCACCGATATAAATTGCACCATTGGCTAATGTCTTATCTTTACTGTACATTTTAAGACCTATCACACCGACTATTTCACTAATTGCAGCACAAAATACGAAAAACCAACCCATCTTTAAGCAGCTCCTTCCACAGTTTCTTCTTTATTATCAGCTAGCTTTAAACCGATAACGCCAGCTACAACCATCACGATAAAAAATAACTTCCCTACACTGAAACTTCCACCGAAAAGAAATACATCCATTAAGAAAGTACCTACCGTACCAGCTCCGGCGAAAACAGCATATACAGTCCCTGTTGCAAGATGTTCACACGCTTTAGAAAGGAAGTGAAAATCAACAGCGATAACTCCTAAAATAATAATCCAATGCCACCAAGTATTGGCTGTATTAAAACCAAACACCCAAAAAATTTCAAAGATACATGTTAATATGACATATAACCAAGCTCTATTTTTCATACCTCTCACCTCTTATGACTGACTATCAGTCATTTTTATTTTAAAAAAATATACTCTTTCATCAATACTATATAAAAACAACTATCATCCTCATTTACCATTGTATTTGTTCCATTTCTAAGCTAACTGCATCCTGTCACATAAAAATGACTGAATGTCATTCATATATATTGTACATGAACATTTTAAAAACTGTCAATGCCGAAAGTTTATTTAAAATTTCTTTCATCTGATTTGTATATTTCTTAATAATCTGTCAATACTGCTAGTAACATAATATTTTCTCCACTCCCCCTTGGAGAGATCCCTTGAATGGAGCAGTTAGCTTTTGCTAGCTGCTCTTTTTTATTTGTCCGCACACTTATGATGAAATACTCATAGATCAAATCCATTTTTCATCACATAACAACCATCTATTTATTTTCCAATAAGTTTTTGTATGCACGAATTTTATTCTCAAGCATCTTCTCTGTAACCTCTAAGTTTTCTCTTTGAATCTGAATAGATTTCCTATGATCTTCTAGGAGCTGTAAACGAGCTTCTGTTGTATGCTCCCCTTCTGTATATAATCTAGCGTATTCTCTTATTTTCGCTATTGGCATTTGCGTTTGTTTTAATTTCATTACAAACTGCAACCACTTTATATGTGACTCTTCGTAAAGTCGATTTCCATTTGTATCACGATTTGCAATTAATATATTTTCCTTTTCATAATAACGTAGTGTATGTGTGCTCACGCCTAATAATTTTGCTACCTCGCTAATTGTGTACATACTAAAACTCCCTTCACATGCTTACCCTCATATATTTTATAACCGTATCAAATTTATAAAAAACGTTTGACTTAGAGTATACTCTAACAAATACAATCTAACCATAAATGAATTTGAATTTAGGGGGATTTTATATGAAATACACTGTTATTACTGGCGCAAGTTCCGGAATTGGTTATGCAGCAGCTTTAGCATTTGCATCTCGCGGAAAAAATTTAGTACTTGTAGCTCGAAGACAAGAAGAATTAAACGGATTAAAATTGAAAATTAACGAAATGCATCCTGAGTTGGATGTTGTCATTCGAAAAACTGATTTATCTGTGACTGAAGATGTTTATAAACTTTATGAAAGCCTACAAGCTTTTCAAATTGAAACGTGGATTAACAACGCAGGTTTTGGTAATTTCGCCTCAATTGCTGAACAAAATTTAAATAAAATAGAGACGATGTTGCATGTCAATATAGAAGCACTAACAATACTCTCTTCTCTTTTCGTTCGAGATTATTCAATGATTGATGGAACACAGCTTATTAACGTTTCATCGGGCGGCGGATACACAATTGTTGCTGATGCTGTTACGTATTGCGCTACGAAATTCTATGTAAGTGCATTTACAGAAGGGCTGTCTCACGAACTGAAAGAACAAGGCGCAAAACTGCAAGCAAAAGTTTTAGCTCCTGCTGCAACTGAAACAGAATTTGCGAAGCGTTCATTTGATATTGATGAATTCCAATATGATAATGTTGTACCAAAATTCCACACTGCAAAACAAATGGCACAATTTATGCTCGACCTTTATGATAATGATAAAGTTGTAGGAATTGTCGACGGTTTAACGTATAACTATGAACTTAAAGATCCACTTTATAATTTTGCCGTGAGACAAAAGAATTCAAATTCTTAATAACCTGTCCATTTCTTATGGAAATATATGTTCCCACTATATATGTAAATAATAGTGGGAACTTTTTCTCTATAAATTTTTCATCCAACATACCGCACCATCGCCACTTCATCACAATAATCCACCTTTGGACAATGTCTACAATCAATCCATACTTTCTCTGGCAACGATTCTTTATTTATAAAATCAAATCCACACTTTTGAAAAAATACTGTTTCATATGTTAAGGAAATTACTCTTCTTACATTTATTTTCGTAGCTTCCTCCATTACATGATTTACGAGCATACGCCCTATCCCTTTCCCTGCATATGTATGCGAAACTACTAACGATCGTATTTCTGCAAGATCTTCTCCTAATACATGCAATCCAGCAACTCCAACAATTCTCTCATCTTCTTTCATAACATATAAACATTGCAAATATTGATAAAGAGACAAAAGAGAACGTGGTAAAACAACTCCCTCTTTTGCATAAACCTCAATAAGACTATAAATTTCTTTCACATCACTCGTCACTGCATTACAGATTTTCATATTACATCCCCTTGCCCCTCAATATTAATATTTATAACTTAAAATGAATTTTAATTCATAATTTTATATAATAATACATCTCTCTTTTCTCCTCGTCAATCAATTTATACAAACAAAAAACCAAGCAATCTAATCGATGCTCGGTTCCTCATTTCGTATCGGCAATACCGTCGAATATTTAATTTCACGAAGTGCTAAACTTGTCTGTATCCTTGTAATACCAAGCTTATTCAACTTTCTAATAAACTGCTCTAGTTCTTTACGATCACGATTTGCAACCTTTAATAAATAATCGTACTCTCCTGTTAAACAGTGACATTCTAACACTTCCGGCATCGATTCTAATTCTTTCTCCAACACTTCCAACTTGTCAAATTGATGAATATTCGTACTCATAAAAATAAAACATAATAAATCAAACCCAAGCTTTTCTTGATTTAAAATCGCAACTTGCTTATCGATGAAACCTTCCCCATCCAATCTTTTTATTCTTGCATGCATCGCAGCCGGTGATAAATTAACGCGACGTGCCAGCTCTGCATTACTTACTTGTGACTCCTTCTGCAATATATCTAAAATTTGTACATCCAAATCATCCAACACTTTAATAACAGACGACTCCATTACAATTCCCCCTTTTTTCTTACCGATGATTATTCGAAAAAACACCTTATACCTTACAAAAAACTGAATATCATTCCGTAAATATCATTCGCAACTAAAGATTTTATCGAATTTTCACCATTATACAAAAGAATATATTACATAATAAAGAAAAATGCTAAAATTATTTACAATTCGTATTGATTACAAAAAAGGGGATTTTAGCATGCCTTATTTTTACGTCTTTTTACTATTACTAACGAGCTTATTATGGGGAGGAAATTTTGTCGTTGGAAAATCACTCGTCGATCATGCATCGCCGATGACACTGACAAATTTAAGATGGATGATTGCGATTGTTTGTTTATTACCGATGGTATGGTTTAAAGAAAAGAAAATCCTTCCACCACGTACCGCAATACTTCCTTTAATATTGATGGGAATTTCAGGGGTCGCTCTTTTTAACATCTTTCAATTTTTAGCATTAGAAAAAACATCCGCTACGAATGTAGGTCTTATCTCTACATTGAATGCAATTTCAATCGCATTATTTTCAGTATTATTTCTAAAAGAAAAAGTAAATACACTCCAAATCCTATCCATGATTCTTTCATTCTTCGGGGTTATCCTCGTCCTATTAAAAGGTGATTTCTCGCTTTTATTTTCACTACATTTTAATAGCGGCGATTTATGGATGATTGCAGCAGTTTGTATTTGGGGAATCTATTCTGTTTGTAGTAAATGGGCAACAAAAACAACTACACCACTTATGGCAACGTTGTACTCTGGTATTTTCGGCGTTATTTTATTACTACCGTTTAACATAGGTAGCTTCACTGTTTCAAATATAAATACTTCTTTCATCACATCACTTTTATATACTGGGCTTATTTCGACAGTTCTTTGTATGGTATTTTGGAATATTGGCGTACAAAAATTAGGCGCAACTACATCAGGTATTTTTCTAAACTTCAATCCAATTTTCACAGCCATTTTAGCATTCATATTCCTCGGAGAAGAATTAACGTGGATACAAATTTTAGGAACAATTGTCGTTGTAACAGGGTGTTATTTATTTTCTCATTTCAAAACTGTTGCCGTTCAGCCTGTTAGACCTTTAATGCGAAAACATTCTTAATGAAAAAACATCGTCATCTGGGTTGGCGATGTTTTTATTTACTCTTCATTTCTTTTATATACTGTTTTTCCTCTTCTGGCGATAAACGTTCCGTCGCCTTACCAGTATCTCCACCTTGAAGGCTCCATAAAAAGTTATGCTCCTCAACAGTTTGAGAAAAATCTCCTTTTTCCCATCTATTTATAATAGAAAATAACTTCATTTTATATTGAAAACCTGTACTATTTTCAATATCCCTTTTCACATTAGAAATTTCCTTTTTTGTCATCTCTACAAATCCCCATTTTTCAGAGGATTTTACCTTTTGGTGCACCATTTTATGCATAGTAGAAATAATTTCACCTTCACTAATTTGCGGAGCTTCTTCTGCAGCTTTTTTCTCTTTTTCGTTTGCCGCTCGCTCGATTTGAATATTTTCATTTTCTTTTTCCACATATGCAAGCAATTTCTTTCCGCCAACTATAGACGAGAAAATTACTATAATTGTAATGCATATACCTAAGATCCATTTAAAAAGCATTATCTCTTCATCGCTTCCCTAACAATATGACTATCTACATATTGCTTAAACTTCACGATTTTTCCGTTCTCAAGTTGCCATACATGAACAAATTCTGCTTCAAATGATTTTCCTGTTTCTTTATAAACTCCAGAATACATACCTTCAGCAATAATTGCATCTTTTCCGTTTACTTCATGATATGTATTTACCCTTGCTTTATAATCATCCCATTCTGATCCTAAACGGCTAAATACATTTTCCATTATAGCTTCTACGCCTGTATATGTTCCGCCATACGGGAAACCTTCTGCCTCTGTCCATTCCACTTTTTCAGAGAGGGCTTCTGCTAAATGCTTTGCATTCGAAGAAGCTGATCCTTCATACGTGCTTTGAATAATTTCTAAATTTGATTTAGGCATATTACTTCCTCCCGTTTATTTATTTTTACACAAGATGTAACCTATACAGTTACATCTTGTGTAAAAAAATATTTAAATTGTTTCATTCGTAATTCATTAGTTGTAATCATTATAGTTACAATAATTCTTCAAGTCAACAATTTATAAATAAAATTTACTTCGTTTTCATTACTTTCTCTTTTAAGAAACGATCTACATATCCTTCTGCTTTTACTACGAATAAATACGCACCCATTGATAATAATGCAAGATCTAATTCATATCCTGGATTCTTTCCATCTCCTAATAAACCTGCTGCTCCATTTACCTTTACGATAGCTCCAGCTAAAATAAGAGCGAATAACAATCCTACATATCGTACACCTAAACCGATAATTAATAATATACCACCAACTAATTCTACAGTTGCTACGCCGTATGCAAGGCCACCTGGTAAACCGATGCTTGTAAACCATCCTGCTACATTATCGATACCTGATTGAAACTTTGCTAAACCGTGTGCAAAGAACGTAACTCCTAACACGATACGAATAATTAAATTCCCAATATATTGATTCATTTTGAACTCTCCTTTTTGTTTTGTTATGGTGAACTTTTATTTACAAGTCAAAACAATACGGTATTTTATTTCATTCGTCAAATACTTTTTTAAAGAAAACAAAAAACATTATCCGTTTTACGGATAATGTTTTCCTACAAAATAGCGCTAATTCAAGCTTTTATTCTATCGCATAGAAAAAGTTGAAACATTTTTCCAGCGCCAATATAAGGCAGTAAAGAAACGTCCTCTTCCACAACTATTCCAACAACATTCACTTTCTCATCTACAGGTAAATCATGTGTAGCAACTTGCATCTCCCCTGCATATCTACCGTACAATTCATTATCAATTGTAATACTGCCTTTCTTTCTTACAATTGTATGCATCGGCTGTAACACCACTCTATTTCCTTCCCTTGATTCTACAGATCGAATAACATCACGAGCTGGATCTAGTCTATTTGTATGCACTTGCTCCACCACTTTTAATACTTCTTTATCAGTTATAAATGATTTGTAACGCAATGGAATAATCCCTCTACTCGCACTAGCTACTTCTTGCATACTTTCCAAACTTGCGCTTATATCTCCAATCAATACTTTATCAACACCACAATCTTGAACAAGTTCTAAGTACGCTTCAAGCGGGCGCATATTGCGATGTTTTTCTAACGTTGGTAACCCTTCATATAACGGACCTCGTTTTTCCGCATCTCCTGGAATAAATGCCATCATCTTTATTCCGCACTCCTGTAAATATTGATTTTGCTTTTGTAAGAAGGACTTTGCTAGTCCTGTCTCTGGACGTGGGTAAAAATTATGCCATGCTTCTACATTCTCTACTCTTATATGTTCTGCAAGTAATTCTTTCCAAAATGGCTTTGTAATCGTACTCGCATTTAAAGCTACTTTCATCTTATGAGATACGCTTGCAATTTCTTTTGGCGCAATGCCGTAATCCATTCTTAAACCGGTAATGCCCCAGTCCAATAGTTCTTCCACATTTTCATATGTTAGCCCTAAATGGTGTAACGATTTTGGAGAAACATCAACCATTAACTCCATTTCATGTGCAAGAGCTTGTTTCCCTAATATTTGAATTAACTCTTTATACGTATTTGGATCATCTTCTGGAATGTGCAGTGATGTAAAAATAGATGTAAACCCATTTTCCTTCGCTACTTTTAGCCACTCTTCTTGTTTCTCTACTCGTTCTTTTGAAAGATAAATGGAAACTCCGATCATATAAATCTCCCTTTCTATTAATAGAAAAAGAGAAAGGAATCCCTTTCTCTATATGTTTTCTGCCATTTCTTCTTTAAATCCGAAGAAGTACGTAAAGATAAATCCGAAAGCATATGCAATTACTAAACCTAAGAAATAGAGTAAATATTTATTGTCAGCAATTAACGGAATTAAAGATAGCCCTGATACGCCAATTCCAAGAGAAGCTGTTTGCATAACTGCTTGGAATGCACCACCGACAGCCGCTCCTAAACAAGCAGTAATAAACGGTTTCCCAAGTGGTAATGTCACCCCGTATAATAACGGCTCACCAATTCCTAAAAAGCCAACTGGCAATCCACCTTTAATTACATTTCGAAGTCGTTTGTTTTTTGTTTTCACATAAATCGCAATTGCTGCGCCCACTTGGCCAGCACCAGCCATTGCGAGCACTGGTAATAAAGGTGTTACGTGTGTTTGATTAATAAATTCCATATGAATTGGTGTTAAACCGTGATGCAATCCGACCATAACGAGAGGTAAAAATGTTCCCGCAAGTACTGCGCCAGCAAATGCTCCGCCAATATTTAAAATAGCATTAATTCCGCTCGTAATACCATCTGATAAGAAACCTGCTAATGGCTGAATGGCTAACATCGTTACGATACTTACAACTAATACAGTAATGAGTGGTGTCACGATAATATCAACTGCGTTTGGCACTGCTTTTCGAACTTGTCTTTCCACTACAACCATAAGCCATGCTGCAAAAATAACTGCAAATAATCCGCCCCGTCCGGGCACTAATGCTTCACCAAACAATTTTACGTTTGCCATCGCCGGGTTGAAAATTAAAATACCAGCAATTGCCCCAAGAACCGGTGTCCCGCCAAATTCTTTCGCTGTATTCCAGCCGACTAAAATTCCTAAGAATGTAAAGATACCGCCGCCAATGAGTAGTAACATTTGTAACCACGTTGCATTTGGATCAGCACCAGCGTTTTTCGCAAAGTTAGCAACCCCGTTTATAATTCCTGACGCAACAAGTCCTGGAATTAACGGAATGAAAATACTTCCTATTTTTCGTAAAAAGTTTTTCACCGGTGTATTATTTTTCTTCTTAATCTCTGATTTCATCTCTTGCCCAATATCTTCAAGGTGATGATCTGCTACCTCACCAATTCGTAGTCCTGTCAAACCTTCCATTTCAGCTGCCACTTTATTTACTGTTCCCGGACCAACGACAACTTGAAGCGTCTCATCTTCTATAACACCCATAACGCCTTCAACTTTTTTCAAAAGGTTCATATTTACTTTACTTTCATCATGAAGCGTTAAACGTAGTCTCGTCATACAATGAGCAATACTACGAATATTTTTTATTCCTCCAAGTTGCTCCGAAATTTCCTTGGCCATTCTCTCTTCTTTCTTCATAATAGAATCCCCCTCCCTATTATTTTATAGTGCTTTCTTCACAAACCCTTTAGCGTATTTTAGTTTCTCCAGTGCTTCCCCATATTCACACTGCAACAACACCATAACAATTGCAGCTTTTACGTTACGTTCTGCCTTTTCATAATACTCTGCCGCTACTTCATAACTAGCGCCTGTTGCTTCCACAATAATTCGTTTTGACCGTTCTACTAACTTTTCATTTGTGGATTGAACATCTACCATTAAGTTTTTATATACTTTTCCTACACCAATCATCGAAGCTGTTGAAATCATATTCAGCACTAATTTTTGTGCTGTACCAGCTTTTAAACGCGTTGATCCTGTTAATATTTCTGCACCTGTTTCTACTTCCACATTTAAATTTGCATATTTACTTATTTCAGCATTTTTATTACAAGAAATACTCGCTGTACTCGCTCCTACGCTCTGTGCGTATTTCAAGCCGCCAATTACGTAAGGAGTTCTGCCACTGGCAGCAATTCCAATCACTGTATCTTTCTCATTTAATCCAATACTTTTTAAATCTTCTTCTGCTAACTCTTCGCGATCTTCGGCACCTTCCACCGCCTTAGTAAACGCTTTCAATCCACCTGCTATAAATCCTTGCACCATTTTATCATCCGTTCCAAATGTCGGCGGACATTCCACTGCATCTAGGATACCTAAACGACCACTCGTACCAGCACCAATGTAAATTAAGCGTCCCTCTTCTTCAAAAGATTTAATAACAGTCTGTACAACCTTTTCAATTTGTTCTATCTCTTTTTCAACTGCTAACGCAACAGTTCGATCTTCTTCATTCATACTTTGCAACACTTCTTTTATGCTCATTTCATCCAGTTTCATTGTTTTCTCATTACGATGTTCTGTCGATAAATTTTCTAACATATTTCCACCCTCTTTGAAATTATATTTCACACTTTTATTATAACTTTAAGAAACTAAAAATCAATAACCCTTTCTTATTTTATGAAATAAAATTTCACAACATGACATATTTGTGTCAAAGATAATAAAAAAGATGAGTCTCCTCATCTTTTCTTCTACTTTAACTTCCGTAACCGCAACGCTTCTTCTCGCGTCTCCATAAATTGATCCAATACTTTATTACCAATTCGATTGAAAGTAATAACATATAAAGCATCGATCATATTCAATTGTGTCATTCTCGAAGCAATACTCGCAATACGATGATCTTGTTCTACATCTGGCATACAAAGGCGAATATCCGCTTCTTTATATAGGGGTGATGATTGATCTAATTTCGTAATTCCAATAACAGTTGCACCTTGTCTCTTTGCATACTGCGCCATTTCAAGCACATCTCTCGTTCGACCAGATGTTGAAATCGCAACAAATATATCGCCTTCTTTTAAATTCGTCACAAGCGGCAACATCATATGAAAATCAGATAGCATCATCGCTGTAAATCCAAGCCGTGTAAATTTATACGCCCCATCCATCGCTGGCGTAGCTGATCCACCTACGCCGTAAAATATAATTTTGCCCGCATTGACGATACGATCCGCTGCTTTCTCAAGTTCCTTCTTATCTATCGCAGTAACACTCGCCTCAATTGCAGCTTTATTCACATAAGTAACTTTATTAAATAAATCATACGGTCCATCTTCTGTATTCATCACTGAAAAATCGTTAATATTATAATCAGCAATCGTTAATTCACGAACGAGTGCTATCTTAAATGCTTTAAAACTTCCGATTCCAATCGATTTACAAAAGCGAACGACACTCGCTTCACTTGCGCCTGCATTCGTTGACACTTCTTTCGTCGTTAAATTCGGTACAATCTCTGCATTCTCCATTATGTACATGGCAACCTTCTTCTCAGCTGGTGAAAATTGATCCATATTACTTTCAATTTTAAATAGTAATGTTGAAGCTTTCACTATTTAACCTCCACTTCTTACGGTTGCGTTCACTTATTTTCTCTTGCTTCAAGAAGGTAATAACCATCATCGCCAGGAGGATGAAACACATTTACAATGCGATTCCCTTTTTGATAAACAGTTCTTTCCCCCTCTGTCCACTTCTTTTCCCAACCGTTCATCCAAATCGCAACATCAGGTAAAAAAGCAGTATATTTCAGCTTCTGACCGTACTCACCATCTGCTTCTTCCGAAAAAATAGAAACCGGAAAATCTTTCACTTTTGATTCTTTCCATGCAGTAAATGGTATACATACTGCAATAAGTACGATTACACCGATAACCTTCTCCTTCGTAATCTTCACACTTCCCTCTCCTTGTCATATCACATACATAGATTTTACCATAATTACAAACCCTTCATGCTATATGATCATTGCTTTTGGGAATAAAAAAAGAGCTTACCTACATCAGATAAGCCCTTCCTGTCTATACAAAATATTTCTTCAAAAGTGGCGGTGTAATAATCGTCGTCAATATAACAACAATAACAATCGCTGTGAAATTTTCTTTCGCTAATAAATTCGCCGTAAGTCCATTTGCTGCGATGATAAGCGCTACTTCACCACGTGATACCATCCCCGCACCAATACTGATAGAAGATTGGCGATTAAATCCTGTCAGTCTTGCGCCTAAGCCGGATCCGATTAACTTTGTGAAAATCGCAACGAGAGTCATAATAATAATGAACCAAAGCTGACTTCCAATGCCTTGAAATGTAATTTCCATTCCGATACTTACGAAGAATACTGGAACAAATATTGCATAAGCAATCGGTTCAATTTTATGTTCCACTTCATGCTTATACTCTGTTTGAGAAATAGCAATTCCTGCTGCGAATGCTCCAATAATGCCTGCAATTCCCATCATTTCACTGTAATAAGAAAAAGAGAAGCAAATAATAAGAGCTGCACTAATTAACGCTTCTGTTACACGAAGCGGGACAAGCATTTTCATAATCCAAGGAACGACTTTCCAAGCAATAAAAACAATACTTACAAAGAAAATAATTTTCTTTACAATGACCAGTGTTATATTCACATCTTGCGTTCCTAAAAAACTCATTACAAATGCTAATAAAATAACGACAATGACATCATCAAATACGGCAGCACCTAAAATGGTTGTACTTTCTCTCGTATTCATTTTTCCTAGATCACGTAGCGTCTGCACCGTAATACTAACCGATGTTGCGCAAAGTAATAACCCTAAAAAAATGGCATGGGATTGTATTAATCCAAACAGCAATCCTGTTACATAACCACCGATGAAAGGAAAAATAATTCCACCGGCCGCTACTGCAAACGACGATTTCAAATTCCGATTTAACTCTTCTAAATCTGTTTCAAGTCCCGCCATAAACATAAGTAACAAAACACCAATCTCACTCAATTCATCAATCAGTTCAGAACTATTAATAATACCAAGTACAGCCGGACCGATAATAATACCAACAATTAACTTACCAAGTACAGAAGGCTGACCAAGTCTTACACTAATGTCACCAGCTAATTTCGTACAAAGTAAAATGACGACAAGTTCAAAATAAAATAACATAGCATCTGCTCCTACTTTAACTTTAATCAGTGGGTCGTTAACCCCCGTCCATTTCTGCAAGTAGTTTCCCCTATTGATCCGCATTTTATTTGTCATATTTTTATTTGACAAAATATTCTGAATTATATTAAGATTAATCCAGCAATTTTAAAAAACTACATACCATAACTGCACCTCCACTTCCTTACTTACTCTTTTTTAATGGACTCATACTATAGTCGCAGTTATGGAAATGAAAAAACGGGGGGAGAGTCCAAAGTGAAGTCATTATTACGAAAAAAAGCGCTTAGTACTGAATCACCAAAGCAGCTAGCTAGAACATTAACTGCACTCGATTTAACATTTTTAGGAATCGGCGCCGTAATTGGGACAGGGATCTTTGTATTAACAGGTATTGTTGCAGCAAAACATTCTGGTCCTGGTATTATGCTATCATTCCTTATTGCTGCATTTACTTGTGCTTGTGTAGCCTTTTGTTACGCTGAATTTGCTTCTTCTATTCCTGTCTCAGGAAGTGTGTATACTTACGCATACATGACAGTCGGAGAAGTCGTCGCCTTCATCGTCGGATGGTGTTTAATGCTCGAATATTTACTTGCCGTTGCAGCAGTAGCTGTCGGTTGGTCTGGTTATTTGCAATCATTACTACAAGGGTTCAATATACACCTGCCCGCCATAATCGCCTCGGCCCCCGGCGTAGGAAAAGGTGGTCTCATCGATTTACCTGCTGTCTGTATTTTACTTCTTATTACAGGCCTTTTAAGTTTTGGTATACGCGAAAGCGCACGCATTAATAATATTATGGTTCTTATTAAGTTAGCCGTTATTATCGCTTTTATCGTAGCAGGTGCAAAATATGTAAAACCTGAAAACTGGACACCGTTCATCCCATTCGGATACGACGGTATTATTACTGGGGCTGCCACTGTGTTCTTCGCCTTCTTAGGATTTGATGCAATCGCAACAGCTGCAGAAGAAACGAAAAAACCGCAGCGTGACTTACCAATTGGTATTATCGGTTCTCTTCTTATTTGTACTGTTTTATATATGATCGTATCTTTCGTTTTAACAGGTATGGTTCCTTATACGCAATTAGACGTTTCTGATCCAGTTGCATTTGCATTGCATTTCGTTGGTGAGGATACAATTGCAGGACTACTCGCTGTTGGAGCGATGACTGGAATGACAACCGTTCTCTTAGTCGTTATGTATGGACAAGTTCGCGTTTCGTATGCGATGAGCCGTGACGGTTTACTTCCAAAAGCGTTAGCACGTGTAAATAAAAAAGTAAAAATCCCTTTATTAAATACGTGGATTACTGGCGTTGTTGCTGCTTTATTAGCAGGCCTTTTAGACTTACATTTGCTAGCGAATTTAGTAAACATCGGTACGTTAACAGCCTTTACATTCGTTTGCTGCGCAGTACTTATTTTACGAAAAACACACCCTGATTTAAAACGTGGATTCCGTACACCTTTCGTACCTGTATTACCAGTTGTCGCGATTCTTTGCTGCTTATATTTAATGATCAATTTGTCTAAAACAACATGGATTAGCTTTGCAGTTTGGCTTATGGTCGGCTTATGCTTCTATTTCTTCTACTCTAGGAAACATAGTCATTTAGCTATTGAAAAAACAAATGATGAAAAGAAAAAAGCATAACAAAATAGCTCGCCGTTTTAGCGGCGAGCTATCTTTCTGTACTATTATATTTTTTCGTCAACGATTGTAAAATGAAAAATATGCCGATGCAAGCTGTAAACCATGCCCAATTTCCTATTGGCGTTGCGTATTTCACAATTCCAATACCTACAAGCAATAGGAAAATAATCACCTGATATATGAGCTTCCACTTTTGCATATATTCCCTCCTTTACTTCGTTCCCTTCTTTTTATTCTTCCAGGCATTTAAACTATCAAAGAAGAAATTAATAAATAACGTGCCTAAACCCGCTAATAAAAACGTCATTAAAAATAAAACCCATATACTTTTTTCTTTTAAGAAATAATATCCTACAAGGAGCACAACCGCGATCCATACATATTCAAGAATTCTTTTTAGCTTTTTCTGTTCCAAATTATTCGCTCCTTCATTCTATGCTATTTTTAGTATAACAAAAAAGAAGCCTATCATGATAAGCTTCTTTTCTTCTCTCTTATTTGTTTATGCTTTTTTCAACGAGTGAAATCGTATACTCTAATGTACGATTCATTGTTTCTACCTGTGTATCTTTTACTTTTACATCTTTCACTACAGCTTCGGCCACTGTAATTTTTTGACTCAGTGCTTTCACTGAACCGTCCGTTATATTTGCATCTTGCGCTTTTTTCACTACTACTTTTGCAGATTCAATATTGATTTGTAATTTTTCTTTCGGTGTTTTCGGTTGTTCTACTACTTTAGATTGTACAAATGTTACATTAGCTGTTTTTAATTCGTTATATGTTTGAACGATTTGCTCTCCCGTGCTCCCTACATTTTCAAACACTTGTTTTGCATTATTATAGCTTTTCTCTAGTTCTTGAAATGCTTCCTTTGAATATTGACCTGGCTTATCACCAAACTCATACGTACCAGCTAACACTTCTTTCCCTTTTCCAAGCTCTTCATATAACGCGTTCACTTGCTCTAATTTCGTACGGTTAGAAAACTCATTGTACGCTGCTAATACTTCTGAAGAACTTAACGCTTTACTATATAATTTCGCAAGCGCGATTTGTCCATTTAACGGAATGCCACCATTTCCATTGCTATCAGGATCCGCTCCAAGTGCAAATGGTACATTTGGATGATACACTTTCCCTGTAGCTGGTTGGCTATTTACTTTTTTACCATCGACATAAATAGCTACTTCACTTCCGTTATACGTTCCTGTTAAATGATACGTTTTGTTCGCTTCTAATTGAACTCCAACACGTTTATAGCTGCCACCAATGTGAGCCCATAATTCAACATATCCACTTCCTGTAGACTCAAATCCAATTCCGCCGCTCTCTGTATTTTGCAAAATACCTTGTCCACGGATTTGATTCATTGAAAATACCGTTTCTAACGTAAATGTATTTGCTACTTTCTCTTTTTGTGCTGCTGAAAATGGAAGGTATCCAAATGTATTAGATTGTCCGTTTAACTTCATAACATTCTTTTTCAATGCTTTATCATATTCAATAGTCACATTGCCCTTCACATCACCTTTTGTTCCAAATGGTGAATTGTCTTTAAATGTACCATCTGCAAAATTCACATCAAAAACATCAGCCTTTGGCACTTTTACATTCGGATCAATATCATCTTTTTTCGTAGTAATTTCTGCCGTTAACGGCTGCACACTTTCATTACCAAACGAATCAATTGCAACGACTTCAAGTGTATATGTTTTCCCGCCATCTAACCCCGCAAGCGTAAACGTAAGATCTTTCGGCACTGGATCACGATAAAACTCTGAGAATGCTAACAATTTATTTTTTATTTCACCCGTTTGCTTATCTCTAGCCTGCACACGGTAAGAGTGAACAAGGAGGTTGTCCAATGCTTGTGGGAATGTTACTGTTGCCGCATTTTCTGTTACATTTGATACAGCAAGCTTTGCATCCTTAGCAAAGTATGGCTTTTCTTTATCACGATCTTCTACATGTGTAAATGTTTCTTTCTTTGCTGGTAATTTAATTTTCCAAGGCTCGCCTGTCCAAGAATTCGTATGGAAATCACGACGATTAATCGTTACTTCTTTATCATCTACTTCTACTAATAAACCTTGGCTTAACGTACTAGCTCCTGGCGGGATATTCCCTTGTACTTTACCACCTTCAACTTCCATATAACTTACTGAAGATGTACCAACTGATGTAAAGTCTTTTTGATGTATCGATCTCGGATCATCTAATGGATAATGTGAATGACCTGAAAACGTAATAACTTGTGGGTATTCTTTTAATACTGCATTAATTTTTGCGCTATCTTGTGTTCCCCATTCATGACTACCGTATACTGTCTCTTTAATGTGTTGATGTAAAAATACAAAAATCGGTTTTTCTGGATCATCTTTTTGCGCTTTTGCCATTTCTTCTTTTAACCAATTAATTTGCTTGTCCGAATAATAGCCATGAGTTGTTCCATTCTCTGGAGACATAACAAGGAAGTGATAACCTTTTACCACTTTATGATAATAAATTGATTCCATACCTGTTTTTTCTAAGAAACGCTTCTGTGCGCCCTCTACAGATAAACCGTTCCAATAATCATGGTTACCAAGAGAATTCATTCTCACGGCATCTTTATTTGCATTTTCATTATACACTTGCATGAAACGATCATATTGCTGCACTGATCCTGTATCTGTGAAATCACCTACAATAACAAATGCATCTTGCTTTGGTGCTAGTGTATTAAACTGTTCAATCGCTCTTTTCCAGCGAAACGTATCATCTGTTCCACTGTTTTTAATATGCACATCACTTACAACTGGAAAAACTATCTTCTTCTCACTTGATGCCTTTTCTTGCTTTTTCTCTTCCGCCTTGACTGATGTACTCCATGGAAATGATGCGAATGCTAATACAAAAAACATTAATAATCCAATAAGGCCTTTTACTTTTCTTAAAGCATTTCTGTCCACGTGAATCCTCCTCATAATAATTGATTCATTACAAGGGCTATTTTATCTAATACATGTTAATGTCGTTTAAATAACAAATGAACTTTATTAGATTTTTGTAAATATACAGTTAATTAGAAATTAAGTTCAACATTACTCGTACTATTGTATACAACCACCTTTTGTCTAAAAGAGTCTGATCATTCTTTTCCTATGACTATTCACATATAATCTTTTCTATAACACTAATGATAAGTTAAGGTTTAAGCCTATTAGACAATCTTAATTTTTAATATTTCCTTCTTTTTTTAACACATCGGCCATGCTTTTACATTTAATAGTAATAAAAGACAACTTAAAAGGAGGGGTTGTATTGAAGAATAAAAAAAATATCGGCTGTTTCGCTCCTTTATCTATTATTTGTCCAGACCCTTGTCCACCGCCCCCTCCTCCAAATCCAAATTGCGAGCGAGTAACAAATGAATTTGCAGGGAATTTCCTCATAACTAATAACACCATCTCCTCTGCCAAAGATACATCACAATTAATGATACTATGGCAAAGTGATGGGATACTACTTATATCAGGTACTGTCTCGGTTTACAATAGTACTAGCAGCACCGAAGCAATTACAATTCAAATCGTTGGAACAGTAACCAATATTTTCACTGTGTTTCCTGGTAATACAATATCGTACACAGGAAAAGACCTACAGTCGATCAATATTATCAATATAACAAGTAATCCTTCACTATATTTAGAAGGCAAGTACTGTTGCGAATTTACATGTTGCTTATAGAATACCAATTTCATTATTTCCTTAATATAAAAAGCATACCGTTCACGGTATGCTTTTTATGAGATTGGATAACGTACTGTAATACAAAACTCTCCTTGATTAACAGTCGTTCCTGTCGTAGTAATTCGGACAGTAGTAAAATATCGGACAGTGAAAGTACCACTACTTTGTGGTTGTACAGTAATTGTATCAACCACTGTTGCACCTACTAAAAAATCAACTGTAATCGGGTTGGCACCTACATCATACTTCACGTAACCTGAACCATATACTTCTTGCGTGATATTATTTGTATATACAATTTGAGTACCAGCACCTGTAATAGACCAGTCTGTACATACTTGGTCTTGCACAAGTGTTTTATTAGAACAACAAGACAAACTGGAACTTCTCATTCCCATTTCGATCCTCTCCTATTCTGCTATGAAAGTGGATAACGTGTTGTAATACAAAATTCTCCCTGATACGTTCCAGCAGGTGTTGCAGGTAACACAACTTGTATACTATCAAAGCGGCGATACGTAAAAGCAATACTCGTTCCTGGGTTTAATGTTTGTGTATCAATTGTACCCCCAGCAGAATCAAGTACCTCTACAGTAATTGGGCCTGGTCCAACATCATATTTAACAAAGCCAGTACCAATTACGTTTTGGTTAATATTATTTGTATAGAGAACATTATCAATTGCTGTTGCAACTACAGTAGCAGACCACGGACTACACACTTTATCTTGCACATAATTTTTATCTGGACAACAAGTTAATGCTGACCCTGAGCACTCACAAGACATAGTTGTTTCCCCTCTCTCTTTTATATTCCCTATATGTGTATGTCCCTCAGAGTCTTTTGCCTGTACTATTCATCTATTTTCAAAAAATATTCAAATGACTAAATAGATTCCGTTTTATTTCTTTTCTTCATATATTTATAGACAAAGATACTAGCAACGATAAGAATAACGCCTCCTAATATTGGTAGCATATATTGTCCAACAACGTCCGCTGCCTTTTCCCAATGTGGACCTAATTTCATTCCAAAATAAACATACAAAGTCGTTAACGGGAACATTGCTACAAATGTATATATGCTAAATTTCCATATGTTCATTTTCGCCATACCACATGGAACAGAAATAAGCGTTCGAACTC
The DNA here is from genome assembly GCF_900100505.1 of Bacillus sp. cl96. Classification (NCBI taxonomy): domain Bacteria; kingdom Bacillati; phylum Bacillota; class Bacilli; order Caryophanales; family Bacillaceae; genus Bacillus; species Bacillus sp. cl96. The sequence goes on from NZ_FNDM01000001.1 coordinate 687,560, forward strand.
CTGGCACAAAGCGTCCAACAAATGCTACAACCGGTCCATATTTCTCAAAGAAATCATCTGCTTTTTGAATTTGTTCTTCTTTAATGAAGAAGTATTTCCCGTATTTTATTAATAGAGGACGACCACCGTAATAACCGAGTGCATATAACGTTAAAGGTCCTGTCGTTCCGCCGAGGGTTCCGGCTAATACAGCAAGCCAAAAATTCATATCTCCCTCGTACACCCAATAACCAACCATGGGCAAAACTACTTCTGCTGGAATAAATTCAAACGTTAATGCTAACACAACTCCAAAATAAGAAAATTGCTTTAAAAACTCGATTATATCTAAAATAATTTGCTCCATATTTTCTACCCCAACTCCTATCCTACGTTTACGTTATGCTTTTCTTGTAATTGAACTGGCGCCATTTTTACAATTCGGTTCAAAATAAATAATACAATTCCAATATCATCTAAAATACCGATAAACGGTAAGAAGTCTGGAATTAAATCGAGCGGCATCGCAACATAACCAACTAAAAACGCAATAGATAAAATTTTCTTCTTTATTGAAACCTCTTTTGAAGTGAAAAAGTCAAATAGGAATGGAACAAATCGGCGAACATGAAATACAACTCTTAATCTACTAATAAGTTTTTTCATTTTTATATCTCCTCTCTTTGTATACAAAAAGGCCCCTACCAAACATGGTAAGGGTCCTAAAAAAGACAATAAGGGGCCTTTACCATTGCTGGTAAAGGTCTCACTAACAACGAAACGTTGCCAATAAAGCCGAGGGTTTCTCCCTGTAATGACGACTTTACTGTAATAAGTTACTCCCCTTTATATACACAATTTTATACAATCACATTAAAATATTTTGGAGGGCTTGTCAATATATTTTATATCCCACATCCTCCTGCTTAACATTCCGTAAAAACAAAAAACGTATAGGAAATTTCTTACTATCTCATAATATACATAATCATTTTTGAATGAAAGGAGAGGCTTCATTTGCATACCGTATGGAAAGGTGCCCTTTCACTTGGACTATTAAATATAGGAATCAAACTATACAGTGCCGTAGAAGAAAACGATATAAAATTTTTAAGTCTTCATAAAGAATGCTTAACACCTATTAAATATAAAAAATTTGCTCCTGATTGTACGGATGAAGAAATTGATGATAAAGATATTGTAAAAGCCTATGAATACGCACCTCATAAGTACATTATTATGGATGAAAAAGAACTAGCTGAGTTGCAAAAAGCTCACGAACCAAGATCTATTCGTATTATATCTTTTATCCAAAATAACGAAATTGATTCTGTTCTCTACGATCGTTCTTATTTTATAGGCCCTACCTCAGGACATGAAAAATCATATTTATTATTAAAAGAAGCACTTGAACGTACGAATAAACTTGGTCTTATCCATATTTCCATTAGAAAAAAACAACATTTAGCTATTATCCGTAACTTTGAAGATGGGCTTATATTACAAACTATTCACTACCCTAATGAAATTCGCGATATAACAAATACACCTAACTTACCAAGTAACGAAAATTATCCGATTCAAAAACAAGAACTCACGGCAGCAATCAATTTAATCCACCATCTTACAAATCCTTTTGAAAAAGAGATGTATACAGATGAGTATAAAGAAGCCCTTACCGAACTAATCGAAAACAAAATTGAACAACAGGAAAAAACCGAAACAATCTCTCCAACTCCAAACATCATCAATATTATGGAGACATTACAGGCAAGTATTGAACAAGCAAAAATAAAAAGAGAAAATAAAGCAGAAAAAGAGGCCAAATAAAATTGACCTCTTTTTTCTTTAAAGCGGATTACATTTTGGCATCTCAAGTCCAGACGATTGTGCTAATTTTAATAAGTAATAACATTCTTCTCTTGCCATATGATCCGCCATTCTAGCAGATAATGCACTTAATATTTCATTCGATAACTCCAGCTCTTCGACCTCATGGAGAAAATGCGAAAATAATTTTAACTCAAGTGAAACATCTTTTGTAAACTTCTTTAATGCAGGAAAATGATGAAGCTCTGTCCGTAAATACCCCGTCATTTCAACTGCCTTTAAGTAAAATTGTTCAAAGTGCTTCGTAAATTCTTCGCTTTTCTCTTTTAATCTTTTTTCAACAAGATCTAATCCACCAGAAATAGACCCTGCATGGCCAGCCGCATCCGTTAACCAAACGAGATGATAATGTAATTCATGAAAAACAGGCGGAACTTCTCCTTTATTTAAAAATTCTAACACTGTTATATACTCTTCTACTTCGTTTACCATATGATTGATGAAAGTTGGCGTAAAATGAATAGTGATTTTTCCCTCGAGTTGTTTCTGTATAATACTTAATTTAAACGTTCGTATTTCCTTTGCGGCTCGTTCTGCCTCTTTTGAAAACGCAATGAGATTCACATTACGAACTTTATTTAACAGATTCGTAAATGTTTCAACAAAATAAGTGGCCTTTTTTATATCCTCTTTTTCCTTCGGAGCTAATGCATCAAGTAAAAATTGCGAATGATCAGTAAGCACCTTTAGCCAAAATTGATGCTCAAACAATGCATTTTCTTCATAATTCCTCTCCACTAAATCCCCTCCGTTTATTCGTCCTTCTCTATCACTTGAATTTTATATCCATCTGGGTCTTGTACTACAATACTCTTCTCACTTTTGTTTTCTATATATGCAATTTTATAAAACACTAACCTCTTCTTTAAGTTCTCTATGTTAGAAATTGAAAACATTAGTACATCAACCGAATCCGTAACACTCTTCTCACGCCCACCCAAACTACGATTCATTACAAAACTAACTCTCATTGAATCAGCATCATACCAAACCCCTGTTATATCTAATTGGGGTCTTTCTAAACTAGGCTTGATTCCTAAAATCCCTTCATAAAAATACAAAGTTTCCTTTAAGTTTTTCACTTCCAATACAATGAATTGTTTCACATTCTCCACATTCATTCCCCCCGTACCTATTACTTTTTTATATGTGTCATAAAGGCCTATTATGTCTGAATACAATACGTAGTGATGAAGAATATAGGGAGGTTTATTAATGGATAAATATATGAAATCATATGTGCCATATCATAGTCCTCAAGATCCTTGTCCTCCTATTGGTAAAAAATATTACTCTACCCCTCCTAATTTATATTTAGGTTTTCAACCGCCAAATTTACCACAATTCTCACCGAAAGAAGCACTACAAAAAGGAACCTTATGGCCTATCTTTTATGATTATTACGAAAATCCTTATAAAAAAGGGCGGTGACTACTGACGTGAACCAGCCACTACCAGAAGAGTATTATCAACTTTTAGAGAATCTCCAAGAATTAGACTTTGTATTAGTTGAACTAACCCTTTACTTAGACACCCACCCAGACGATACAGCAGCTATTAACCAATTTAATGATTTTTCCTATAAACGAAGAGTATTAAAACAACAGATGGAAGAAAAATATGGACCGCTTCAACAGTATGGAAATAGCTATTCTAATGCCCCTTGGGAATGGAGCAAAGGTCCTTGGCCATGGCAAATATAAAGGAGAGAAACTATGTGGATTTATGAAAAAAAATTACAATACCCTGTTAAAGTAGGAACTTGTAATCCAGCACTTGCAAAATTATTAATTGAGCAATACGGTGGTGCAGATGGAGAATTAGCTGCTGCACTACGTTACTTAAATCAGCGTTATACAATCCCGGATAAAGTCATTGGCCTCCTTACCGATATTGGTACAGAAGAATTTGCGCATCTTGAAATGATTGCTACGATGGTTTATAAGCTGACAAAAGATGCGACTCCTGAACAGATGAAGGCAGCTGGTCTCGACCCTCATTACGTCGATCATGACAGCGCACTTCATTACCATAACGCAGCTGGTGTTCCATTTACTGCAACCTATATACAAGCTAAAGGTGATCCAATTGCCGACCTATACGAAGATATTGCGGCTGAAGAAAAAGCGCGTGCCACATATCAATGGCTTATCAACCAATCTGACGATCCCGACATAAATGACAGTTTACGCTTTTTACGCGAACGAGAAATTGTCCATTCACAACGTTTCCGAGAAGCGGTTGAAATTTTAAAAGAAGAACGCGATAGAAAAATATATTTTTAATACACGTATCCTAGCGATATGTGTTTTTTTTACGTTAAAAGTTAAATCCTTCCTATTAAACATACAAATAGTATATTTATTCGATTTAATGCATTATTTTTTAATTTTTTCAAAATTCCCTATTGCTTTCTAGTCATCAGACCTTTAAAATAATAACAGTTACTCGACAAATTATTTGAATTTTCGACAAAAATACTCATTAGGAGGATTTTCTTTATATGCGTACAACTTTGAAACCAGCGCAAATACTTTCGATTAGTTTATTACTCTTCGCAGTTTTCTTCGGTGCTGGTAATATGATTTTCCCGCCCCTTCTTGGCCTTTCTTCCGGAGAAAATATGTGGGTTTCCATTACAGGGTTTATTATTACAGACGTCGGTTTATCTTTACTTGCTATCGTTGCTGTTGCCCTTGCTGGTGGTAGTTTTAACACTTTAGCGAGCCGTGTTCATCCAAAATTCGCAGCAGTATTCGCTATCATTATTTATCTTTCAATCGGCCCACTATTTGTTATTCCACGAACTGGATCTGTATCTTATGAAATTGGGATTGCACCACTTTTCCCAGATCAATGGTATTCTATGTTAGTTTTTAGTGCGATTTTCTTTACAGTCGTTTACTTCTTATCATTAAATCCATCCAAGCTAGTAGATCATATTGGTAAAATATTAACGCCAATTTTACTTGTAATTATTGCAATTATGGCAACAAAAGCGATTCTTTCACCAGGAACGTTTGCAGAGCCTATCGGTGACTATAAAGACATCCCGTTTTTCAAAGGATTTCTTGAAGGATTTTTAACGTTAGATGCAATTGGCGCTCTCGTACTATCAACAATTGTTGTAAATGCAATTCGTCAAAACGGTATACAAGAGAAGAAATCTATCGCGAAATATACAATCATTTGCGGAAGTATCGCTGCTCTATTCTTAACAATTGTTTACTTCTTACTCGGTTATATCGGAGCTTCAAACGGAAACTTGGGACAATTCGAGAACGGTGGTCAACTATTAGCAACTGTTATGTACCAATTCTTTGGGACAAGCGGTAATGTTTTATTAAGTATCGCCATTATCTTCGCTTGTTTAACAACAGCAATTGGTGTTGTAAGTGCATTCGCCAACTATTTCGCAACAGTATTAACAAATGTTTCTTACAAAAAGCTCGTACTATACGTTTGTATCTTTAGTTTCGTTATTTCAAACTTAGGATTAAGCTTATTAATTAAAATCACACTACCTGTATTAATTATTTTGTACCCAATTACAATCATTTTAATTTTCGTATCATTTATCGATAAATATACGAAACGTAAACCTTCTGTCTACATCGGAGCAATGATCGCAGCATTCATTATTAGCTGTATTCATGCACTCGATAATGTGGGAATGATACCAAGTTTTATCGCTAATATCGTACACACGATTCCTTTTTATAACTTAGGAATCGGCTGGATCGTTCCAGCAATAATTGGTGGTATAATCGGATACTTTATTCCGCAAACAGAAGCTGAAGGTGAAGTTTCTGCAAAGTAAAAAGAAGCAAGCATGAAATCCATGCTTGCTTCTTTTTCTCTTCACATCGTATGTTTAAACGTAAACAACTCTTCCTTTGACTGTACAGCAGATTGTTCCTCTTCTACAACTTCCTTCTTTATCTCTCCCCCTAATCGAACTTTCAACATCGCCTCTTCTAGACTTTTTACAATCATATTTCCTGAAAAAATGGTAAGCCCGAAAAATGTAATTGGGACGAGAGGAATCCATGGATGCACTGTTAAAGATCTAAAATAGACTCCAATTAGCCCTGACCATTCATGTGTGTAAGATTCTATTTCTTCTATCGGTCCTAAAAACTTAACCGTTCCGCCAAAGAATATTTCTAGTAACCCTAAGTGCAGTAAAATAGTAAGAGTCTGCGTAAACTGCTGAAAAAATACAAGTATAAACGTCATATAAAGGTGCGGGAAAAGATGCTTTATAACAATATGTCTTCTCGATCCACCTAATATGCGTGCGGCATCAACAAATTCCTCCGTTCGCAATTTACGAACTTCCTTCGCAACATACAGTGCAATAACTGGCATTACAAGCATTACAAGTAAGACAACTTGAAACGAAGCCCTTTCAAAAAAGGTTGTTGTTTCCTCCCCGCTTCCAAATGCATTTACAGATTGAAGAAAAAAATACGCAATCATAACTGTCGGAATAACTGTAAAACTATCAAAGAAAGCCTCAATTTTTGAAAATCCTCTTTTTATATACGTTCCGAGTACGACACCGAAAAACACACCTATTACCATTCTAAGTGCCGCAATTAAAATAGATATACCAATCGTCCACTTCGCGCCTTCAATAACTAAATGTAAAAGGTCGTATCCTTTCCGATCTGTCCCGAGTAAAAATTGGAATGAAGGTGAAAACGGTGGCACTTGTGGATTTTCATCCGCATCATATTGCAATGTAACTTGTCTAATATGTCCATCATTCCATAACGTATTTCCGATGCTCAAAAGAACTAATAGGAGAAGAAACCCAATGCTTATCCAAAATCTTTTATCACGTTTTATATACGTCCACATATTATAATCTCTCCTTCATCGCAGCCGGAATGAGATAATGAAACAATTTAAATAAAATAAAAATCGGAATATATATAAGAAGCACACTAACGATGAAAACCTCAACTCTAATACCAAAATAAGATTTCAAAAACATAAAAATACCACCCGTATTAAAAATCCATTCTATAATATATAAATTAGATAACATAAAAAAGATATTCGTTTTCGCAAAGAATAATGTACTAAGCAACACATTTCGTAAAATATGACGATTTAAAATATGAAAGCGCCCCAGCCCTTTCGCCTTAGCAAATAGTACATAATCTTTTTCTAGTTCATTTTCAAAACGAAGCACGACCATTTTTACAAACATAATCGTAGTCGGGATGCTCAAACAAAGTATCGGCAATCCTCTAATTGACTCGCCTCCAATTGAAGCAATTTGAAAAGGTAAAAAACCTGTTTGTTTAAAAAACCATATAACTAAAATTTGTGATACTAAAATAAGAAGGATATCTGGAATAGATTCTAGGAAGATAAGAAATGATTTAATTCGATGTTGTATACGCGGTGAACTACTCATAATTACATAAACAATACAAAATGCTACAAATAATGAAATAAAAAAAGCAGCTAAAAAAATAATAATCGTTTCTTTATAATGGACGAACAGCTGCGGAAATAAAAATTTACCTTTCACATATTGCAAATTGGAAATATCCATTAAGTTCACAAACACTTCTTTTAAACTCTGTATGTACTTTGATACATCCAGCTTAAATCCATAAAACAATTTCGGCAGAGCCCCTAACATAATAATCCCCAAAATCGAAATAATAAATTGAATTGTCACTTCCATCCCATTCAGAAAAACTTTTTTGACCACGTTTTCCCTTCTCTCTCTTTATATTTTACTCTCTAATTTTATTCTTAATTTTCTGAATTGTAAATATTCAATCATAAAAAATCACTAGGTTATGATCCTAGTGATTCTTTATGCGCATGCCTTTCTCTTTTTGCAAACGGCATATACAAAATAAAACACCCAATAAGCGCTGCGAGTTCTAATGAAATAATATAGTAAGGATGCGGTCCTAACATATCGAGTAATGAAGCTGTTTCTGGCTTATGAGCTAAAAACATATAATTACCGCCTGTTTTATAATTCACAAACGAAACAAGCGGAATCAATATGTTTAAAAATATCATCGTACGCTTAATAGATTGCAAGGTCGGTCTATAGCCTTCCACCCAAGTCATAAAGAGTGGTGCCCAAATGAGCAATATATGCGCGCTAAAATATTCAATGAAACGAAAATGCGGAAAAGCATACTGCAAGTTTGGCGTTAAAATAGCTTGTGATGCACCAATAATTCCCGTGAAAAATACAATCTCATATATGCGGTAACTTTTCGTTACGATCATAATCGACGCTAATAATAAACTAATCGTACATAATTCAAACGGTAATGAAGTAGCTAGCTCAAAAATCCCCGCTTTCCACTCCCACATATGAAGCCCAATTTCACTACCTATAAATAAAAATGCAATTGCATATCGAACCGTTATATTCCACTCACTTTGACGTAATACATCTTGGTATTGATACAGAAAAAATATCCCCACCAACATAATAAATAATATAAGGGCATGTTGCCTTGAGTATGGAATAAATGGTTTTAATGGGTGTGCGCTAAAATAAGCTTCCATCTTCCTTCCTCCTTTCCTCCATACAATATTATTGTAAGAAAGAAACGACGAGTCAATTCATTTGCTTACACTAGGACAACCTCTACCTTACATTTACATATTCATACCTTACAAAACTGTAAGGTTATTGTAAGCTAAAACGATTTGTCAGATTCTTTACCTCTTCTATACTTAATGTAGATACTAAAACGAACGAAAAGGTGATAAATAGATGAAGAAGAAAAATAAAGTGTTAATTACTAGTGTAGTAGCAATCGGAATTGCAGCTGGATCATACTTTGCATTTGCTGGTGGCGGTTCAGATGTAGCAATGGCATATAGCGGATATAAAGTAACCGAAAAACAAATCCAAAACGCGCAAAAATTTGGTGGCGAAGTTATTCCAAATGGAATTGAAACTATTTCATTCGATCCAACAAAAGGAACATATGAATTAGCTGTGAAAAAAGGCGATGAAGTGAAAAAAGGTCAGCTTCTATTTAAATACAATGATCCGACTGCGAAACAAGGTGTAACAGAAGCAGAAATGCAAAAGAAAATCGCACAAAAAGAAGTAACGTTGCTCCAAAAACAAATTGATGTAGCGAAACAAAAATTACAAAAAGATAAAAATGCAGGCCTTCCTGCTGAAGCATTAAAAGCATCAGAAGCCGAAGTTGGGCAATTAGAATCACAAATTGAAATGAAAAAGTTTGAAGTTGAAAAAGCTGATGAAATGATTAAAGCAGCAAAAGAGAAAGTAAACAATCTTTCTGTAACAAGTCCTGCTGATGGCGTAATTGATGATATCGTAAAAACTGCTGACGAAAAAACAGGTATGAGCGGAATTACCCTTCGTCACGCTGGTCAATTTAAAGTAAAAGGTCAAATTTCTGAATATGAGCTTGCTAGTATGAAAGTTGGGCAAGAAGTAACTGTTTCATCAAAAACTGTCGCTGGTAAGACTTGGACAGGAAAAGTAACAGAAATCGGTTCTACACCATTAAAGAGCATGGATGAAAATAAAACTGTTTCTAACTATCAATTCACTGTCACATTAGATAATAGTGACGAATTACAAAACGGCTTCCACGTTTACGTAACAAGTAAATCTGGCGAAGCAACTGGTACAATTGTTCCGAAAAGCAGTATCGTGAAAAAAGGTGACAAAAATGTTGTCTTCGTTGTAAAAGACGGTAAGGCGAAAGAACAAGCAGTTACTGTTGAATTCGAGACTGATAGCGAAGCAAAAGTTTCTGGAGTGAAAAAAGGAGAGGAAATTATCTCTAAACCTGAAAAAGACTTAAAAGATGGTATGGAGGTTGTCGCCCAGTGATTAACTTAAAAGGCATCACGAAATCCTTCCAAAATGGTGCAGAGTCCGTTCAAATATTACACGGAATTGACGTAACACTGAACCAAGGAGAATTCACTTCAATTATGGGACCTTCTGGTTCTGGTAAATCAACATTAATGAACATTATCGGTTGCTTAGATAAACCGACGACAGGTACGTACGAACTAGCCGGTCAAAATATTTCAAACATGACTGAAACAGAACTTGCACACGTACGTAATAAAGAGATCGGATTCGTATTCCAAAACTTCATGTTATTACCGAGACTTACAGCGCTTCAAAATGTAGAACTACCTCTTATTTACGCTGGAGTCGATAAAAAAGAAAGACGCGAGCGCTCATTAGCCGCTTTAACAAAAGTCGGTTTAGCTGATCGCGCTACTCACTTACCGAACGAATTATCCGGTGGTCAAAAGCAACGTGTCGCCGTTGCCCGCGCAATCGTAAATAACCCGAAATTCATTTTAGCCGATGAACCGACGGGAGCACTTGATACGAAAACAAGTACACAAATTATGGACCTCTTTTACGAATTAAATAAACAAGGCTCAACAATCATTATGATTACCCATGACCGTGAAATCGGGGAAGCTGCAGCACGTCAAATTGTAATTCGTGACGGAAATATCGTCCAAGATTGGAGAGGTTAATTTTGAATACGAGTGAAAATATACGCATGGCCCTTTCCTCTATCTTTGCTCATAAAATGCGTTCTATCTTAACGATGTTAGGTATTATTATCGGTATTAGTGCCATTATTACTATCATTTCAATGGGTGATGGTACAAACGCAAAGTTTAAAAAAGAATTAGGCCAAGGAAAAGATAACGAAGTAACGATTTACTACAACAATCCTGATTACGGAACAGATAGTGCCAAAATCACACCTGATATGCTAAACCGTCTGCAAACTGTACCAGGCGTTAAAGATGTGTATCCAGACGTAAGTATGAAAGTAAAAGCATCTGCTGGTTCAAAAGATGTAAATCTTGATTTAAAAGGTGGAACAGGCGCCTTTATGACAGATTCGAAAATAAAATTAGTTCACGGTCGTGAATTAAATGACAGTGAACTAAATCAAGCAATCCCTGCTGTTATATTAAATGAAGAAGCTTTCAACAAATTATTTAGTAGTGGTTGGGAATCAAATCAATACACAGATATAAAAGGAAAGCCGTATAAAATAGTTGGTGTATACGAAACGAAAAATGACTTTGGAATGCCTATGCCTGAAGGTTATACATCACTTGAAAATGCGCCTGTCATTTCAGGAGTAAATGAGTATGACTCTGTAAGATTAACAATGACCTCTCCGACCGAACGTAAAAGTGTAGAAAAACAAGCTGTTTCTGTCTTAAACGAAATGAAAGCTCCTAAATTTGAGCACAAATTCGAAGCACAAGATTTAGGTGAATTTACGAAACAACTAGACGAATCAATCGGTATGATGAAAATGGTATTCGGTGGTATTGCCGCTATCTCCTTACTTGTTGGTGGTATCGGTGTAATGAACATCATGCTCGTATCTGTAACAGAACGTACACGTGAGATTGGTATTCGTAAAGCACTTGGTGCAACACGTGGTAAAGTATTAACACAATTCTTAATCGAATCTTGTATATTAACAGGACTTGGTGGTTTCATCGGATTCATGCTCGGTATTTTCTTCGCTTGGATCGTCTCAATCTTTGCTGGATGGCCACTCGTTGTCTCAAAAGAACTTGGACTTCTTGCAGTAGGTATCTCAATGTTAATCGGTATTATATTCGGTTTACTGCCAGCTAACAAAGCTGCCAAACTGGATCCAATTGAATGTTTACGATATGAATAAACAAAAACGTAGGAGTTTACACTCCTGCGTTTTTTATTTATCTACTAAATTGAGTTTCTTCTATTATATATGTTTCACGTTACAACTACCATTCTAATACTCTTCATTATTTATAGGTACTAAGGCTATTATCTAATTCTATTATTGCAAAAATACTATGTAACAGACGAAAATCAAGGCGTAATTTTTTCCATACTTCGACTGATTTTGTAACAATTATATCGATATTTTATTAAATTTCACCTCATTTATATATTTTCACGCCTAAAAAGATTATCGTTTCATAACTAAATTTCCATTCAAACAGTAAAATAAGCTATTTTTGTAACGCTATAGATATCACTAAGAAATATTACTGTAACATTATTAACGTTACAGTAATTGAAATACTACTCATTTTGTGTTTCATATGCCCTAATACGCCAAAAAACAACAAGGAAGCGCTATCAGGATATTTATGGAATTGTTACAGAATATTAATGCCCCGTTACGAAAGCTTTGTAATTTTATGTTTTTCGCAAATAAGAAAATAATGGTTGCTATAATGAGGTCAACGAAAACAAATGCAATGGAGGCTATTATGAAAAAATTTATGGGTATAGCAACAGCAGCGGTTTTTGGTCTTGGGATTTTCACAACATCTGCTAAAGCAGAAACAATCGTAACGACTGACGTACTAAACGTACGAGAAAACCCAACTACTGAATCAAAAGTTGTAGGAAAATTATTAGATGGATATAAAGTAAATGTTTTACATACAGAAAATGGTTGGTCAAAAGTTCAATTGAATAGCGGTAAAGAAGCTTTCATAAGCGCTGACTATACAAAAGACACTTACTACGTAACAGCAAACGTATTAAACGTACGTGCTGGAGCAAACACAGACTCAGAGATTCTTGGTAAGTTGAAAAAAGATGATGTAATTGAAACAACACACCAAGTACAAAATGATTGGATTCAATTTGAATATAACGGAAAAACAGCTTATGTTCATGTTCCTTACTTAACAGGTAAAGCACCAGTTAAAGTTCAACCAGTAGTTAAAGTTGAGAAAACAACTACAGTTCAAGATACAACTAAAGTTCGTGAAGCAGCTAAAGCTCAGGAAGTAGCTGAAACTCAAGCAAAAGCTAAAGCAGTGGAAGCAACTAAAGCTCGCGAAGCAGCTGAAGCTCAAGCAGAAGTTAAAGCTCAAGAAGCGGCTAAAGCTCGTGAAGCAGCTAAGGCTCAAGAAGCAGCTAAAGCTCAGGCAGATGCTGAAGCTCAAGCAGAAGTTAAAGCTCAAGAGGCAGCTAAAGCTCGTGAAGCAGCTAAAGCTCAAGCAGATGCTGAAGCTCAAGCAGCGGCTAAGGCTCAAGAAGCAGCTAAAGCTCGTGAAGCAGCTAAAGCTCAAGAGGCAGCTGAAGCTCGTGAAGCAGCTAAGGCTCAAGAGGCAGCTAAGGCTCAAGAAGCAGCTAAAGCTCGTGAAGCGGCTAAAGCTCGTGAAGTGGCTAAAGCTCAAAAACAAGCTACACAACAACCTGCTGCAAAAGAAACTGAAACAAGTGCACCATCATCTTCTCGTGAGTTACGTGTTGTAGCAACAGCTTATACAGCAGATCCACTTGAAAATGGTTATAAAGCAGGCGACCAAGTAAAATCAGCTATGGGTCATAACTTAACAGCTAATCCAAACATGAAACTAATTGCAGTTGATCCAAGTGTCATTCCATTAGGTTCAAAAGTATGGGTTGAAGGTTACGGAGTAGCAATTGCTGGTGATACTGGTGGAGCTATTAAAGGAAATAAAATTGATGTTTTAATGCCAGATAAAGGTTCATCAAGTAGCTGGGGACGTAAAACAGTTACAGTTAAAGTATTAAACTAGTTAGTAAAAAAAGAGCCAGTCTCATCGTTGAGACTGGCTCTTTTTTTACTCTATTAAACTACTGAAAAATAACATAGTAAATGAAATTATATCAACGATTTTTCAAATATATCTATCGTAACCTACAATATATCAACGATTTTTCGAATATATCTATCGTAACTTATAATATATCAACGATTCGACAAGAGATATCGATTTACCGACAAATTTTGACGTTAAAAGTACTTTAATATTAAAAAGGCGGTCCAAAATTTGGAACGCCCCCTATCTTCCCTATTCCACACAAGTAAACTGCGTCCAAGCTCCTACATAATCTAGTAAGAATAACTCCTCTTCCGCAATTGTACCGACGATATTTTTCCGTTCATCTATCGGCATTTCTTTCAGAATGATTTGCAGTTCACCTTTATACTTACCAAATGAATTGTTTCCAATTACAACTTGCCCTCTTTCCTGCAGCACACTTTCACGCACTGGGAAGTCATAATCTTTGTACTTTTTACGTACTTCTGTAGAACGTACCATATACTCTGTTATGTCGCCGCGCCTTACGTGTAATTCTTGCAGCGTAGCTCTCTTCTCTACTTCAGTCGCTTCGTCTACAAAGTGCACTTTTAGCTGTAACATGTAGCGATTTAAGTTTCCTAGTTTCTCTAACTCTTCCTCACTCGCATAAGCATTTCCGATAATGACATCATCAATTAACCCTGTTGCCCATAAATGCTTCGCTTGTACTTCAATTGGTAAATTACGATGCTCTTCTAATGTACATAATCCATCGTTAATATCCCATGGACCGATGTTTGCGACATGTGATGTAATAAAGGCTGCACTGCGAATACCATGCTTTTTAAAGCGTTCACTACAGCGAATGAAATAATCGTATGGAAGACCAGTGAATTTTTGCGGATAAAAATTATGGCAACCAATTAAAGCTGATTTATTCGCTTGATGCGAAAGAATATTTTCTAAGTACGCAATATCGTTACTTACATTTAACTCAATTTTTAAACCGTACGGATTATTCGTCATTTTCGCTTCCGTTAATCCGTCAAAACCTACATCTAAACGAATACCGTCTGCGCCTAATTCTGCGAAAAATGATAGATCGCTATAACTAATACCAAGCTGATCAAACACAGCTGGAGCTACATCTAAAATAACTTCCATATTGTTATCTTTTGCGTGATTGATAATCTCTTTAAATTCAGCTACAATTTCTTCTTTCGGACGATTCACAGATAACAAACAAGTAAATATTCTTGAGAAACCGTGTCGTGCCGCTGCGGAAATATAAGCCATATCTTTTTCTTTCGTTGAATGTTCTGGATAAAGTGAAATTCCTAATTTACGCTCCATGCTTTTGCATCTCCTTCACACGTTGTATTAATGCCATGCTCGTAAATCTATATTTTGCAGATAAACACGTTGCACATAAAATTGTCGGTACAATAATTACGTACGGTGATTGCAATCCTAACATTACATATGCACCCATTGAACAACCGATAAATAAAACTGATACTAGTAGTAACACTAATAAAGATTTACTTTGTACCCATTTCGAATAATGGGCAATACACTGTCCGACCACGAATGTAATTAAGATGATAATTGCTCCGAGCATTCTGTTTTCTCCTCTCCTGCTAATTGTTGTTTCTCATACATTTTGAAGAATGGATAGTAAATAACGAATGAGATGACAAAGTTAACAAGTACAAGTACACCAGCCATAATTGTCCAGTCCGTACTAATTACCGCTGCAATTGGTGCTAACATCGTAAATGGCAGTTTCGCCATCATAAGTGGAATCATACCTGAAACAACTGCAAAATATGATACTGTCGTTGTCACTAACGGTGTAATAACGAACGGAATAATTAGAATTGGGTTCATTACAATCGGTGCCCCAAAAATAATTGGTTCGTTAATATTGAATAAACCTGGTACGAATGATAATCTACCTAACTCTTTTAGGAACTTAGATTTAGAGAACATAAACATAATTACTAAAGCTAACGTTGAGCCTGATCCGCCAATCCATACGAACCATTGAATAAATTGCTCTGTAAATAAGTTTGGTAACTGATGTGCATTTCCTGTAGCCGTGAATACTTCCATATTTTCAAGAATTGCTGAATCCCACATCGGACGAATAATTGGTCCTAAAATCGCTGGTCCATGTATACCGAATGACCAGAAAAACACGATTAAGAATACTGTTAATAAACCACCGAATAAATTATTTCCTACTAATACTGATTTTAATGGTGCGATTAAATATGTGATCGTTGTATTCACATCAAATTTCAAACCGTAGCGAATGCCCCAGAATAAAAGAATAACTGCTAATGTTGGAATTAATGCTGCAAACGAATTTGAAACTGCTGGTGGTACACTATCTGGTAATTTAATCGAGATATTATGCTTAATCATAAAATGATAAATTTCTACTGCAATTAATGCTGTAACAATTGCGCCGAATAAAGACGTTGCACTTAATGTTCCTACTGAAATATATCTCCCTGCATCAATAACACCTGGTACAGCTTTCGTAATTTGAATTGGTTCAACTGATGCTAGTAAAAAGGCGAGTACAGATAATAACCCTGCACTTAACTGATTGAGCTGATAAAAGTTCGCGAGCGAAGCCCCTACACCAAACGCTGCGTATAACGCCATTAGTCCTACTGTAAATCGGAATGGAATATCTAAAATATGGCGAAACGGTGCGATCCATTCCATATATGCATCAATTGGTAAATTTAAAAAGATAACAAAAAATGATCCGACGATCGTTAACGGTAATGTAGAAATAACCCCGTTTCGAATTGCTAATAAATGTCGTTGTCCTGCAATCTTTTGCGTTGTTGGCATAATCTTTTGTTCCATAAAACTCATAAACCCATTCATCAATAGCCCTCCTCTTTCTCTCTACTATAAAAGAACGAAATAAACTTTATAACATTATAATGTTTATATTTAAAAAGATATAATTATGCTAAAGCTAATTGTTCTGCTTGCTTAAGCACCTTCAAACCATCACACATGCCATAATCTCGTTGGTCTATAATCGCAACTGGTATATTGTATGAATTTGCAAGAAACTCTACAGCTGGAAATAAATATTTCACCTGTGGGCCAATTAAAACGACATCGGCTTCCTTAATTTCAAGCTTCACTAGTTCTGAATCAACTGCCTTAATTTTATAATTCTTCCCCTGTTTCTTTGCCTCTTCTTGCATTTTTCTTACGACCATACTCGTTGACATACCTGCTGCACAACATAATAAAATGTACATCTTATACGGTCACTTTCTCTTCTACTCGTTTATGAAGAGCAATAAATTCTTCAGCCAGTTCTTTCACTGTAATTGCATTCATTAAATGATCTTGTGCGTGCACCAACAGTAAACTAATTTCTGCATGATTTCCTCTTGCCTCTTCTTGAATTAAATCCGTTTGAATACGATGCGCTGCTGAAATTTCCTCACTAGCAAGTTTCATCTTTTCACCGGCATTCCCGAAATCCCCTTGTCTTGCAAAAGCAATTGCTTCAAGCGCAGCACTTCTCGCATTGCCACCATGTAAAATTAACGCAAATGGAGTTTGCATATCAGCCATTTTAAATTCCCCCAAGCTATATGTTTTCTATATTTCCATCTTATTATGAAAACGCATACAATTAAACATAAAAAACTTCCGTTATGTAACGGAAGTTTTTATATACTTTTTCAAAATGATAATAAAATCTCTTGAAAATCTTCAATTACCTCGGTCTGAGTAAGTTTCTCTATCGTAGTTTGACTAGACATAATATCATATAAAAAATCATAAAGCCTTTGCAAATCTTCATTATTATTGCGCTTTACACTAAATAAAATAATTACTTGTACTTTTTTATCTCCCCAATCAACAGCCTTTTCAAGTGTGCAAAACATCAAAAAAGTTTCCTCACTTAATAACTGCATCGGATGCGGGATTGCAACTGAATTCCCAACCGCTGTCGGAGACGTATTTTCTCTTTCCATAACAGAAGCATAAAAGTTTTCTGGTACATAGCGTTTCTCAGCAGCTTTCTCACATAAAAACTGAATAACATCCTCTTTCGTAGAAGCACTATAATTTAAAAAGATTAAATCTTCCTTAATATAAGGCTGCACACTAGTATTCACATGCGTAAACAACCGCTGACCAATCGATTTAATCTCTTTATCATCAAATATTGAATTCACTTTTATAACTGGAACAGGCAAGCCACTCGGTATATGAATCGTACTAATAATACAATCTATTTTTTCTTTATAAAGATCTTCTACTTTCAATTGATAATAGCCTGTAATACCTACAATCTCTAATTTATCTCGGAACTGTGATAAAATTTTATATTTTAATAGTTGGGCACTTCCTTGACCAGTCGCACAAACTAATAAGCATCTTTTCTTTTGATTTTGCTCCTGCAAACGGCTCATAGCTCCACCGAAGTGAATTGCAATATAACCAATTTCACTTTCAGGGATCGATTCACCCGTATATTCACCAATGATATCTCCAACGAGAACCGCAATTTCAAAAGCATACGGATAATTCTTTTTCACTTCTGCCAAAAGAGGATTTCTCGTATTTAACTTATACTTCAAACGATTTAATAACGTTTTTAAATGAATACCAAATCCAAATAATAATTCTTCATCATAATAAAAAATAAGATTCCGTTCTTCCGCTACTTTAAAAAGAATATGTTGCATAAATGCATATATATCTTTCCCTAATAGCTCTTCTATATTTTCATAGCGATTTCTCGTTGTAACAGCAGTACTTAATAAATGCATCGTCACATATAATACTTCTTCTTCTGGAAATGAAAATTTTAATGCTTTCTCTAAATCTCCTAAAATCTGCTTCGCAATTGTATATTCTTTCTTTATTATAAGTTCTGATTGCTCCGCATGCAGTCCTTTCATATAATGTTGACTTTGACAACGCTTTAATGCGATTGCAATATGAATGACTAAATTATCAATTTCTATATCAGATAAATATATTGTTCCGCCTTCAATATACTTTAATATAATTGAACGAATGAGTGATATATGCGGTAGCGATAAATATGTCTCCGTCTGCTCAAATTGCTCATGAAACGGAGTATGGTCATAACGCGGTAAACCATATTGTGATAAACAAGAACGAATATTAAATTCCTCTCCAACAATACGTATACCATAATACGGTCTCTTCTCAATTTGTAATTTATAGCGACCACATATATCTGTAACATCTTTCATAATTAAATTGACCGTTGATTTGCTCACATACATCTCTTCCGCTAATTCTGAAAGCTTCACATATCCCTCTGTCATTAAAACACGCTGCAGAATGTACGCTATTCTTTCTTCATAAGAAGTTGGGATCTTTTCCGTCTGTTTTTGAAATAGACTCACACAAAAGTCTTCAAATTTCTTCTTTTGTATAATTTCTAATTCGTACCCAGTCCCTCTTTGCGATTCGATTTTCGCTCCATTTTCTTCCAATATATCATTTAATAATTTTATATCCTTTTGAATCGTCTTCGTCGATACATGTAAACGGCCCGCTAAAAAAGCTCGATTTAACATCGATTTCTCTTCTAAAAATTCCTCTAAAATAGAAATTAATCGCTGATGCACCTTTGTCATAGCTCTTCCTCTCGCTCTTTATATATAAAGGGGGAAAAGCTGCTGAAATCAGTAGTTTTTCCCCTTTATATTCTCTCTATTTCTTTAATGTAAATCCGAATTTATCCCATGCTTGTAAATAGTCTAGTAAGAAAATCTCTTCTTCTACAATTCGACCAACTACATTTGTTTTTCCTGTATTCACCATATCTTTTAATGCAATTTGTAATTCGCCTTTATACTGACCATATTGTTCATTATCAATTAATAAATCCCCACGCTTAATTTCACGCGTATTATGAGGTTTAAACTCTTCTTTTTTATATTTCACACGACTTTGTGTAGAACGAATCATATATTCAGATACATCTCCGCGATAAAAATGTGGTTCGTTTAATACGATAATTCTTTCTAGTTCTGTCGTTGTATCATATATTTCTATATCAAATGTTTGTTTCTCTTTATTTAATGCACCTAGTGCTTGTAATTCTTCTTCTGACGCATATGCGTTTGCAATAATAACATCATCAATTAATTCCGTCGCGAATAAATGTTTCGCCTGTGTTGTCATCGGTAATTCACGATGCTGCTCTAATGTACATAACCCTTCTGTTACTGGCCAAGGTCCATATGTTGCATCAAATGATGAAATAAAAGCAGCCGTTCTCATACCGTAATCTTTAAATTGTTTCGAGCATTTAATGAAATGATCGTATGATAACCCTGAATAACGATGCGGATAAAAATTATGACAACCAATTAAATTTTCACGATTTGGTCTATGACTCATAATGTTATCTACATACTTCGTACCATTGCTCATATTAATCTCAATTTTCAAACCATACGGATTATAAGTCATAATTGATTCTTCTAATCCTGAAAAACCAACATCTAAACGAATACCGTACGCACCCAATTCATGGAAGAATGATAAATCATTATACGAAATACCTAATTGTTCAAAAACAGATGGACTAATATCCACTAATACTTGGAACCCTAATGCATTCGCATGTGAGATCGTTTCTTTAAATTCTTCAATAATTTTCTCTTTTTCTCCATCCACAGATAATAAACATGTGAACACACGTGTAAACCCATATTTACTTGCTAATGTTAAATACTCCTTATCTTTCTCTACTGTTGAATGTTCTGGATAAATAGAAATACCTAATCGTCTCATATGTACACGCCTCTTTCTTCATCATATTGTAAACCTTTTCAAATATATGTAGTGAAAAAGTATATATCCCCTTCTTGTTCACTACTCCTTTGAATCCGCTTTCTTTAAAGAAAAAACAATTTCTATCATTCTTAACACCTACAAGTCTATACATCTATACTTTACATCTTTTTTTCATAGTTGTGTAGCCTTTACACAAATTTGTCAGTTTTTCACCTTAAAAATTGTTATCCGTTTTCAAGACACCTTCCTTGACTGTTGCATTGGCCAATACATATACTCGAAAGAAAAGAGAAAATTTTATATAGGGGATGAATATATGGGAGAAGCAATACTCGTAAAACGAGAACCGTTATGGACAAAAGAGTTTGTTGCTTTAATTTTTGCAAACTTATGTATGTTTTTAGGGTTTCAAATGTTAATTCCAACCTTACCTGTTTATGTGAAAGAAATTGGTGGCACAAGTTCAAATATCGGATTTGTTGTCGGCATGTTTACCGTTGCGGCACTTTTTGTTAGACCGCTAACTGGGAACGCCTTGCAAAAATTCAATAAAAAAATCATTTTAATGACCGGTACTGCTATTTGTTTACTCGCTATGGGCAGTTACCTTTTCGCCTCAACTATTTTTCTCTTGCTTGCTGTTCGTATTTTGCACGGAGCTGGTTTCGGTATTACAACGACTACATATGGAACTGTCGTTTCTGATTTAATTCCCTCAGCTCGCCGCGGAGAAGGCATGGGATATTTTGGTCTTTCTGGAACACTTGCAATGGCCCTCGGTCCACTTATCGGACTATGGCTTATGCAAACATATAACTTCACAATTCTTTTTTTATGTGCATTATCGTGCACAATTGTTTCATTAATATTAACGAAACTACTTCAAATCCAAAAAACGAAACAGCCTCCACAACAATCATCTAGTACTTTTCTCGATGGATTTATTGAGCGTAAAGCTTTACTTCCTTCATTATTAATATTATGTATTACATTAATGTACGGAGGAATCGGAAGTTTTATCACACTATTTGCTACAGAAGTCGGCATAGCTGATATTAGTCTCTTCTTTTTATGTAACGCACTAGCAATCGCTGTGACTCGTCCATTCTCTGGAAAGCTATATGATGCGAAAGGCCATACATTCGTCATCATTCCGGGAGTTATTATAACGTTTACAGGTATTATTTTATTGTCGTATACGACGACAATTCCGAGCTTAATTATTGCTGCAGCATGTTACGGAAGTGGTTTTGGAGCGATCCAACCTGCACTACAAGCATGGATGATTGACCGCGTAGCACCGCATCGACGCGGCGTAGCAACTGCTACATTCTTCTCCGCATTTGACCTTGGAATCGGCGCTGGAGCGATTATCTTTGGATTTATTGCTCACTTTACAAACTATGCAACTGTATATCGTTACTCCTCTCTATTACTTATTGCTTTTCTCTTCATTTACATTACAAGCATAAGAAAACAAAAGCATGGCGATAAAAACACGGAAAAAGCTGCTGGATAATTCAGTGGCTTTTTTATCATGTTAAAAGAATTGTTTTCCCTCATTTTGCTGTTCTAAAACTACATGCATTTCCCTACATATTTTTTTTAAGTTCATCAAAAAATATACGATGAACTTGCAGACGCTTTCCTTGATATTCGACTGAACAACATTATTCTAAAAAGTGTGATTTCTTTACAAAATTAAGATTTATACAAGATAAAAACCAATGAAATGCAGTTGTTTCTTTAAGGGATTGTAAACTTTTATTCCCTTTGTAAATTTAGTGTAAATTTTACTAGCAAACCGTTTACAGTGACTCAAGGTTCAGTTAATAATTACATCGTACATGAAATTTA
Source organism: Bacillus sp. cl96 (assembly GCF_900100505.1). Lineage (NCBI taxonomy): Bacteria > Bacillati > Bacillota > Bacilli > Caryophanales > Bacillaceae > Bacillus > Bacillus sp. cl96. The sequence goes on from NZ_FNDM01000001.1 coordinate 709,724, forward strand.
AGGAGTGGAATGCGTGGAATATAATGTTCAAGATATGATCTTCCAGTTCATTGGTGGATTAGGTATTTTCTTATTCGGGATTAAATACATGGGCGATGGACTGCAACAAGCAGCTGGAGATCGTCTTCGCGATATTCTAGATCGTTTTACAACAAACCCACTTATGGGTGTACTAGCAGGTATGTTAGTTACTGTATTAATCCAATCCAGTTCAGGAACAACCGCTTTAACAGTCGGACTTGTAAGTGCCGGATTTATGACATTAAGACAAGCAATCGGTGTTATTATGGGTGCAAACATCGGTACGACAGTTACTGCATTTATTATCGGAATTAAAATCGGAGAATATGCTCTCCCAGTTATGGCAGTTGGAGCAATCTTACTATTCTTCTTTAAAAATAAAAAAGTACATTCTGTAGGTCAAGTTGTATTCGGTTTTGGTATGTTATTCTTCGGTTTAGAATTAATGAGCGCAGGTATGAAACCTCTTCGTTCTTTAGAATCATTCCAAGAATTAACAGTGAGCATGAGTGATAATCCAATTTTAGGAATTGTTGTCGGTACAGTCTTTACTTTAATTGTACAAAGTTCAAGTGCAACAATCGGTATTTTACAAGAACTATTCGGTCAAGGTGCAATCGATTTACAAGCAGCTCTTCCTGTATTATTCGGTGATAACATCGGTACAACAATTACAGCTGTATTAGCAGCAATCGGTACTTCAATTGCAGCAAGACGTGCAGCATTAGTTCACGTTATCTTTAATATTATCGGTACAATTATCTTTACAATTTTATTAATACCATTTACAAGTTTAATTCAATATTTCCAAACATCATTAAACTTGAATCCAGAAATGACTATTGCATTTGCACACGGAACATTTAACGTAACAAATACAATCATTCAATTCCCGTTTATTGCAGTGTTAGCATGGATCGTAACAAAAATTATTCGTGGTGAAGATGCAGCGATTGACTTCAAACCACAACATTTAAATCCAATCTTTATTGAACAATCTCCAGCCATCGCTTTAACTGAAGCTCAAAAAGAGATTATCCGTATGGCTGAGTTCTCATTACATGGATTAAAAGAAGCAAATCAATTTTTAAATACACAAGACAAAAAACACGCAAACATGGCTACTCAATTAGAAGGAGCTATTAACAATTTAGATAAAAAAATTACCGAGTATTTAGTTTTACTATCAGAAAAGCCACTTTCACCTACGGATTCTGAAAAACATTCTGTTTTAGCAGGTGTTGTTGGAGATATTGAACGTGTCGGTGATCATGTAGAAAACCTTGTAGAACTTGTAGATTTCCAAATTTCAAACCGTGTTTCACTATCAGATGAAGCATTAGCTGAATTAAACGAAATGCTTGAGTTAACAATTTCAACACTGCAAGACTCAGTTGAAGCTTTAACAAACTTCGATACTGAACTAGCTCAAACTGTTATTGCCAAAGAACGCAAAATCGACCAAATGGAACGTGTTCTTCGTAAACGTCACGTATTACGTCTAAACGAACGCAGCTGTTCAGGTGATGCAAGTATCATCTTCGTCGATATGGTAAGTAACTTAGAGCGCATTGGCGATCACGCTGTAAATATCGCTGACGGTGTTTTAGGTGAACAAGGAAAAATCAATCTAAAACAATCATTATAATAAGAAAGAGACGCTAACTTAAGCGTCTCTTTTTTCATTATATTTTAACAACTGTTCTTCCTTTTAACTTTCCTTGCAATATAAGTGCAAACTTCTTCTCTAATTCTTCTAATGTACATTCTTCTGTATAAGATAGTAACTCTTTATTTCCCCATTCTTTCGCTAAAAGCGTCCAAACATCTCTTCTCACATCTACTGGGCATTGCACGGAATCTATCCCTAAAAGGCTTATACCTCGTAAAATAAACGGATATACCGTTGTTTGTAGTTCCTGGCCTGCCACATTACCGCATGTCGTTACACAACCACCATACTTTACTGTTTTTAAAGCTGTTTCTAGCATATGTCCACCTACAGTATCGATAACTCCCGCGTATATCCCTTTTAACATCGGTCTTCCTGATTCATCATTCAATTCCGCGCGATGAATCACCTTTTTCGCTCCTAGACGTAGTAGCATATCTTCCTCTTCCATTTTTCCTGTCGCTCCTACTACGTTAAACCCTAGCTTACTTAATATACTAACAGCTACACTCCCTACGCCGCCTGTAGCACCCGTTACTAAAACATCTCCCATACTAGGCTTGACTCCTGCTCCAATAAGCTTATATACCGACAAAGCCGCAGTAAAACCTGCTGTCCCATACATCATACTTTCCTTTAATGACATTCCTTCCGGTAAAGGCACGACCCAAGATGATGGCACGCGAATATATTCTCCGAAACCACCAGAGGTATTCATACCTAAGTCATATCCCGTTACAATAACTTGATCTCCTGCTTTAATGGTAGCATCTTCACTACTCACAACCACTCCTGCAGCATCAATTCCTGGCGTATGAGGATATGTTCTCGTAACACCCTTATTACCAGTAGCTGAAAGAGCATCTTTATAATTTAATGAAGAATAATGAACTTGTATGAATACGTCTCCTTCAGGTAAACTACTTACTTCTCTCTCAACAACTTTTCTTACAAACTGATGATTTTCCTTTTCGTTCACAACGATTGCTCGGAATGATGTATGATTCATTATGCTCTCTCCTTTATCCGTCAAATTCTTCTTTATTATATAGAAGAAATAAGTAAGCTTACTCATTTCTTCTTGGCTATATTTCAACAAATCTTACTTCTCTATCACTTTCTCACAATACATATTTTCATTTCTACTAAAACAACTTATACTTATTCTACATCTAAAAAAGATAATATAGAAAATCTGACTTTTTATAAATATATTGAATTTTTACGAAATGTAAATGTTTTGTAATGTTTTTTTTCGCTAAATTTCATTATAATAAGTGGATATGAGTGTCGTATTTCAATCCAAATGAAGGAGTACAGGAAATGGAGCAAAACCCATCTTTGCAAGAAAATACACGCAATAAACCGAAAAAAAATAAGAAAAAAATAAAAATTATTATAAGCGCTATACTATTCGTTTTATTAATAGGCGGCGGTTATACTTGGTTTTTAGTAAATAAAGCATCTTCTGCTGTTCGAAATGCCGCACACGATTTAGCACGCGGTGATAAATCTGATTTACGAGATAAAGCTGTAAAACCTATTACAAATAACGTCTCTGTTTTAATAATGGGTGTTGATGAAAGCGATGTCCGAGGAAAAGAATATGGTGAAGCTATAAGAACAGATGCGCTTTTACTTGCAACATTTAATAAAGATAGCAAAACTGTTAAACTATTAAGTATCCCACGTGACACATATACTTATATCCCAATAGAAAAGAAAAAAGATAAAATTACACACGCTCATGCATTCGGTTCTGCTAAAAACGGAAAAAATGGTGGACCACAAGCAAGCATTGATGCAGTTGAAAAATTAATGAATGTTCCTGTCGATTATTTTGTAAAATTCAACTTTAAATCATTTATAAAAATCGTCGATGACTTGGGCGGTGTTGAAGTTGATGTACCAGTTGAATTTACTGAGCAAGATAGCAATGATAATGCTGAGGCTATTCACCTAGAAAAAGGTGTTCAAAAGCTAAATGGCGAAGAAGCTCTTGCTCTTGCTAGAACAAGACACATCGATAGTGATGCAATGCGTGGACAACGTCAACAACTCGTTATCGAGGCTATTTTAAAGAAACTAACAAGTGTTGGTTCTGTAACAAAAGTTGGCAACATCATTGATGATATTAACGGCCAATTCGTTACAAACTTAACATTTGATGATATGCTTTCATTCTATAAATATGGATCGGATTCGGAAATTGAGAAATTACAAATCCAAGGTGATGATTGCTATATGGCAAAAGGTGACGATACTTGTAGCAAATCTGCTGGTGGTGGTCGAACTTACTACTACAATCCAGATAAAAAAGAATTAGCTAATGTTACAAATGAACTTCGTACTCATCTTGGGCTACCTGCATATACAAAGTCTGACTCAGACTCTGATTCGAAAAAGACAAAAGAATCTAAGTCTGAAAATTCAAGTGAACGCGAATCAAGTAACAATGAAGTGAAAAATAAGAACAAAAATAGCAGTGAAGATACAGAAACATCGTCTAACGACAATGAATAGTAAAGAAGCCGTACTCTATGGAGGTAGAGTACGGCTTCTTTTTATTTCTTCAGAATTAAAAATCAGAACTTTCTAACTATCTTTTTTAATATTTTTAAATTATAATAAATAGTAGCAATCTATTCCAATTATCAGGGGGCTCATACATATGAAAGCTGCAGTAAAACATAACATCTCAGATTTTAAAGACTACTTAAAATCCAACGATATATACATGGAAGAAAATATAGATGAAAATGATGGCTCTGTTCATTTTTCAGTAGGATTAGAGACTGAAGCTGGCGCAAAAATTCAACTTATCGCTGCTTTCCAAAACGAACATCCTACGGTGGATATATACTGCTTCAATGTTGCTCACGTACCTGATGCAACATCAACAAATGATATTTTACATGTCATCAATGAATTAAATACATCTTATCGCTTTGCAAAATTCACATTAAATAAGCAAAATGCAATTGATATTTCAACATCTCTTGCATTCTCAGAACCAAACTTTAATCCAGCACTTGTCTTTGAACATACGAGAATGCTATATAAATTAGCGAATGACGAATATAAAAACTTAATGAAAGTTATTTGGGCATAAATAAAAGGATGGGCTGCAAGCAGCCCATCCTTTTATTTCGATATCATATCAATCCACATCTTAATAGCAGTGCCGACAATTAAAATCGATAACATATATTGTAGTACTTTTTGATTTATCCTCTTCCCGACTCGCGCTCCAAGTGGCGCAGCAAATATACTTGCAACCGCAATAATTAGAGCTGGAATGATAACTACTTGTCCAGTAATCACTTTTCCAGTCGTAATCCCTACTGAGGAAATAAACGTAATAGCGATAGATGTCGCTATCGTCATGCGCAATGGTAATTTTAAAATAACTAGCATAATAGGAACTAAAAGAAACGCACCTCCAGCTCCAATAATGCCCGAAACACCTCCTACAATAAACGCTAACACACTTGCTAACCATTTATTATACTTAACTGCTCCACTATTATTTTTCTTTGGTACAAACATCATCATAGCTGCAATGGTCGCCAATACTGTATAAACAACATTTACAGCGTGTTCATCTAATAGATTTGCACTAAAACTTCCTATAAAACTTCCTATTAATATACTAGCTCCCATATACACAACTAACATTTTATTCATATCAGTACTTTTCCGATATGCCCAGGCGCCTGCAAAAGTTGCAAAGAATACTTGTACCGCTGTAATACCGCTCACTTCATGTGACGTATAGCCAGTAAATCCTAACAATACTGGAATATATAAGATCATCGGATAATTAATAATTGCACCGCCAATTCCAACCATTCCTGATATAAACGATCCTATAAACCCAATTATAAAAAGTAATAATACTCCACTCACCTTACATCCCCCTCCTTCTAAAAAGAAGGTGATTAAATGAATAAGTTTACATTCCCATCCGAAGCATCTGCTAAATATGCCCCTACACCTGCAAACTCTACGCCTTCCATAATCTCTTTCTCTTTTAACCCTAATAAATCTACTGTCATTTGACAAGCTACAAGTTTAATCCCCTGTTCTTTTGCCAAATCAATTAAATCTGGCAAAGGCATTGCATTATGTTTTTTCATAATGCCTTTAATCATCTTTGGTCCCATACCTGCAAAATTCATTTTTGATAATCCCATCTTATCAGCACCGCGTGGCATCATTTTTCCAAACACTTTTTCTATAAAAGTTTTCTTTACCTTCAGATGCTCATCTTTCCTTAAAGCATTTAATCCCCAAAAAGTATGAAAAATAGTTACCTCTTGATCATACGCCGCTGCACCATTTGCAATAATATAAGCAGCCATTGCTTTATCATAATCTCCGCTAAATAAAACGATTGTTGTTTTCTTCTGTTGTTCCATATTGTTCTCCCTCCAATTACCTATAGGGGTATTTATTTGTTTATAAAAAGGCCCAAATCACTTACTTCACTATATGACTTTACCTTCCCACGCTAACATACCACCTACCATATTGATTGCTTGAAAACCATAACTTTCTAAAAATTGAACAGCTCTTGCACTTCTCCCGCCTGAACGACAAACGATAATATATTCCTGATTTTTATTTAATTCATGCATACGAAACTCTAATAGTCCTAGTGGAATATTACATGCTTCTGGAATTTTCCCTTCAGCTACTTCTTCTACTTCACGTACATCCACAATATTTACCGCTTCTTTACGCAACAATTTTTCTTCTAATTCTTTTGTAGTCATTTCTTTCATTTTAAATTTCCTCCTCACAAACCATTCATCCCGCCTGAAACGTTTATTACTTGCTGAAACCCTAGTTTTTTCAATACCTTTGCTGCTTGCTTACTTCTCATTCCACTTTGGCAAATAACGATTACTTCCTTATTCTTATCTAATTGATTCGCCTTACTTGCTAGATCATTTAGGGGGATATTTTGAAAGCCTTTCATATGATTCCCTCTATATTCACCTACTGTACGGACATCAATAAAATACTTCCCCTTTTTCCCCACTATACTTTTCAATTCTTTGCCATTTATATTTTGAACACCTTTCACTGGTAAAAATCGTGAAATAACAAACCATGCAGCAAGTACAATGAAAAGCGTACTTAATATTGTGTTCATATAACCAACCTCTCTATATTTACAAAACTATTGCTTCACTACGCCTTCCTAATCCAAAACTTCAGCACATCGCCTTCTTCTTCAAGCTTTACGATGTCATGGCCACATTTATTTGCCCACGCTGGAATATCCTTAACTGACCCTTTATCCGTTACATGTATTTCTAACACTTCTCCAGTTTGCAAAGTATCCATTGCTCTCTTTGTTCTTACAATCGGCATTGGACATGCTAAACCTTTCGCATCTAACACTTGTTTTATATTCATCATCAATTCCTCCATTTTTTATTTATTTCATTATTCGTGCACTGCACAACGATTTGGACCAATCTCCATTTCACGCTCTTTATCCACACTTGGGTGAATTTTACCCATATTGGTTTGACGAATTTCTTCATATGCATTTGGCTGAGGTGGTAAGTTTTCTGTTACAACTTTACGGAACTCTCCCTCATCCTCAATATTTAATCCTGCATTATGCTCAAATAAATCTTTTAATTTTGCGCTAACAATACCACTTTCGTTCATTTCACTTACTTTTGAATAATGAGCCGGTAACACAACTAAATTTTGAGATAGCTCTTTATATCGGCTATACAAAGTATTACGTAAATCACTCACCCAATCTTCAGCCTTACCAGCAAGATCAGGACGCCCAATTGAATCTACAAATAAAATATCGCCTGATAATAAATAAGAATCATTTACAATGAATGACGTACTTCCAATCGTATGCCCTGGTGAGTATAACGCGTCAATTTCAATTTTAGTCCCCCCCACCGTAATAACAGATCCTTCAACGAGCGGTTCGTATGAGAAAACGACTTCCTCCGCATCTTTTGGCGGTAACCAATACGTACCCCCTACTTTTTCCGCTAACTTACGTCCTCCAGAAATATGGTCTGCATGTAAATGTGTATCCATTACATTCGTAATCGTAACAGCATGCTCTTTCGCAAATTCTTCATATGCCTCGGCTGTCCTTACCGCATCAATAACTGCTGCTTCACCGTTTGAAATAACCATATATGATAAACAACCTTTTCCAAGACGGTTAAACTGATACATACTTCCGCCATCTTTTAAATCTCCCACTTTTATAGGCTTTACATATTCACTCCAAGCCTTCATACCACCAGATAAATAATAAATATTTTCTAATCCAGCCTCTGTTAATTGCTCTGCCACAAATATAGAAGACCCTTCTTTTGCACATACTACTAAAACATCTTTATCTTTAGGTAGTTCACTGACAATATGATCTACACCATCTAACAAGTCAAAATAAGGTTTATTAATAGAAGAAACTTGTTTCCCTTCAATTTTCCAATCTTCATAATCCGCCTCATTACGAACATCTAAAATGAATAACTCTCCGAATAAAACTTTCTCTGCAACATCTTTTGCTTGTAATGCTTTAATATCCATCTCATTACCCCCGTAGGTATATTTTTATTTAAAAAATTTTATTTTTCCACATTCCCTTTCCACTCTAACATGCCTGGGATGACATTTTTCACATTTGCATAACCTTTCTCTTTCAACATGTGGCAAGCTACATCACTACGGTTACCAGTTCGACAAATAACATAAATTTGCTTCATCTTATCTAATACTGCGCTGTCTAATTCACCTAATGGCACCGAAATGGCGGATGGAATATGGCCAAAAGCAAATTCCGCTGCTTCGCGAACATCTAATACAATGCTCTCTTCTCCATGAGACAATATAGACTGTAATTCTGCATTCGTAATTGTATGTGGATATTTCACAACTTCATTCACTTCATGCTCGTTTGCTTTCCTAACATAATGCACCAATACATCACCCTCGTGTTTCGTCCCGATATATTGATGTCCTACTTTACTAGCCCAACTTTTTATATCTACCGTAGATCCTTTATCTGTTGCCTTAACTTCAATCACTTGCCCTGGTGCTAATCCTTCTATCGCCTTCTTCGTTTTCACAATAGGCATCGGACAAGCCAAACCTTTACAATCTAAACTCATATCCACTTTTATACTCATAATCGATTCCTCCACAATTTATATACATATACCTATAGGGGTATATTGAACCGTTTTTGAAAATCTGTCAACACTTACGTTTGACAGATTATCGGCTTTTTACAAGTAATTGAACGGCTTCTTTAATTAACTCTTCATTTGAACCATTTCCACTTTCAAACTGTTCACGCAAACATTGCTCTAAATTCGTTCCAACAACGAGTCCAATTGTACGATCAAGTGCAGAACGAGATGCCGTTAACTGTGTAATAACCTCTCGGCAATCTTTTCCTTCTTCCATCATACGAAGCACACCACGAACTTGACCTTCAATACGTTTCAATCTATTTTTCATATCTTGATTATATTCCATCCTATAATCACCTCATTACCATTATGTCACTATTTATAACCTATGACAATATATTATACCCTATAGGGTATTTTGTAAACCTCTATTTTTATTTTTCGCCTTATATGTTCGCAAAACAAAAAGTAAAACCTTAATCTATAGGTTTTCATCTTCCACTAAATCTTGAAATAGAAAATGAAAAATATCAATATACAACACGTTCTGGCAATACTGTCCCATACAATTTAAAACCACCATCTACATTCTTTACCTTATATCCCTTTTCCATTAACATACGCGCTGCAACATACCCTCTCATACCAAGTTGACAAGTGATATATATTTCTTTGTCCATTGGCACTTCATCCAATCTATCACGTAATTCATCTAACGGAATATTAATAGAGCCTTTAATCATTCCTTGTTTTAGTTCATTGGGCTCCCGAACATCTATAAGATATCCACCATTGTCAACAATACGATCTATTTCATGCCATTGTACCGTTTCCACAAAACCATCTACTATATTACTTGCGGCATACCCCACCATGTTTACTGGATCTTTTGCAGAAGAATACGGCGGGGCATATGATAATTCTAAATCTGGTAAATCGATTACAGTTAAATTTGCCTTCATTGCCGTTGCAATAACATCGATACGCTTATCTACTCCATCACGCCCTAAAGCCTGTGCTCCGTAAATTTTTCCGCTATCTTTATTAAAAATTAATTTTATTAGCACTGGCGTAGCATTTGGATAGTATCCTGCATGAGAATTTGCCTGTACATGTACTACCTCATAGGGTATATTTAATCGTTTTAATATTTTCTCATTTACTCCAGTCGAAGCAACTGTTAAATCAAAAACTTTAGCCACAGAAGTTCCCATCGTACCTTTATATAAAGACTCCGTATGGCCATGAATAATATCTGCTAACATACGACCTTGACGATTAGCGGGCCACGCTAAAGGAATCATCGTTTCTGTTTCTGTAACAAAATCTTTCACTTCAATCGCATCACCAATTGCATATACATATGGGTCAGATGTTTGAAATTTCTCATTTACCTTTATCGTTCCTTTAACTCCTAATGATAATCCTGCATCTTTCGCTAAACTACTCTCTGGTTGTACACCAATTGCTAAAATAATCATATCTGTTTTTATAACTGAGCCACTTTTTAAACGTACAACAGTCCCATTCTCTTCTAACGCATCTACACCATCTTCAAAAACAAGCTCAACATTGTGCACCTTCATATGCTCATGTACATATGCCGCCATTTCGTAATCAATTGGTGGCATCACTTGATTTGCCATCTCTACAAGAGTAATCTCAATCCCGCGTTCTCTTAAATTCTCAACCATTTCCACTCCAATAAATCCTCCACCAATAACCGTCGCATGACGTGGTTTCTTCTCATCAATATACGCTTTTATACGATCTGTATCAGGTACATTTCGTAACGTAAACAACGCCTTCGCTTCTTCAATGCCCGGAATAGGTGGAACAATTGGTTTCGCCCCTGGTGAAAGAATCAAAACATCATATTCCTCGTTATATGTTTCATCTGTAGTTACATTCTTTATCGTAATTGTTTTCTCTTCTTTATTAATCTTTACAACTTCACTCAATACACGTATATCTAAATTAAAACGTTTTGACATCCTTTCAACAGTTTGTACTAATAACTTTTGTCTTTCTGTAATGACACCGCCAATATAATATGGCAATCCACAGTTTGCGAACGAAATGTATTCACCGCGTTCAACCATAATAATTTCATCTTCCTCACTTAAACGACGAAGCCTTGCAGCTACTGATGCCCCGCCAGCAACTCCGCCTACTACTATAATTTTTCTAGACATATGTCAAACCTCCATACTATTTATTATTTAATTCCCTCATATATCACACATATAAAACCTATACCTGTACGGGTATATAATAAATTATAAAAAATTTAATTTCAATCAATATGTCTTTCACAAATTTGAAACAAAAAAAGAACTTAGATATTTCCAAGTTCTTTACGAATGAATCAATCCATCGTTCTATTATCATACTTCCTATAATCTCTTTGTAAAACTATACTCCATGTTCCCGCCTAGGGCTGCCGCTGTATCACCAGTTTCTCTAAAATCATGTGTATATATTTTTTCAAATGAACCGAAATCTACTTGCTTATAAAATTCAAAACAAGGGAATCCATCATGCTCCCCTTGAATATCAATACTACCATCCTGTTTCACACATACATTTAATACATAATCCACAGGAGGTGCATATACATTTAATGGATTACTTGCACTCGCACTCATTTTGAATTGCACACCTTCAGAATTCCATGTGATATCAGTGCACACAATATTTTCTGTACTTGCTTTCCCTGTTCTTTTACTCACAGAACCATCTGGACTTGTAATCTTCTCGGTCGTAATACCCGTGTTCGCATATGAAAACACTTCTTCTTTATAGAAATCAACTACTACCTCTTGCTCAACTCTAGAGCGCATCGCATTTACCGCATACGGTGTGAATTCACGTGAATCACCTTCGAATTGAATTACTTTTTCTGTTTCCATATCCTTCTTAGCCTCAGTCCAAGACATTGGAATAAATACACTGGCTCTAATTTTCACGATATTAGTCATAAGAAACACCTCTATAATTTTATTTTAGATGCTGAATGCTTATTAAATAAAACAGACCATAATTTCAATCCTAAAACCAATAGATTTCTCTTTTACTTTTCTATTTCCTTCTAAAAAATAGCGCTATATTTATGTTTAGACTGTCGTTTTAAAGCTATATTCCATCTCTCCAGCTAGTGCTGCTGGGGTATCATCCGTTTTTCTGAAATCATGTGTGTATATCAATTCAAACGAACCAAAATCTACTTGTTTATAAAATTCATAGCAAGGGAAACCATCATGTACACCTTCAATATTCACAGTGCCACTTTCATTAGCTCGTATAGTCAAAAAATAATCAGCTGCAGGTGCTGCTGCGTTTAAAGGATTACTTGCACTTGCTCTCATTTCAAATGAAACTTCATCTTCACTCCATACAATATTTGTACATACAATGTTTTCTGTACTTGTTTCTCCCTTTTGATACTCAATTGAGCCATCTGAATTTGTAATCTTCACGGTGACGATACAAGCATCTGCATATGTGAAAATTTCTCTTTTATAAAAATCAATATTCACTTCTTGTTCTAATCTTGAACGCTTTGTGTTCACAGCTTGTGGTGTAAACTCACGTGCATCTCCAGCATATTCAAACACTCTTCCTGTTGCAGGGTCCTTAATAGGTTCCAGCGATGCATACGGTGCAAATACACTCCCTCTAATTTTCACGATATTAACCATGTGAAACCTCCATTGATTCTATATTATATAAATCATTATTTGTTCTACCGACATAATATAGTCAATTTGATTGACTATATTATGTATAGTACAATAGACATTACATATAGTCAACTTAATTGACTACAAGCGCGGAGGTTATATACATGGATCAAACATTTAACGAGTTAGATCTTACATCGCTTTTATCATTATCATTTAGCACATTAATCACTGAGCTACATGACAAATTAAGTGAATTAGGATTTGAAGATATTAGGCCAGCACATGGTTTTATGTTCAAACGCATCCTTCCTAATGGGGCAACTGGTATAGAGCTAGCTGAGTATTTGGGGATTTCCAAACAAGCTGTAAGTAAAATGGTGGATTCTCTTGAGAGTAATGGCTACGTTACACGCAAAACACATCCTACTGATAAAAGAGGTAAAATCATCGTTTTAACCGAACGTGGTTTGTCAGTAATGAAAGTAAAAGAAGAAATAGTAGCTGAAATAGAACAGCGATGGATTGAAAACATAGGTATAGAACGAATGCAAATACTGAAAGAGGATTTAACAACATTCGTTACTAAAGAAAATACAGAGAAATTATCATCAAATATACGACCTGTCTGGTAAACAAAAAACGAATCCATTTTGATTCATCTTCTTCAAAATGGATTCGTTTTCTACAGATGTATTAAAAATCATTAATTTCTTTAAATTTTATTCTACTAAATATATTTTTTACGCGTTATATAATTCCATAACTCTCTTCACAACCAACTCCGCAGTATTCTCCTCCGGTGGTATCAATAAATTCGTAACCGATCCATACACAACAGGGCTTAATTCCACTTCATACCCACCGTATAAGAATTCTTCCTTCGTTGGTAAATAACCAATATATCCATTCGTATATCCACCAAAGAAAGCTAATTCATTTTGAAGATTCTCTTTCACTTCTAATGCCGTTTCCGAAAAAGGTTCCATCGGTAAACCTGAAAACATACCATCATTAACTTGAAATAACTGCACTTCTAAATCAATACTTAACCGCCGAATACCTTGCTCATATTTCTCTAAAACGATAGTAAGCCATTCATCCGTATTCACGCCCCACTGCTTCTCGGCTAATCGAGCCATGCTTCGTATCTCATCAAATTCAGGAATATCCTTCAACTTCATTTGCATCATACTCGAAACTGTCCTTAAATTTACAATTGAGCTATATGTAACTGTTGGCAACATCATTAATACATGTCCACTAAGTAAATAGGCCATTTGTTTTAACGCTTCACTTGAACCGCGGTACTTCGCATTCACATTTCCAGCGGCACCTTGAACGATAATAACAGGGCAGTTCACTATCTGCTCTAAAATCTCTCTCGTCATTCCAGGATAATCCGCTGATAATTCATCACTATCACCTTTTAAAACATTAGGATGCGCAGTACAAAATACTAAAATCCCAGATAACTCCTTCGTTTCAGCATCTCTTATTGCTAACATACCAATTCGCTTATCTACAACACCATCTATATTTGTTCCCATCTTCGCTCTTCCATCACATGTTCTCTCTCTTCGATTTACCCCAATATCACCTGTCGTAACACCCCAGCCAACTTCACATAGCTTCAAGTTGTTATTCGCAGTAATAGCACCATGCACTACATTATTTACTAAAATCGTTTTATACGACTGCACTAGCGGATTATCACCGACTGTCTCTGGACCGGAATGCGTATGAGTATAAACAACCGTTATTCGCTCAAATGGCACATGAAGCCTACTTGCTACTCGCTCACGAATCATATTCGTATCTTCTACTAGCATCCCAATATTATCAATACTTATAAACACAGTCTTCATTTCATCTTTTTCAAATACAAAAACTGTCCCGTAAATACGTTCTTCAACATTATTTATGCCTGTCTCTCTATGATATCCGACAAAATCAATACCTACAGGCGGCGTAATATCAACCTTACATATCCCTACTTTGCTCATTTAAATCACTCCATTTCTCTATGTAACTCCCTTTTTTCAAGAATAGCATATTTAACTTTGTTCCAAATAAAAAGAACGGACACAGTATCCTATGTCCGTTCTTCCCCTCACACATACTTCCGATGCACCATCTTCCCATCATAAGAAAACACAACGCCCTTACTCTCCACAATCGACTCCATATGCACCGTTCTTCCCCATAGCTGATGAAGATATGGTAATACTTTTTCTAAGTATTTTAAATCGAGCTCGATTCCTTCGTAACTATGTTTAATGTATAATTCTCCGTTCTTTAAGTAGTCTCCATCTTCTACTACTAAGTACGGGAACCCACCATTTGTCCGCATATTTACGAGTTGATCACGCACATTCTCCCATTCTTTATCTATTACTTTATATTCTTTTCCTTGGCGCTGGAATAAGTACATATCTTCTCGCATAACAAGATCTTTATTTAAGTAGTTTCTTAGGAACGATACGTCCCATTCAATTTCGCGTACTTCAAACATTTTGTCACGGCCAGATCCTGGTTTTACGCCTCGTCGTTTCATTTCTTCAGTCGGATTATTGTACCGTTCTTCAATATCTTCAAAGATTTTAATACCGAGGTAGTATGGATTAATACTTGTTTTTGATGGCTGTACAACACCTGCATTTAATTTCGCAAATTCAATTGCTTCATCAGAGGTTAAGTCCATTTCACGAAGTATGCGTTGATGCCAGTAGGATGCCCAGCCTTCGTTCATGATTTTCGTTTCAAGCTGTGGCCAAAAATATAACATTTCTTCGCGCATCATCGTTAATATATCACGCTGCCAATCTTCTAACTCACGGCTATATTCTTCAATAAAGAGCAGTAAATCTTTCTCTGGTTGTGGTGGAATTTTCTTCTTTTTACGCACATTAGAACGTTCCTGCTTTTTATTGCGATTATCTAAATTCCATAAATCATCGTATTGCGACACCTTTTTCTTTTCTACTTCTTCATCTTCTAAATCATCAATACTCCATGCGAGCTTCGGACGCATAAGCGACGGATCAATATGCTCTTGAATGGCAAGTACGGCATCTAAAAATGTTTCTACCTCTGCCTTTCCGTACTTATGCTCATACGCTTTCACACGGTCCGCTGTTGCCGCCATACTCTCCACCATGTCTCGCTTCGTATTTGAAAAACGAATATTATTTTTGAAGAAATCACAGTGTGCTAAAACGTGCGCTACAATTAATTTGTTTTGAATTAAAGAGTTCGTATCTAATAAAAAGGCGTAACATGGATCAGAGTTAATAACGAGTTCGTATATTTTACTAAGTCCTAAATCGTATTGTAATTTCATTCTGAAAAATTGTTTTCCAAAACTCCAATGTGAAAACCTTGTCGGCATCCCATATGCACCAAATGTATAAATAATTTCCGCTGGACATATTTCATAACGCATCGGATAAAAATCAAGCCCAAATCCAGTCGCAATTTCCGTAATTTCCGCAATCGCATATTGCAGTGCTTTATCATCACTTGCTCTCATTATTTTCCCTCCTTACACTTTCCCTTAAGAAAGTGTATGATGAAGAACAAGCTTTCATGAAAAATAAACGTAGTTACTTCATTTATTCAATTTAAAGATTTAATATCCCCATCATTCATCACCTATTTATAAATCAGAAGGATATTCAGCTACTTGTCTAATTAATTTATTAGTTTTAGTATTGACATTATATAAAATAAAAACGATTAAATAAGATGATGGTTTATACTACATCGTCCTATTTATTCAATATGTAAATTCTTTACCCTTTTCATACTTTCAAAAATTCTTCAATTAAAATTCTCCTCTTTAGTTTATGAAACAGGTAGCCTACCTCTCTTATTGATTAATCTTTCGTTTCAAATTTGTCATGGATATCACATCCTGATAATGCCATTCAATCAATTTAACTTTATTTCCCTTACATTTTTCTTTTTTTAATGCATCGAGTTTTTGGCGATATAGAAAAGCATCTTCTCCTCCAAAAAATTCAACAGGCTCATAATGTTATTGTCCTTGAAATTCAATAGCAATTTTCAAACTAGAAATATACACATCAAGAGACTATTTATCAAGTCAATCTGCTCTATACTGGAAAATTGCGTCCGGATAATGTTTTACTACGAGTTTAAATAACTCCGCTTCATTCTTCCATTTAACCTTCGCATCTCCACTTAACATGAGTTGTTGATAAATTTCTTCTCGATGTCCTTTATCATCTTGGATACAAATTTGTGTATATCCTTTCCGTCATAAAATCTTACTTTATAATAAATAAAACGATACAGCGGTGGCATTTGCCCATAGTCCTGAAGAATTGTCATCCTTTTACTCCAATCATTTGATAGTATCTTTCATTATATAATCCTCGTTATTTCCATTTAAATTCCTGCATAATATCTAAATACATTTTCTATACTCAATTGTTGTTATCCTGTTTCAAAATATATAAAACCTCACTAAATTGTTCCTAATGTTTATGCTCTGAAGAATGATTTGTATTATTACAATTCATTCTTATAATGTAGTTACTTCTTGCATTATGCTTTAATCTTTTTTGAATTTCTCGACTCCAACTGCTCTGTAATGTTCCTTTGTAATTTAAAGCTTGCTGTATCAAATCCCATTGATCCTCACGCTTTAAGTCATAAAAATTTTTCTCTTTTAAAACCCACTTGAGCTTTTGTAATTTGTCCGTTGTTAAACGATCAATGTGTCTTTGTGGTAGCACCACTTTTTCGTACAATCTATCTTTCAAAAATGAATGTAATTTCAACTTTCGAATCTGTTCTAAATTAATAAAGCTACCACTGTTTTGATAAGCCTTTTCAATAACACTTATTGGAATATCAGGGTGAATGAAATATCTTTTAATATCAGATTTATTGACCCCTAATTTTTTCGAAATTGTATCTATGCTTTTTTCATCATAAACCATTTGACTGATTAATATGTGTTTATCTATCCATTTGGTAACTTGGTGATGGAACATTCTCTGTAACAACTTCAACCTTTGTTCTGTCTCATTAGAATAAGGCTGTACAACGCAATAGACTGTATTATATTGTAGGTTTGCATCATCAATCTCGAGATAAGCTATATATTCTGGAAACCCTGACACAAGCCAATATTTATCCTCAAACTTATCTTTTTCAACTATGATGCTACTACTTAACATACTTCCTTGTTCCAAAGCTCGAACTAGTTTCTTCACAGCACTTTTTGAAACATGTTCAGCATAAATAGGGACGATGCTTTGTATTTTCACCAACTCTAAGCGAATATTACTAAGCTGCATGTTCTCTTCTCCCCTTCTTTTATTTATAAACCATATGAAAAAGGAAGAATGTCTTATAACAAAAAGGTACTGAAGCCTATTAGGACGACAGTACCTTTTTGTTATAAATTCACTTCACAATATTACCCCATTATTTAGTATTACGCATTCAAAACCCTATTAATTATTTTTAAGCCTAGCTAATCTCCGTGATAATTTACACTCTCTAACAACTTCTCTTAATACATCTTCCACATCATTTATACTTTATTTTAAAATAATTAGATTTGGTTCATTTAATTGTTTAAGATCATTTTCTATATCTTCATAACTATTTCCAAAAATATCATGCAAATTAAATACTTCCTTTTAAACCTTTCTTAAAATAAGACATCAGTACTTTAACCTCAATATACTCAGTTGGAACTTGCTATCTTTAATTACAAACTGAATACCTTGTTACCTTACTATTTCTTCAGGAGTAATTAAAACTCATTTCTTTCTAATTGGATCAAAAAAGCATTTTTGTCCATTTCTTATAAATATTTTTGGAATTTCATATTTGTTATACCTTACAGATTAATACATGATTCCTACCCAATTCAATCTTTCTATATTTCAAACATACATATAGAATTTTATGTTAAATCAATCTAACATTTCTTGTTTTTCACAAAAAACCTGTAATATCCTTCGATAATATTGTAATATTTTAATTATATTATAGGAAAATTTTATCATGAAGGGAACGATTTGAATGCCATTACCATTTATTCCATTAGCTGTTGCTGCTGGTGCTGCAGTTGCCACTGCAGTCGCTGGAAAAAAAGGACATGACTCATACAAAAACATGAAAGAAACAAAGAATATTGCTCAATCGATGGATAAGCAATACAAAACTGTATTTAATATATTTGATCAAGTACGTCAAGATACAAATACTCAATTTGAAAAGTATGGAGAATTAAAACTGAATATTCTTAATGGAACAATGAAAGAATTCATTTCAGAATTCAAGAAGTTAAAAAATGTTGATTTTACAGATAAAACAACTATTGATTCTCTAGAAGATGTTTCTGATTCTAAACACTTCATGCAAGAAATAGAAAAACAAGTCATCGCTGCATCTGATCTATTAAAATCTGGCGTTTCTGCAATTGCTGGCGGTGGACTTGCAGCTTTCGGAGCACTCGGAGCAGCAACAACATTTGGTGCCGCTTCAACTGGGACAGCTATTGCTTCTTTAAGCGGAGTAGCAGCGACCAATGCAACGTTAGCATTTTTAGGTGGTGGATCACTGGCTGCTGGTGGATTAGGAATGGCTGGTGGCATGGCTGTTCTAGGTGGAATTGCTCTTGCTCCTGCTTTAGCATTAGGAAGTATGATCTTTGCTGCATCCACTAAAAAGAAGCTAGAAGAAATGAAAATAAAAAAAGAAGAAGTTTCAGTAGAAATGCAAAAATTACAAAGTGCCACTTCTATCTTAAAAGAGATAAAATTGTACACTATTAAATTATCAAACTTAACAACTGAAACAACTACACTTTTTGCTGATTATATTGCAACAATGAGTTCTATCATCGATGAAAAGGGTATCGACTATCGTAACTTCTCCGATGATGAACAACTTGCGATCCGTTATACTGCTGAACTTGCAATTATTTTGAAAAAATTATTAGATACACCTGTTATTGATGAAGGTGGCAACCGATCCAAAACCTTGGAAAATATTCTTAAAACCACAGAAAAATCAATTAAACACATGTACTAGGTAATTGCATATGAAGAAAAATCTAGATATTCTCGCAACTCAAATTGTAGCTGAGCAAATTGAGCGCTATGGAAATGCTACTATTGAAACATTTGCTGGAATGGATACACTAACCAAAGTAGCAAAACAATATATGAACTGTTCACCCAATATCACACAAGGACGGCTTTTTGAAATTATTGAAGCAACCAAATTTAATAAAGACGCAGCCTTAAAAGGTGAAAGTTTGCGTGCTTTTACAACAGACTCTTTAGGAGATCCACATGCCGCGGCTGATATCTTAATCAAAGATGGTGATACATTAATTAAAGAAGTACAAGCAAAGTCTGGTGCTAAAGCTGCATCACTAGCAAGAATGGTATCGAGCGAAAAGTATGGGGATATGGATCGTTTAGTTAACAGTGAAAAAGCTGATAAAGTAAAAGAATTAGTTGAGAAACGTGCAAATTCCCAAAGTATTTATGCAAAAGACTACGAACAAGCAGCTCCTCACATAAACGGAAAACTAGAAGCAAACAACATTACAAGTGGTGGCACTACATATGAGGAAGCTTTAAAAGCTACAAATCAACCACAAACATACGCACTAAAAGAAAAAATATATACATTTGCTGAAGGAACATTCTCTTCTATGATGAATGGTGCTTTAGCAGGGGCATGTGTAGGTGGCGGAGTATCACTTGTACAACAAACTGTTGAGATTTGTAAAAGCGAAAAGCAAATAAAAGATGGATTTATACAAGTAGGAAAAGATAGTGGCAAACAAGCTGGAAAAAGCGCTGCTGTTGCAGGCATTGCTCATGGCATTAAATTTATTGGTAAAGATAGTGTGATGATGAAAGGAAACGTAGCAGCAGCTCTTGCTTCTTCAGCTGTTCGACTAACGGAAAGCTCCTACCAACTCATAAAAGGAAAATTATCTATTGAAGAATTTTTAGAAATAGTTGGTGAAAACGCTGTTACTACTTTTTCTGGAATTGTATTCAGCGCAGCAGGAGCAATGCTTCTCGGTCCTGTCGGTGCAGCTGTCGGCGCTACCGTCGCTATGCTAGGAATGAAACAACTTTATGGAGCATTCACTCGTGCTCAACAAGAATTGGAATTAACAATTGAGGAACGAAAAAGAGCTGAAGAATTAAGTAAAGTCCTTATAGATTACATTAAACAAGAAGAAGAACGTATTTGTAACTTTTATCAAGAAACTGGTGCAAAAATAGAACACGTAACTGGATTGGTTAAACAAACGATTCATACAGGTGAAAATATAGAAGCGACTATTCATCAACTTGCCGAAAATTTAAACGTCTCGTTTAAATTTAAAAATCAAGATGAGTTCAATTCATTTATGCTAAGTGAAGAGTCATTCATATTATGATAACTTTTCCTTGTACCCAATGTGGAATCTGTTGTCAAAACATACAAGGTATTGACTCCCTATCTCATTTAAACAGAGGTGATGGCTGTTGTATCCATTATGATATTGACAATCGGTCATGTAAAATTTATGAAGAACGTCCTCTTCTCTGCAATATCGAACTAGCATATGAGGAGCTTTTTAAAAAATCTATATCAAAAAAGGACTTTTATCTCCTAAATGCTAAATCATGTAATGAATTACAGGAAATGCATAACATCTCTTCCATATATAGAACTGATATTAAACAAATTGATGAATAAATACAAACAAGCGCATCCTAATTGAGGAATGTGCTTGTTTGTATTTATTCTCCCTACGCCTATTTAAATTAATTACATATTTATGATTATCATATAAAAGAGTAGCTTCTCTACATAAAAAATATAACAAATAAACCTTTATTCTCAAAAATTATCAACATAGCTAGATTGCTATTTCATAGTCTTCTCAAAAACAAAAAACATCCTTGTTTTTAACAAGGATGCCTCACCTATTTAACCTTCGATAATCTCCATCTTCTCCGTAATCGGAGTACGAGCTTTTCCTTCTGGTGCTTTATCGAAATAGCCGATATGAAGAATTCCAACGATACGTTGGCCTCTTGTTAAACCGATTCCTTCTATAAATAATGGATTGTAGTTTAATCCGCCTGATTTCCAAACGCAACCTAATCCACGTTCCCAAGCAAGAAGTTGGAAGTTTTGCATAAATGCACATGTTGCAGCGTAATCTTCATCACGTTGAATTTGACGTGGATCTTCATTTATATATACAACGATTTGTGCAGGCGTGCTTAAAAAACGATCTGATAAAATTTTACCGCGTTTCGCTCTTTCTTCTTCCGTGAAAGAGTTTAATACCGCATCTACTAATTTCTTGCGGCCTTCTCCGATGTATAGTTTACAATTCCATGGTTCACGGTGCTTATGATTAGGTGCCCATGTTGCATCGTTTAATAGTTCAATTAATAAATCTTTTTCTACTGCTTTGTCTGTAAATGTACGAACAGAGCGTCTTTCTTTAATCACATTAGCGATGGAAGTATATGTAGTCATATTTATCTCTCCCTTATTTTTATCTATATGTATAAGTTTATCATTAGTATTGATATTGATTTTCAATTTCGATTATACCTTAGTTTTTTACTATTAATCAATGTTTTATGTTGGAAAACTTCTAAAAACGTCATTCCATGCTGTGAATAAAAAAACTTAACTTGTTCACAAATATTTCACATTTTATGGAAATGATATGTGTACAGTTTTCTACATTATCCATCTAGGAGGAGTTTACATGTACAAAAAAATCGCGGTAAGTATGACTATGGCAGCATTATTATGCGGAGCAATTATCTTCCCCGCTTCCGCTGCCACCCCAAAAGAAGTAACAATGCATCACCATAAACCAATTTCAGATGAAGAAATACAATCGCTAGAAAAACTCGGCTATAACAAACATGAAATTTGGAAAGCTGCTCATATTGCAAGAATTAGTAATAAAGAAATACAAGATGTTTTAGCTTACTATAAGCAAAATAAATCTTGGGAGAAAACAGCCGAGCATTTCGGTATAGATCCAAGTAAGCTGAAAAAGCATCATATGAATAAAGAAACAAAGCAAGCACTGCTACAACAGTTAGCAACTATGCAAAAATCCACACCGGATCAGCTAAAGCAAAAAATGAAAGAATATAACATCAAATTGCGTCATCTTACTGTGTTAACAATCATCTCTCAAAAAAGCAATACTCCTCTTGATGATGTATTAAAGATGAAAAAAGATGGAATGGACATTAAACAAATTGCCGAAAAATTAAATGTAAAAAGAGAAGATATACGAGCGGAAATGATGAAATTAGTGAAGTCTATTAAAGAACAAAAAACAAATTAAAATGCTAAAAAGGAAGAGGCATTCACCACTCTTCCTTTTCTTTATGAACTTTCAATTTTTAAGTATAAATTCCCGTCTTTCCCAAAAACTAACACAAGTAAATGATATATGTTAGGGGTGAGAAAATGTTCGGTTTATCATCTAAAAAATCAAAAAAGACTAATACAAAAACACTTTGTTCTATTCCAGAATTTATACAAACCATGAAAGAATCAAGCGACTTTGTTTCTCATAACGTACTTGAAAATGAAACATTGTGCTTGTTTTATTATAGATCTGTCGTGGAAGCACTTATTATTAAACAATTCATTTTAACTCCTCTAAAAAAGGAATCGGAACAAATCCAAAACATCTCTGATTTATGTAATATCGTCTCTATTGAAGACATTATTATCTCCCCTTCTATTGATGATATTCGTGAGAAATTATTAGGTGGATATATTTTAATACGCTTAAAAAACAATTCGAATCCTGATCAATATGCTTTAATTCGTGCCGAAAGTACTGTTTTAGGAACACGATTATATAACGATACAGAAAATGAGTATAGCGTAATCGGGCCTAAAATCGGTTTCGTTGAAAACCTTGATACAAATATACACTTATTACGCCGAAATATCGTAACGGAGCAACTCATTTTTAAAGAAGTTACCGTCGGATCTATGTCAAAAACGAAAGTAGCAGTTGCTTATATAGAAGGAGTTACAAATGAACAATTCATCAACACCGCAATTCAACGGCTAGAAGACATTGACTTTGATGTCCCATTTGATTCAACTATGATTGAGCAATTTATTAGTGATAATAGCAATTCACCTTTTCCAGTTCTATTACCTACAGAACGATTAGATCGAGCTGTATTTGCATTAATTAACGGGGAAGTTTTAATTTTAACAGATGGCTCTCCATATGCTTTATCAGGACCAACAACGTTACTGGATTTTTTCATTTCACCAGAAGATTATTATTTACCGTGGATGATTGGATCGTTCTTTCGTATTATTCGTTTTTTCGGAGCTATATTTTCTCTTTTTTCCTCCGCTATTTATACAGCGGCTTTAACATATCATTATCAAATGATTCCAGCTGATTTACTAGGTCCTATTATTTTCTCGAGAGCTAACGTACCTTTCCCTCCCATTCTAGAAGCACTCTTTTTAGAAATTACAATTGAATTGCTTCGTGAAGCTGGAGCGCGTTTACCGACAAAAGTCGGACAAACGATTGGTATTGTTGGGGGGATTGTAATTGGCCAAGCATCCGTGGAGGCAGCTTTGACTAGTACAATTTTATTAATTGCAGTTGCTTTATCCGCTCTTGCATCTTTCACAACACCGACCGTAAAGATGTCTTCTACTATCCGGTTATTACGCTTTCCACTTATTCTTTTAGCCGGTGCATTCGGAGGATTAGGTCTTATTGTCGGATTTGTATTTATTTTAGCTCATTTAATTAAATTAAAATCACTTGGATCACCTTATTTATTACCTTTATATCCATTTCGTGGTTTAGGTACAGCAGAAGGTTTTCTTCGATTACCATTTAGTCAAACAGCTCAAAGACCTTCTTTTCTTAGACCAAAATCAAAATGGCGCTATAATCCAAACAAAGCGAAGCAAAAACGTGATGGTGAGAATGAATGAAAAAATTTTTATTGCACCTTATTATAATTATCTTCTTCATTTTACAAACTGGCTGTACACAAACCTATATAGTGGATACGCAGCGTATCATTCATATCGCTGGATTTGACATCACAAAAAACAAAAGATTCCAAGGAACTATTCTATTCCCAGAGTACACACATGGTGTAAAGTCTAAACCAGAAACGCAATCAACATCTGCCCGTTCACTTGAGACAATCGCTTCACGATTAAATGCAAAATCTCCTCACAATGTCGTTGTAGGTCAAATGCGTGTCGTCCTATTTGGAAAAGCTCTAGGAGAACGCGGAATGGGAGAGATTATTACTAACTTACAACGTGACCCAAATATCGGGCGTGATGTACAACTAGCAATTGTAGATGGATCAGCTGAAGAGCTTTTAAATTACGGAAAAAAAAATGGGTCTTTATATATTGCTGATTTACTCGAACAAAATATAAGAAATGAAAACATTCCACAAACCGAATTAAACATTTTTTTATATAATTATTACTCTTCCGTATGTGATGCCTATGTTCCTTATATTAAAATGGACGATAATCATTCTGTCGCTGTCAAAGGGCTTGCCTTTTTAAAAGGCGATAAAGTCGTCATGTATACGGACAAAAGACATTCTGTTTTAGCAAAATTACTTATTAATCCTACGAAAAATGGACGTTACGAAGCAGCGATAAAAAAGGATAAACATAAAGGTATGGTTGTTATACAAAACTTAGCTGGGGAAAATAAGTATAATATAGATCAAACTGGCGACATACCAAAAGTAAAAATCCATTTAAAATTAAATGGATTAATTAAAAACTCTCCTAATTGGATTGATTTAAGAAAAGAAACAAATATCAACTATATAAAAAAACAAATTGAACGAAATGTTGAAAAAGACTGTGAAGATCTAATAAAACAATTTCAAGAAAAGGAAATTGATCCTTTAGGAATACGAGATGAAATTAGAAGCCATACGAGAAAATGGAATATAACACAAATTCGAAATATGTATAAAAATGTAGCGGTGGATGTAAATTTAGATCTTAATATTGTACAATCTGGAATCGGAGAATAGTGAGGTGAAATAAGCAATGAATACAATGAATAAAACAAAGACAGTCTCTCCATATTTTGCATTTATTTTATTGCATTCTCTCCAGATTGGTATAGGAATTCTCGGATATCAACGTGTAATTTTAAAAAACGCTGGTTATGATGCCTGGATTTCTCTTATTATTGCGGGAATTGCAACTCATATTGTGCTGTTTTGTATGTTAAAAATGCTTGAAAAAGACGGAGATTTAATTAGCATTCATACAACAACCTTTGGAAAATGGGTTGGCTCTATATTTTCTGTAATTTTCACTCTTTATTGCTTATTATTTTGCCTTACGGTTCTTCGTACGTATATGGAAGTGATACAAGTTTGGATTTTCCCTACCATTAAGTTATGGAAACTTACGCTTATGTTTTTATTAGTCACTTACTACATTATAAAAGGTGGCTTCCGTTCTGTGACAGGGATATGTTTTTGGGGTATTGTTCTTCCTATTTTCGTTGTATTCTTTTTAATCTATCCAATGAAATATGCTCATTTTCGTAATATTTTACCTATTTTTACACATTCACCTTTTGACATGCTTATATCTGCAAAACAATCCGCATTGGAATTTCTGGGGTTTGAAACAATTCTTATCTTTTATCCCTTTATTGAAAAAGGAAAATCTTTAAAGCGATGGGCCCATGCTGGAATTGCTTTTAGCACCTTAATTTATGTAGTTTTAGCTATCGTATCTTTTATGTATTACAGCGAGGGACAATTAAACCGTACTATTTGGCCTACTTTAACGATGTTAAAAATAATTAAAGTTCCTTTTATCCAGCGCTTTGAATATATTATTATTTTCGTTTGGTTTTTAATTATTTTACCAAACCTCTGCTTAACCATTTGGTCATCATGTCAAACGATGAAGCGTTCCTTTCATATTTCATTTAAATTTACATTACCGTTTTTTATTTTCATCATATTTTCAGCTTCTCTACTTTTCACAAACCGTGAAAGTATCAACACATTAAATACCGTACTATCTCAAGCGGGTTTATATATTGTATACGCTTATATCCCAATTTTATTTTTGTTTCATTCACTAAGATGGTACTTCAAAAATCGTTCAAAAAAAACTTCTCCCTAGGTGTCCCTTAGTCTGATACAATTTGATTAATACATTTATAAAGGGGACAAGCGAATGAAAAAGTATGTATTTTCTTTACTTGCAGTACTAAGCTTAATTCTTGCTGGATGCGGAAGTACTAGTACAAATGACCAAAAATCTTCTGAATCAAAAAAAGAAGAACATGACCACGCATCGCACACTCAGCAAGCTGACATTCAAGAGAAAACAAAAGGAGTCGACACACTTCCTACCTTCCTAGACAAGCTTGATCCACAAATGAAAGATATCTACACTGTCGCTGGACAAAATGCAGAACTATTAGATTGGATTCCATGCTATTGTGGTTGCGGTGAAAGTGTAGGACATAAAAATAATAAAAACTGCTTTATTCGTGAAATTAAAAAGAATGGTGAAGTTGTTTGGGACTCCCATGCAACGACTTGCGTCAATTGCCTAGAAATCGCAGTTGAATCTGCTTCCATGAAACAAAAAGGAAAATCAACGCTTGAAATTCGTAACTATATCGATAATAAATACAAAGAAGGCTATGGCAAACCAACACCTACGCCAATGCCAAAAGCTTAAAAAACGAGGAAACTCCTCGTTTTTTCTTTTCATTCACTTTTTTTCTTAACAAATTCTTTCAAGTGTATTTCCCCTTACTTATCACACACTATATATAACTCTCGGTAAGGAGGGTACACAGTGCAAACATATAACGACTATGATAAAGCTCTCTATTACACGTATTGCTGTAATTGGGATAAATTACTCGTTCTCATGGTTCAAACGAACGATCAATTATTTTCTAAACGTATTGAGCATTTTTTACACGCTTATCAATACAGTAAAGAACTTCCAGAAGTTGATAAACAATTGCAGCTCCTATTTCAATATATTGACCACGCATCCCAAAAGTCGCATGTAGAAGAAGTAGAACAAATTCAAATGTAAAATATAGCGCTATTCTCTTCCGGAGAATGGCGCTTTTTTAAAATGTTTATATCAATAAAAGTTTCTCCTTATAAAACTTTTATTGATAAACATATTTTTTCTTTCTTTTCCATACTACTTCATACTATAATTTAGTATGTAACTATTATAAGAGAGGTATAAAATATGGGACGAGAAAAAAAGCAAGAATATGCTTTACTTACCGCATGGGGAGCTTCTTTTATCGCTACACTAGGAAGTCTGTACTTTTCCGAAATCATGAAATTTGAGCCTTGTGTTCTTTGTTGGTATCAACGTATTTTTATGTATCCATTCGTTTTATGGCTTGGTATCGCTGTAGCAAAGAAAGATTATCGCATTGCAAGTTATTCTTTACCAATCGCAACTATTGGTGCTTGTATTTCTTTATATCACTATGCAATTCAAAAAGTCGCAGCATTTTCAGCTGCTGGGGCAGCTTGTGGACGTGTACCATGTACGGGAGAATACATAAACTGGTTCGGTTTTGTGACAATCCCGTTTTTAGCACTTATCGGCTTTATTACAATCGCTGTTTGTAGCTTTATTGTCATCAAAAACAAATAAGGAGATGAAAGAATGAAAAAAATGCTTATATTTGGTGGTATTATTATCGCCTTGTTTGCGGCAATTTTCGCTGTAACACAAATGGAAGAAAAAAACGCTTCAACTAGCCAAAAAATTGATAATGCTACTGGTAGTCAAACAGATGGTCCTGACTACTACACAAATAAAATTTCTCTTTCAGATCTTCAAAAGAACTTAAAAGAGAAAAAAGAAGAAACAGTATACTTTTATCAAACATCTTGCGTTCATTGCCAAAAATTATCTCCTGTCGTAGTGCCAATGGCTAAAGACTTGAACGTTGATATGAAAGTTATGGATATTGAAAAATTAGATGCTCCTTGGGATGAATATAAAATTCAAGGTACACCAACAATCATTCATTTTAAAGATGGCAAAGAAGTGAGTCGTATTAGCGGTGAACAGCCGAAAGACAAATTAAAAGAATGGCTTGAACAAACGAAAAAGTAATTAGAAAAGGAAACTCCTTCTACACATGAAATGGGCGTAAAATCCCACACTAATGTATAAGGAGGGGGTTTTATGCCAGAAGTAAGATGTTCTGTTTCCAACTGTTCTTTTTGGGGACAAGGTAACTTTTGTCAAGCAAGTGCGATCATCGTTCAGCCTGATGCAGATGAAACTGGTCAAACTGAAAATGATTCATATACAGCTGCTGTTTTAACAAACGAGACGCTAGAAAGTTCTGTAGCAACGAGTGTAGAGACTTGTTGTCATACATTTAAGCCTAGATATTAACAATTATTCCACCTCATATACGTGAGGTGGTCTTTTCTTTCCCTCTTCTTGTTTACGTCATCTCTAATTCTCCCTATAATAAAGTTAACATTTTTATGAATACGAAGGTGAAATACTATGGCTAAAACAATTGCAGATATCGCCAAATTGGCTGGAGTTGCAAAAAGCACAGTCTCTCGTTACTTAAACGGCGGATATGTAAGTGATAAAACAAAACTTAAAATCGAAGGTATTATTCAAGAAACAAATTTCTCTCCCAATACATTTGCTCAAAGTTTAAAAGCAAAAACAACAAATTTAATTGGTGTCATCATCCCCCGATTAGACTCCTTCGCTACAATGAAAACACTTATCGGGATCGATAAAACATTACAGGAAAATAACTATCAAATGCTTGTAGCAAATGCAAATCAAACAACCGGAACTGAAATACAAGCAATTGAAAACTTTATAAAACAAAAGGTAGCTGGCATTATTTTATTAACAAAAACATTGACGAATGAACATCAAAAAATTATGGCTAATTCAAACATCCCTATTTTATTCGTCGGGCAAGAATATAAAGATCAATATTGCCTCGTTCACGATGATTATGATGCAGCTTATGAGTTAGGGGCATACGTTTTATCGCAAGGCCATCGACATATTGCCTATTTAGGGATAGAAAAAGATGATATTTCTGTTGGAATAAATCGAAAAAATGGTTTTCAAAAAGCAATTGAAAATTTAGAACCGACTTGCAACGTTTCATATTACGAAACAACTTTCCGCATAGAAGATGCCATGAAACAAGTACAACATATTTTAGATAATAATTGCCCAACTCTTATCGTATGTGCTACAGATAACATCGCTCTTGGCGCAATGAAAGTCATTCACTCCCACTCTCTTTCTGTACCAGGTGATATTTCTGTAACAGGATTCGGTGGATATGATATTTCAGAAATGGTACACCCTAGTTTAACGACAATTGCGTTTGACTATGAGTATGCTGGAAAGCTTGCTGCCACTTCTCTTTCACAGCTTGTTGAAAACAAAACTATACCAAAAATATTACACTCCCGTTATACATTAAAAATCCAAGAAAGCGTTGACAAAATATAAAGGCGCTCTATAATAAAATTAAAACCGGTTCCACATTTTAAAAACAGGATTTTCAACATCATTTCCCTGTTTTTTATTTTAACTTATTGCGGAACCGGTTCCATAAAAGAGAATTTATAGTAAGGGGGAATTTTTATGGATATGAAACAAATTGCAACTCAAGTAATACAGAATATTGGTGGAAAGGAAAACATTGTTCGTGCCACACATTGTGCGACTCGCCTTCGTCTTATATTAAAGGATGATACGAAAATAAACGCTGCAGAAATCGAAAACATCGATGGAGTAAAAGGTGCTTTTGCAACGACCGAGCAATATCAAATTATTTTTGGAACTGGCATAGTAAACAAAGTATATGATGAATTCTCAAAACTAATTGGAATAGCCGAACTAGATTCTACAACATCAAACGATATACCTAAGAAAAAAATGAATCCTATCGCCCGCCTAGCAAAGACACTATCTAATATTTTTGTTCCAATTATTCCAGCTATCGTTGCAAGCGGTTTACTTATGGGTCTACTCGGAATGTTGAAAGCGTTTAAATTAGTTCCTGGAGATCACTCACTTATCCAATTACTTGATATGTTCTCAAGTGCAGCTTTCATCATTTTACCCATTTTAATTGGAGTTAGTGCCGCTAAAGAATTTGGTGGAAACATTTTCTTAGGTGCAGTTGTTGGTGGTATATTAACTCACCCAAGCTTAACAAATCCTTGGACTCTTTCAAATGCAAAACCCACAGTTTTACATTTCCTTGGTATGGATATTGATATGATTGGCTATCAAGGTACTGTTTTACCTATTTTATTATGTGTATATGTTATGAGTACAATTGAAAAAGAACTTCGAAAACGTGTTCCGAACTCTTTAGATTTATTAGTTACACCATTCTTAACAATTATTATAACTGGCTTTTTATCACTTATTATTATCGGACCAATTGGATATAAAATCGGTGACGGCATTACGTACCTTTTAAATACAATTTATCAATTTGCAGGGCCAGTAGCTGGACTTATATTCGGTGGGTTGTATTCAACAATTGTTCTTACTGGCTTACATCATAGCTTCCACGCTATTGAAGCGGGCTTACTCGCAAATAAAGATATCGGTGTCAATTTCTTACTCCCTATTTGGTCAATGGCGAACGTTGCACAGGGCGGTGCTACTTTAGCTGTCTATTTCAAAACCAAAAACAAAAAAACGAAAGAAATTGCAATTCCAGCAGCAGCTTCAGCATTTTTAGGAATTACAGAACCAGCTATTTTTGGTGTCAATTTAAAACTTGGTAAACCATTTATTGCAGCAGCTATTGGCGGCGCAATTGGAGGCGCTTACGTTGTTTGGATGCAAGTAGCGGCTAATGCATACGGTTTAACAGGTATTCCGATGCTTACAATTGTTGCACCTCTTGGCATGATGAACATGATTCACTATATAATTGGTTTCGCTATTGCAGTTATCACTGCTTTTGTTGCCACATTCATTTTATATAAAGAAAGTAAATAATAACGGGGTGAAAACCTATGTCAAAATATAAAACAATACTGCAATCTAATAAAGACGAATTACATTCTTTATATGAAATTGCAAACCAAGATTCATGGAAACCAATTTATCATATCCACCCACCATTTGGATTAATGAATGATCCTAACGGTGTATCATACTACAATGATGAATATCACGTTTTTTATCAGTGGTATCCATTTGGTCCCATTCATGGAATGAAGCATTGGGGGCATGTGAGGTCAAAAGACCTTATTAACTGGGAGCGTATGCCTGTAGCCATCATCCCTACTGAAAGCTATGAATCACACGGTGCATATTCTGGTAGTGCTATCGTAAAAGATGGCCTTCTTCATCTACTTTATACAGGGAATATAAAAAAGCCTGATGATTCCCGTGATGCAAAACAATGTATGGCAACAATGGATTCACAATATACGATGACGAAATATAGTAATAATCCTGTTATTGATATAATTCCTGACGGATATACAAAACATGTACGTGATCCAAAAGTCTGGAAACATAATGATATGTACTATATGTTACTCGGGGCCCAACGTGAAAATAAAACAGGAACTCTATTACTATACAAATCACAAGACCTATACAATTGGCATTTCCAAGGCGAGATTACAACAAACTTAAAAGAATTCGGATTTATGTGGGAATGCCCCGATTACTTCCAATTATCAGGGAAAGATGTACTTCTCTTTTCACCGCAAGGAATTGAAAAAGACGGAGAAAACTTTCACAATGTATACAATGTCGTTTATGCTATAGGCCATTTCGATATTAAAAATTTATATTTCCATGTTGATTCCTATTACGAAGCTGATAAAGGGTTCGATTTTTATGCCCCTCAAACTTTAGAAGACTCTACTAGTCGTCGCCTATTGTTTGCTTGGGCAGGATCAAGTGAAATCACATATCCTTCTGATGATTATATGTGGGCTCATTGCCTAACACTTCCACGTGAATTAACATTAGAAGATAACATCTTAAAACAAAAACCAGTTTCAGAATTAACAAAACTACGAACAACAAAAAAAGACATTTCAGGAGATATAACAGCCGGATTAAATGTATTATCAACGCTTGATGATGAAGACTCCTATGAATTAATTGTTACACTTAAAACAGAAGATGCAAAACGGTTTGGTCTTTCTCTCTTCCACAATGAGGAGGAATGTTTCCCCATTACATTTAATCGGGAACAAGGTACTATTTCTATAGACAGGGGCAACTTCTACCATCAATTTGGCGGAGAATATGGATTTGAACGCTGTAAAAAAATCGATATTCAAGATACGATAGAACTACAAATATTTGTAGATAAAAGCATCGTGGAAATTTTCTTATACGATGGTTCAACAGTCTTTACGTCCCGAGTTTTTCCTCGAAAAGACATGAAACATCATATCGCAATCTTTTCAGATGCAAAACTAAACTTTACCATCACACAATATAAGCTGAAAAGAGGGATTGTATGAGAAATGTCTTTTGTATAGGTGAACTATTAATTGATTTTGTGTGCCGAAATACTAATGTTTCTTTAGTAAACGGTTCAGATTTCGAAAAAAAAGCTGGTGGAGCACCCGCTAACGTTGCTGCTGCGATTACAAAATTAGGTGGACACGCTACATTTATGGGGCAAGTAGGAAACGACCCATTTGGTGAGTTTCTTGAACAAACTTTACAGCGTGCGCAAGTCGATACATCCATGCTCATAAAAGATAAACAAACAACACTTGCATTCGTATCCATCGATCAAGATGGCGAACGTGATTTTACTTTTATGCGTGGTGCAGATGGTGAATATCAATTCAATAGCATTGATTTATCAAAAATACAAACGAATGATTTAATACATTTCGGTTCAGCGACAGCTTTACTATCAAGCCCATTAAAAGAAACGTATTTTCAGTTGTTACAATATGCGAAAGATAAAGGGCATTTTATTTCTTTTGATCCAAATTATCGAAGTGCACTCATTACAAATACAGAACAATTCTCTCAAGATTGTCTAACCTTTATAAAACATGCACACTTCGTAAAAGTAAGTCAAGAGGAAGCTACTATGCTCTCTAAAGAGAGTGATTTACAACAAGCTGCACTCAAATTATTAAATTATGGCGCAAAAGTAGTAGCTATTACACTTGGAAAAGACGGTACCCTTCTTGCGACAAATGAAGGTCAAACTATTGTCTCTTCTATTTCCATTCAACAAGTCGATACAACTGGTGCTGGTGACGCTTTCGTTGGAGCAATGTTATATCAGATTGCCCAAAGTGAACATACACTTTCGTATCATTTCAAAGACTTAACAGCATTTATCTCCTTTGCAAATAAAGTAGGCGCTATCACATGTACAAATTACGGTGCAATTGCCTCTCTTCCATCATTAACAGATATAAAAGCATACGATTAATCGTATGCTTTTTTTACATTCCTCTCCAAAAATCATGCATAATAAAAAAGTACAAAATAACGAGAACGGCCGTCCCGCATAGGGTAATGCGCCGATATATACTCTTCTCTCCTTCCCTCGCTTTCACAAACGCCCAAATAAATCCGAAGAATAATATTAAATCAACATATGGAACATAAAAAGAAAAGACGAGAAACGCATATAAATACACGATAAATAAACAGGTCGTTACTAAGAAAACTTTAAACGCAAATTCACTTTTCATAATATAACCGCCCCCTATCTGTACTGTATTATATTCAGCAAAATACAATAGTTGCAGTTAAACTCCAAGTATAAATAAGCTACCGTCTATAATACGGTAGCCATTACGGAACATTGTATTTCCGTTTATATATATTACTTAAAATCGAAGAAGGAATTTGCTCGTAACGAACTTTCTCTCCTGTTTCATCTATAATATACGAATTGTTTCCTATATAATATATTCCATCTTTTCGTTTTGAGTACACTGGATATCTTTCATTTGGCAATACCGTTTTCACTTTCGTTAACTGTCCATTTGGTTCTTGCCAATATATATCCGCGCGGTCTACTAACGTAAGTACTCCAATTTGTTCTTTTTCTATTTTTCGACCATTCCAGCTCACAACGCGATAACCAAGTTTATTTGCTTCATATTCGGGGCTCGTATGAAAACGAGAAATGATTACTTTTGTTTGTAATTGTACTCGGTCATATAACCATTGTATATCCCTGTCATGCATACGAATACAGCCATTTGATTCCCTACTTCCAATCGTCCATTCCCGGTTCGTCCCGTGAATTGCATATTCATTCTTATCTAGTCCAAGCCACCTCGTACCAAGAGGGTTATTCGGTGCACCCCCAGGTATTTTTTTTCGATGGTATTCTTTATTTTTAAATTTAGTTATAATACAAAAATTACCTTCAGGCGTAGGTGTACGATCTCTTCCAGTCGTTACTGGAAATGTTTTTGTGTAATTTCCATTTTCAAAAAAAGACAACTGGTTCGTCGTAAGATTTACTAATATTAAATGATCTGTATTAGCAAAAGCACTAACCGGTAGGATGAAAAATAATAGTATGATGAAACATAACTTTTTCAGCTATATCCCCCCTAGCGCTCCCTATAATAAGTGGAATTAACATTACTTTGCTCTTATAAATGAAAACTATCCATTTACAATAACGCCCCCATTTACATGTATCATTTGCCCAGTAACATAGGATGAATCACCAGATGCCAAGTATACGTATGCCGGCGCTAATTCATATGGTTGACCAGGCCGTTGCATCGGGACATTGCTCCCAAACTGAGAGACTTTCTTCTCATCAAAGCTCGATGGAATAAGCGGTGTCCAAATCGGGCCTGGTGCAACACCATTTACCCGAATCCCTTTTTGCACTAACGATTGAGAAAGTGATCTTGTAAAAGCTACGATTGCTCCTTTCGTTGCGGAATAATCAATTAACGTTTCATTTCCTTCATATGCAACGATAGATGCCGTATTTATAATGACATCCCCTTTCTTCAAATGAGAAAGGGCTGCTTTCGTAACGTGAAAATAAGAAAAAATATTAATACGAAATGTTTTTTCTAGCTGTTCTGCTGTAATATACTCTAGCCCTTGCTGCGGATATTGCTGTGCAACGTTATTCACTAAAATATTTAAACTACCTAACTGCCGGGCGGTCTCTTCCACAATATCTTTACAATGCTGTTCATTACTCAAATCCCCCGGCAACAATACACACTTTACACCTTCTTTTTCAACACGTTGTTTCGTCTCATTTGCATCTTCTTCCTCATCTAAATAAGCAATCGCAACATTTGCTCCCTCTTTTGCAAAAGCGATGGAAACTGCTCGTCCAATTCCGCTATCTCCTCCCGTAATTAACACATTCTTCCCTTTTAACTTTTCACTTCCTTTATAGTTTGCATCTTCAAACTGCGGAAGGGGGCTCATTAATGATTCAATACCTGGCTGCTTATTTTGATGTTGCGCAGGCATTGTTATAAAGTTTTTTTGCTGTGGCATAGCTGCTTTCAACTCCTTTTCCTTAGCATGTGCACAATAAAAAGCTGAAATTCACACATCGTTTTACGATTAATATTCGAATTTAAGACACAAAATATGAATTGTTATAAACTTTTTATGCAAAACTATTGCAAAATAGATAAAAAACGAATATTATATATAACTGTTGTGAAAATTATTCGTAAACAGAAAGGATGTTTATATGTTTAACCTTTCAAAACATAAAACTTCTATTAAAACTGAAATTATGGCAGGTATTATTACCTTCTTAACAATGGCATATATCATTGTCGTAAACCCTGTTATCCTTGGAGATGCAGGTGTTCCATTTGAACAAGCATTTACAGCAACAATTATCGCTGCTGTTGTCGGAACATTATTTATGGCAATCTTTACAAACTTACCAATCGCAATCGCGCCAGGTATGGGATTAAATGCTTACTTCTCTTACTCTGTTGTAAAAGCGCATGAAGGCATGACTTTCGCAATTGCATTCTCTGCTGTATTCGTAGCAGGTATGATTTTAATTTTGCTATCATTTACATCTTTCCGT
The DNA here is from genome assembly GCF_900100505.1 of Bacillus sp. cl96. Lineage (NCBI taxonomy): Bacteria > Bacillati > Bacillota > Bacilli > Caryophanales > Bacillaceae > Bacillus > Bacillus sp. cl96. The sequence goes on from NZ_FNDM01000001.1 coordinate 746,462, forward strand.
ACAAAATTAATGGAAGCAATTCCTGAAAACTTAAAACATGCAATTACTGCTGGTATCGGGCTATTTATCGCCTTTATCGGTTTACGTTTAACAGGTATCGTTACAAAAAATGATGCAAACTTAGTTGGACTTGGTGATCTTCACTCTGCTCCAGTACTACTAGCATTAGCTGGACTTGGAATTACAATTGTCCTTATGTCTTTAAATGTAAATGGCGCACTATTTATCGGGATGCTATTAACTGGTATTATCGCTTTCTTCACGGGACAATTATCATTCTCAAACGGTGTTACATCAATGCCTGGTTTACCAGAAGGAATTATCGTTTCAAATCCAATTACTGCTGTATCTGACGTAATTAACTACGGATTATACGGCGTTGTATTCTCATTCTTCCTTGTTACACTATTCGATACAACAGGTACATTACTTGGCGTTGCACAACAAGGTGGATTTATGAAAGACGGAAAGCTTCCAAAAGCAGGACGAGCTCTTCTATCTGACTCATTCTCAGCAACTATTGGTTCTATGTTCGGAACGACACCATCAACAGCTTACATTGAATCATCTGCTGGTGTTGCAGCTGGTGGTCGTACTGGTTTAACAACTGTTACAGTAGCGGTTCTATTCGCACTAGCAGCATTCTTCGGCCCATTAGTAAGTGCTGTTTCTGGTGTATCAGCTATTACTGCACCATCATTAATTATCGTTGGTAGTCTTATGATGGGTTCAGTTCGCCACATCGATTGGGACGCATTTGATGAAGCATTCCCAGCATTCTTAGTAATCTTAAGCATGCCACTTACATCAAGTATCGCAACAGGTATCGCACTTGGATTTATTTCATACCCACTTATGAAAGTGGCAAAAGGTAAATTCCGTGCTGTTCACCCACTTGTATATGTATTTGGAATTTTGTTTGCTTATCAATTGATATTCTTACCACATTAAAATCTCTCATAAAGAGGGATTTTTTTATACATAAAAAGTAGAGCATCGAAATTCGATGCTCTATTTTCCTTTTTTAAAAGCAATATAAAAAGACTGCAGAGAACTCCATCTCCACAGCCTAATTATTATTTTTGCAAGAACGCCTGCAAATCTGCAAATTGCCTCTTTGCATCTTCATAGCCTTGCTCGTATAAATTTTGTAGTTTTGCTGTATCTTTTTCCATACGATCTACTTGAAGCGGCACTTCTGGGCGAATAACAAATAAATTGCCAGCTTGTTCTTCTTTTTCAATATAGTGAAGTGTTTCATTATACACTTCATAACGATTTAGCATCGTGTTCACAAGGTTCGGATATTTTTTATAAGCTTTCGCAGCAATCCACCCAAATCTTGATTTTTTCTTTGCGTAACCATGATTTCTCGTTAAAATTACGACTGATTTTTTAAATCCATCTTCCTGTGCTTTACGAACTGGAATTGGATCAGAAATCCCGCCATCTAACAGTTGCTTGCCACGATAATTTACTACTGGTGCAATGAAAGGCAATGAACTAGACGCTTGTAATAAATTTAGCGCATCATCATTCGTGCCTTCTTTTTCAAAATAAACTGATTGCCCTGTTTCACAATCCGTCGTTCCTACAAGGAAACGTTCCGGGCTATTAAAGTATGTTTCAAAATCAAACGGCACATGCTTTTCTGGGATTTCGTGGAAAATGAAATCCATATCAAATAGCTGACGTTTTCTCCATAAGTTTTTATACGATAAATATTTCGGATGTGATGCATAATCAATATTGACCGTTTTATTTCTATTTCTTTGTCTGGAAAGATACGACGCTGCATGACAAGCACCAGCTGATACACCGATTACATATGGAAAATATAAATCTTGTTCCATAAAGTATTCTAATATCCCGCCCGTGTATACACCACGCATACCGCCGCCTTCTAATACTAACCCCGTATTTTCAAGCATGTTACTCTCTCCTCTATATATATTGACTCTTTAATTATTCACCATGTTAAGTATCTTTTTCTATTATATATGAGTTCTTTCAGAAATTATATTTAAAAGACTTGAGAAAAAGGAGTTTTTTCTTCCAATTATATTTCCAAATGACCGGAGACATCCTTTATAAACCTTTGAATAAAGTCTTGCTCTTCTTTCGTATATCCATCTAAAAGTAACAACCACTTTTCTTCAGCTTGCTTATGCAATTTTTCATGAGCTTTATATATTTCATTCCCACTCTCCGTTAAGCTGAAGAAGATTTCTTTTTGATTATCTAACATTTGCATCTTCTCAACGAATTGCTTTTGAAACAACTTTGTACAAATTTTAGAGATTGCTCCCTTCGTCATGCCCATTTCTGTCGTAATTGCCGTTACATTCATCAAACCATTTTTTCCGATACATTCGATTACATGTAACTCAGATAAAGACATACTACTTACGCCTGTCTCACGAAGAAACTTCTCATTTTGTCGTTTTAAATGTTCTTCTTTTTTATGCAAAAGTGTACGAATGTCCGACAGTATTTCCATTTGCTTCGTTGCATGCTTCAATCCGTTCGCCTCCTAAGTTTCCAAAGAAACAATTTAACTATATACCATTTTAAAACCATTTTTTCATCTTTACAAGTAAGAAAATCATGTTAAAATAATTTTAGTTTCCGATGAAACTAAATCACAAGGAGGTTAACAAGATGAAAAAATCTAAACTAACTTTCATTTTATATGTTGTCTGTATTAGTGCCTTACTCGGTTCCTTCGCTCAAAATATTTACACACCTATCTTACCGATGATTCAAAATTCTTTTCACACTTCTCTTTATCTTGTAAATGTAACAGTTTCACTTTTCACATTCGTTCTTGCAATTATGCAGCTCGTATATGGACCTTTAATTGATACAAAAGGGAGAAAATCTGTCCTTATCCCTAGTTTAGTCATTAGTACAATTGGTTCAATCGGATGTGCTTTTTCGGCAAACATTTATTTATTTCTCTTTTTTAGAGCTGTTCAAGCTATAGGAATAGCGGCTATACCTGTAGTTTCAGCAACGATTATCGGCGATTTATTTGAAGGAAAAGAACGCGGAGAAGCGATGAGCCTATACCAAATGTTACTTGCCCTCGCACCTGCAATGGCTCCTCTCATAGGTGGTTATCTTGGCAGTATAAATGGTCACTTATCTGTATTTCTCTTTTTATCTACACTTGGCATTATCTTATTAATTATAAACATTTCACTACTCCCAGAAACAAAGCCAAATATAATTAAACAATCTAAAGCACAAAAGAATTACTCTCTTATCTTAAAAAATAAAACTGGATTTTCTATTACTCTTATTGGCTTCATTCAATTTTGTATTTACTTTTGCTTTCTCGTTTTTTTACCGAGTATTTTAACAAATTCATTTCATTTAACTGTAAATAAAATTGGTCTTATGTTTGTACCAATGTCTCTTTCTATCATGCTAGGAAGTTTTTGCTACAAGTTTTTGCAAAAACGACTCACAACAAAGCAAGCTTTATTTATTACGAGTTTCTTCAATATTATATGTGTCGTTTTATTCTCTTTCACATATAGCATCAATATCCCATTCATTATTATCGTTACATCTTTGTACGGTTTTAGTATGGGACTTTCTATGCCAACTCACACTACTTTATTAACAGAAGAATTCGTACAAGAACGCGCAACAGCTATCGGTATGTACAACTTCATCCGCTATCTTGGTATGGGCACAGGGCCACTTATAGGTGGATTTCTTTTATTTAACCAAAATTACTTTTGGATTTTCTTCCTAGGCGCAATTATGTTTTTACTTGTAATCTTATATACAATGAAAATGCTAAGCCTTCATGCTGTACAAAAATTAAAATAGAGCCCCAAAAAATGTCGGCTCTATTTTACCCTCTTTGATCCGCAACAATATGAATATCAATATACTTTGTTTGTCTCATAATTTCATTTACAATAGAGCCTTTTCGTATTTCTTCCCACCTTGTTCTAGCCGATTGTCCAAGTAAAATTTGCGTCACCTGTAATCTTTTTGCCACTTCAATAATAACATCTGCTGGCTTTCTTCCCTTTGCTTCTTCTAATACAAAACTTGCATCAAATTGATTCGTTAGCAACTTCCACTCTTCAATCGTCTGCTTTTTTCCAGCTGAAATAGAATCTATATTTTCCCTCTCAACGTTTAATACGTACAATTCAGCGTTTAACCGATCAGCCATGCGCCATCCCCGTCTTATTAATTTCTCCGCTGTTGAACTGTATTGTACACAAACGAGAATTTTTTCTTTCACTCCGATTGGTTCTATCACTGTTTGACTAATCTTTTCGTCCATATCGTCAGCGACTTCACGAAGCGATAATTCCCTAAGTGCTCCTAAATTATTAAGCGTAAAGAAATTTTGTAAGCTTTGCTGAATTTTTTCTTCTTTATATATCTTTCCGTCTATTAACCTCTTCCGAAGTACTTCCGGTGTTGCATCAACGAGCTGAATTTCATTTGCTTTTTGTAAAATAAAATCTGGAACTCGTTCTCTTACTTTTACATTCGTAATTTGAGCTACAATATCATGAACACTTTCTAAATGTTGAATATTAAAAGCTGATAATACCGATATACCAGCCTCTAACAATTCCTGCACATCCATATAACGTTTTTTATGCTTAGAACCAGGAACATTACTATGCGCAAGTTCATCCACTACGACTACTTGCGGCGCGCGTTTTTTTATTCCTTCCACATCAAGCTCATAAAATACCTTTCCTTTATACTGTATTTCTTTCAAAGGAACTTTTTCTAAATCAGCAATTGCTTCTGCCGTCTCTTTTCTTCCATGCGTTTCAATTAAACCAATTACAATATCAATTCCATCTTTTTTCATTTCCCTTGCATCAAAGAGCATTTTATAACTTTTTCCTACGCCTGGAGCTGCTCCTACATATAACTTTAACTTTCCGCGATTTTGCTGACGAATATATTCTAAATATTCCTCTGGCGTTCGCCTTTGAAACTTCGGTTCATAATCATCTGCATACAAAATAAACACTACCTTTCATTCGAAACAACGCTACCTCAATCCGTTAGATTGAGGTAGCACTGTTACTATTTCATTAATTCCTGTAATGCCAAATTTAGCTTTAAGACGTTTACGCGGGTCTCTCCAAATAAACCAAGCGCAGCACCTTCTGTTTGATCTTTAATCAATTGATTAAGTTTTTCTTTCGGAATATTCGTTAATTTCGATATGCGATCCACCTGCACAGAAGCTGCCTTCGGACTAATATCAGGATCAAGCCCTGAACCTGAATTTGTCACTAAATCAATCGGTACTTCTGTAACTGGAACGCTCGGATTTTGTTTCTTCCACTCTTCAATACTTTTCTCTACTCGTTTCTCTAAATCTGGATTAGATGGTGCATAGTTATTTGAACCAGATGCTTCAGCCTTATATTCAATACTAGAAACACGCCCTTGAAAATAACGTGGATCCGTGAAGTTTTGCCCGATTAATTTAGAACCAATCACTTCATTTTTATCATTATATATTAGACTTCCATCCGCATTATCCTTCATCACGGCTTGTGCAATACCAGTAACAATAAGCGGGTATACAAGTCCGCACAACACTAGAAATGTAAAAGTAATACGGATAATTGGTGATAGTATACTTTGTTTCTTCTCCATCTTTTTCCCCTCTTCCTTATATGAACAAGCCGACAATTATATCAATTACTTTAATTCCAATGAACGGAACGATAACTCCGCCAAGCCCATAAATAAGTAAGTTTCGGCTAAGCAATGCATTAGAACTCATCGGTTTATATGCAATACCTTTCATCGCTAACGGAATGAGTAATGGAATAATAACAGCGTTAAATATTAATGCTGATAAAATCGCTGACAGTGGTGATGTTAATTTCATAATGTTCAATGCCTCCATTTGCGGAATCGCAAGTGTAAACATTGCTGGAATGATGGCAAAATATTTTGCTATATCATTCGCAATACTAAACGTCGTTAAAGCACCTCGCGTCATTAACAATTGCTTACCGATTCCTACAACCTCAATAATTTTCGTTGGATTCGAGTCTAGATCAATCATGTTTGCCGCTTCTTTCGCTGCTGTCGTACCACTGTTCATCGCTAATCCAACGTCCGCCTGTGCTAATGCTGGAGCATCATTTGTACCATCACCTGTCATCGCTACAAGTTTCCCTTTATCTTGCTCTGCTTTAATGACAGCAATTTTATCTTCCGGTTTACACTCGGCAACGAATTCATCTACTCCAGCTTCTTTTGCAATGGTTGCTGCTGTTAACGGATTATCACCTGTACACATAACCGTTTTAATCCCCATTTGGCGTAACTGTTCAAAACGCTCACGCATACCCGGTTTTACTGTATCCTTTAAATAAATTAAACCGTAAATACGATTATCTACTGCAACTACAAGTGGTGTTCCGCCCTCTTTTGAAATTAAGTCTGCTTTTTGATTTACATCTTTCGGAATTGTTCCGCCTTGTGACTCAACCCATTCAATAACGGCACCTACAGCACCTTTTCTCACTTTCGTTCCGTCTTGTAAATCAACACCACTCATTCTCGTTTCTGCTTTAAACGGAACAAACTCACCTTGTTCTGCAAGTTCTCTATTATATGATATAGATTTTCCCTGCACATACTCGATAACAGATCGACCTTCTGGTGTTTCATCTAAAACAGAACTAATAGCGGCCCACTTTCCAACTTGCTCAATCGTTTCATTTCCTACAGGCAATAATGTATGAGCCATTCGGTTCCCAAAAGTAATTGTACCTGTTTTATCTAAAATAATTGTATTAATATCGCCCGCAGCTTCTACTGCTTTCCCTGACATCGCTAGCACGTTAAATTTTGTCACCCGATCCATCCCCGCAATACCAATCGCTGATAGCAAACCACCAATTGTCGTTGGAATTAAACATACTAACAACGCTACAAGTACAGCAGTATCAATTTGAAAACCTAAATAATTTGTAAAAATCGGCAACGTCACAACGACGATTAAGAAAATAAGAGTTAAGCTCGTTAATACTGTATTTAAAGCAATCTCATTCGGCGTTTTTTGACGAGCAGCTCCTTCCACTAAAGAAATCATTTTATCGATAAATGATTCACCAGGATTACTCGTAATGACAATTGTAATTTCATCACTTACGACCATCGTTCCACCTGTTACGGAACAAAAATCACCGCCTGCTTCTTTTATAACAGGAGCTGATTCACCTGTAATTGCAGATTCATCTACAGATGCTAATCCTTTGATTACTTCGCCATCACTTGGAATCATTTCTCCTTGTTTTACGATAACAACGTCACCTTTTCTAAGATCAGTTGCTGAAACTTGGACGATGTCTCCATTTTCTTTTACTACATTTGCAAACACATCTTTCTTCGACTGCTTTAAAGAATCGGCTTGCGCTTTACCACGACCTTCTGCTAATGCTTCTGCAAAATTCGCAAATAAAACTGTAAATAATAGAATGAGAGAAACTGTTATATTAAACCATCCTGGTATACTACTAGAACTGCTTGGAAGAAAAGATAAAATGAACGTAATGATAAATCCAATTTCCACAACGAACATAATCGGATTCTTTATCATGACTTTCGGATTCAATTTCGCAACGGATTGCTTCATCGCATGTGTTACGATATCACGATCCATCGTTTTCGCTTGTCTAACTTCATCTTCTACAGCATGTATTTGTGACTCATTTAATTGTTTTTCTTTTACTACTACCGGTCTCATCATTTACCCTCCATTACTTCAATGTAAGAAATTCTGCAATTGGACCGAGTACTAACATCGGGAAGAATGTTAATGCACCGACAATTACAATTGTTCCGATGAAGATGCCACCAAATAAACTATTATCTGTACGGAACGTTCCGACTGTTTCTGGCACTACCGTTTTTTCTTTCAATGAAGCTGCCACAGCTAGCATCGTAATTAAACTGAAGTAACGTCCTAAAAACATAACTAAACCAGTCGTAATATTCCAAAACGGTGTATTATCTCCTAATCCTTCAAATCCAGATCCGTTATTCGCAGCTGACGATGTATATTCATATACCACTTGCGTCAAACCGTGGAAACCGGAATGAGAAATAGCATCCGTCCCTAAATTTGTTGAAAGAGCTAATGCCGAAAATCCTAAAATGAGCAATGGATGAAATAAAATCGTGACCGCGATTAATTTCATTTCCTTACCTTCAATCTTTTTACCTAAAAACTCTGGTGTCCGTCCAACCATTAACCCAGATATAAACACCGCGATAATTGCATACATAATAATGTTTACAAAACCTGCTCCAACGCCGCCATACACAGTATTTAACATCATATTTACAAGCGGAACTAAACCGCCAATTGGTGTTAACGTATCATGCATCGTATTAACAGCGCCTGTTTCAGCAGCTGTCGTTACCGTTGCGTATAGTGAAGAAAATACTGTTCCAAATCGTACTTCTTTCCCTTCTGTACTTCCTTGTACATGTTCGATACCCATTCCATTTAATGCCGGGTTCCCGTTTAGTTCAGATGTCGTAATCGTTATAAACCCTAGTAAAAATACCATAAATAGTGACACGAAAAGGATGCGGCCTTGTTTTTTATTTCCGACCATTCGTCCGTACGTAAATGGAAGTGCTGTTGGTAATAACATCATAAGCATCATTTGCAAAATATTACTCATTTGTCCTGGATTTTCGAAAGGATGCGTAGAGTTTGCTCCGAAAAATCCACCGCCGTTATTTCCAAGTTCCTTAATGGAAACGAATGATGCAACAGGTCCACGTAAAATACTTTGCTTTGCACCTTCAATCGTTTGTGCTGTAACCGCCCCATCTAACGTTTGTGGTACGCCAAGTGCGACAAAAACTAGTGCCGCAATAAATGCAATAGGAAGAAACACTCTCGTTAACGCTCTCGTAAAATCAACGAAAAAGTTACCAAGTTCTTTTCCAGCAAGTCCTCTTATAAAAGCCATAACGAGCGCTAATGTCGTTGCTGGTGCCGCAAACATTAAAAATGTAATCCCGATTAATTGTGATAAATAGGATAAACCATTTTCACCGCTATAATGCTGTAAGTTTGTATCAGCCATAAAACTAATCGCTGTATTAAAAGCGAGCGTAGGCTCCATCCCTTCAATATGTGCTGGATTTAGCGGCAGCACACCTTGTAATCTGAAAATGAAGTATACGACAACGATCATAAATCCATTTAATAAAACTAATGATAATGCGTACTGTTTCCACGTTTGATTGTATGCTTTTACACCCGTAATTTTAAAAATAAGTTTTTCAAAAGGCCCGAATACTTTATCTAACGTTTTGCTACCTTGAAAAGCTTTTTCTAAATAAATCCCCGTTGGCTTTGCTACTAAAATAAACAAGAGCATTGTAATAATGACTGCAACCCAAATCATAATGAATGATTCCCCCTAATTAAAACTTCTCTGGATTTAATAATGCATACACTAAATACACTGTAATTGCTGCGACAATAACCGATAAGACAATCATCATGATTGCTTTCCTTCTTTCACAACTTTATCTGACCAACTTGCAAGACTTGCCATCGATGCAACTAATAAAATAAAAATCCCGACCATTACAACATCTAACATAACTATCCCCTCTTTTTTGTTAAAATTTACCATTTAAATATTAAAAAAGAACACTGAGCTCTACTCAGTGTTCAAAAAATGAACAACAAAAAGTAAACCTCCTCTCTAAACGCTTACGAGGTTAGCTGTCGGATTCGGGCCTAAAGAGTAGCCCTACTTTCAAAACTGAAAGATTCACCCCAAGTGACGATGCACAAAATTGGTTCCCCCGCTCCATTTCTGGAACTCAGCGATTTTAGGTTTTTTTGGAAATTTTATGAATGATTTATGAGAGTAAATATACTCCTCTATATTTCACTTGTAAAGGGGTAAATTACTGAAAATAATAATATTTACATTCATTTAAACGCTTACATTGAAGATTATTACTGTTATTTCATCTATTTTCTTTATTTCTCTTTTCTTTTCTTAAAAATGACCTTTTAAATATGAAATAAAAAGAGCGAATGACATGAAGTGCATAGCTTGTTGCACTCAGCATTCGCTCTTTTTTATTCAACCTTTATTCTCCTCGTAAAAATGCACGTAAATTTCTCCCACGAATATAAACTTGTGTCAATTCTGCATGTAGCTGCTCATACTCGGTAATATCCATCTCTAAATACAAAGCATCTTTTGATGGTAATATAATATATGGCCCTGGAAAAAGGGGATCAATCTGGACCAATTCTTGAACTCGCTCTACCGATACTGCCCAACGATTTGCTATATCTCCAAGTAATAGTACCTTCATCATTTCTTCCCCCGCCCTATTCAAAAAATAAAAAAGAAATATTATCACAATTTGTAAACACGACAAACTTAGCTCCAATGGTTTCATAGAGCCTCGCTGGATATCGTTTATTCCTTGTAACAACAATAATAGGTGCTTGAAAAGAAAAACGAATGTGTTCTGTGAAGAAACTAACGATTGGAAGCTCATCCCCTAGTAAAATGACCTTCTTAATACACTCACAAATACTAGTAAAATCCTGCTCCTTACTACAACTATAAGTCCAATCAAACCCACAATTCCTAACTTCAGCCGCTACCTCTTCATTTGCTGTAAAAATAACTAACTCATGTTGAAATGCAACTAGATCTCTTAAACTATTTACCTTACTTTCTTCTCCAACACAAATAAGTGTTAGTTCCATGTACCTCATCCTCCTTAGTATAAAAGAAATCAAACATAGATTGATATTCCCCTATACTAATCAGATCGATGAAGTGATGTATCCATCATGGCACCGTCCTCTCTCAAGACGCTTACGAAGTTAGCTGTCGGATTCGGGCTTTGAGAGTAGCCCTACTTTCAAATTTGAAAGATTCACCCCTAGTGACACTGCACAAATTGGTTCCTCCGCTCCATATAATTGGACTCAGCGTTTACAAAAAAATATATTCTGGCTGATATATTACTCCTGTATTTTGAAAAAGTAAACAGAAAAAAAGCCAGTTATAAAACTGGCTTTTCACTTATCTATACACGCGTTCTATTCACTTTATACGCAAAATGATTCGTTGGTCCATGACCACTACCAATATTCAATGGCTCTTCAATTGCTATACTAATAAATCGTTTTGCTTCTTGAACAGCATCTTCAATTGAGTATCCTTTCGCAAGTCCTGCTGTAACCGCTGAAGCAAATGTGCACCCACTTCCGTGCGTTTGCTTTGAAGGAATTCGCTCGCTTCTAAACTCAATAAATTCTTCTCCATCAAAGAGGAAATCAATTACTTCATTACCTTGATATTCTGCATGTCCGCCCTTCATAAGCACATATTTAGCACCTAATTTGTGCAATACTTTTGCAGCTTCCTTACTATCTTCAACATTATGAATCTCCACCCCAGTTAACACTTCTGCTTCTGGAACATTCGGTGTTATAACGGTTGCTACTGGTAATAAATATTCTTTTAATGCATGAACTGCTTCTTGCTGTAATAATGATGCACCGCCTTTTGCGATCATAACGGGATCTAGCACAATATTATTCCAGCCAAATTTTTTAATTTGTTCTGCAACAATTTGAATTATTTCACTACTAAATAACATTCCTAGTTTCACTGCATCTGGTGTTAAATCCGTACCAATTGAATTCAGCTGTTCTGTAATACCTTCTAACGGAACAGGATATACCCCTTGAACGCCAAGCGTGTTTTGAGCAGTAATTGCCGTAATAGCCGTCATTCCGTATACACCAAGCTCTTGGAATGTTTTTAAATCTGCCTGAATTCCAGCACCGCCGCCGCTATCAGACCCTGCAATTGTTAAAGCTTTATTCACTTTCATCCCACTCATCCTTTTCTATCCAAAATAGCGATGATAAATTGTTTTTGCTTCGCTTATATCTTTCGTTCCATGTACGAGCACACGGCCATCTTTAAAGGCTACTAACCTCTTGTCTTCAACAGAAAATGATAGTAAATATGGATTTATATTTAAATCATTTACACGACCTTCCAACAACTCTTTATATTGTTCAAAATTCATTTCATCTTTATGAGGTGGTCTAATTTGAACTGTATTTCGCCCGCATAAAACTGCTGTTTTTGATGTGTTTTCTTTATTTAAATACGGATATAATGCATTCTCTCCGCATGAAGGACAATTATGCTGGCGAAGTTTTTGCACATTCATACATGAATACTCATTCTTCCACATATCAAACGATACAAGCCCATCTCGAAGTGATTCGTAATCTTCTACTAACAGTTTAAGAGCTTCTGTTACTTGATGAGAAACGACAAGAGATACAGCAGGTGATATAATACCCGCTGTATCACATGTTGCCCCGCCAAGCGGAATCGACTGTAATAAACATGATAAACATGGTGTTTTACTAGGAAGGATTGTGTAAGAAAGACCGTAACTACCTACACATGCACCGTAAATCCATGGAATAGAATATTTTTGTGATATATCATTTACAATAAAGCGCGTTTCGAAATTATCAGTCGCATCAATAATTACATCAACATTTATAACAAGTTCTTCTAGCTCTTCAGCTGTTACATCTTGAACGAGAGCTTCTATTGTTACATCACTATTAATCTCTTCTAAACGTTTTTTAGCCGCTATAGCTTTTGGAAGATTATTCTTTACGTCGCTCTCTGCATACAATTGTTGTCTTTGTAAATTACTCCAATCTACATAATCACGGTCAACAATTGTTATCTTGCCAACACCTGCTCTTACAAACATCTCTGCATTTGCACTACCTAATGCACCTGCACCGATAATAAGCACATGCTTTTCTCTTATCTTTTGCTGTCCTTCTTCTCCAATTGGAGAAAATAGTTCTTGGCGAGAATATCGATTATTCAACTACGCTCATTCCTTCTAAAGGACTACTTGCAGTTGCACAACGCTTACGTGCAATGCGACCTGCTTCAAATCCTAAACGGCCTGCTTCAATACTTAATTTCATTGCTTGTGCCATTTTAATAGGATCTTTTGCTCCTGATACAGCTGTATTTAATAACACGCCATCTGCTCCTAATTCCATTGCAAATGCCGCATCAGCTGGGCTACCAATACCGGCATCAACGATAACTGGTACTGTCGCTTGTTCAATAATGAAGCTCAAATTTAATGGATTTACAATACCAAGTCCTGATCCGATTGGAGATGCTCCTGGCATAATCGCATGCACGCCAAGCTCTTGTAATTTACGTGCTAATACAACATCATCAGATGTATACGGAAGTACGATAAATCCTTCTTCCAGTAACATTTCAGATGCCTTTAATGTTTCTACCGGATCAGGTAATAACGTTCTATCATCACCAATAACTTCTACCTTTATCATGTCACAAAGCCCAGAAGCTTTTGCTAATTTTGCAATACGAACAGCCTCTTCAGCGTTTTTTGCTCCTGCTGTATTTGGTAATAACGTATATTTTTTCACATCAAGTTTCTCTAATAAATTAGGTTGCTTTGCATCAAAGATATCCATACGACGTACTGCAAACGTTAAAATTTCAGCTTCAGAAACGTCAATTGCCTTTTGCTGTACGTCAAAATCAGGGAATTTACCTGTTCCTAATAAAAGTCTAGAATGAAATGAAAATGGTCCAATGTTTAACATAATCAACCGCCTCCTACGAAAGTTACAATCTCAATTTGGTCTCCATCAAAAACAGATGTATCTGTATGATCATCTTTTTGTAAAATATCTTTATTACGCTCTACTACAACAATTCTGTTATCTAGCTCTAAATGTGTAAGTAGCTCAGCTACTGTTTTTACACTCGCTGGCACTTCAATTTGGTTACCATTAATTTTTAAATTCAAACTTCCATCCCCTTTCTAAACTCTTCTAGAAAGCAATGAATCTAGCAAATGATTCTCTTGCTTTCCTTCTATTAAATCAGCCATATATTGGCCAGAAATAGGACTTAATAAAATACCGTTTCGATAATGGCCCGTGCAAGCATATAAACCTTTTATTTCTTCATGCTCTCCCATATAAGGAGCTTCATGATTCGATTGTGGTCTTAATCCTGCCCACGTGCTTTCCCATTCTGCTTCTTTTAAAGCTGGCAATATTGTATAAGCACGCTCTAATATAGAAGTTATACTTTCTGGCTGCACAGTTTTATTGAACGTATGTGGCTTCATTGTTGCCCCAATTACGTAACGTCCACCGCGCTTTGGAGTAATGTAAAATCTTTCTTGAAAAATAGGTGCTTTTAAAAGTTGTTTTCTACTTCTTACCGCAACCACTTCTCCTTTAACTGGATATGTACCCCAATCGCGGTGAAAATAACTGAGTAACTTCGTGCTCCATGAACCTCCTGCAATAACGACTTTCTCACATGTGACAATACCTTCACTTGTAATAACTCCAGTCACTTTATTATTTTCAATACGGATATCAAATACTTCTGTCTGTTCATATATATCAGCACCGGAAATCGCTGCAGAATGTGCGAATGCTTTCGTAAGCTCTGGTGCAATAACATGACCGTCTTTCGGATAATATACTGCTCCTATAATAGATTCGGATAGATATGGCTCTTTTTCCCGCACATGGTCTCCCGTTAGAAAATAAGAATCTTCACCTGTTTTCTGCTGCCAATCCATAATGTGAAGAATTCTTTCCTTCTCATCTTCATTTTGAGCAATACGATAAATTCCTTTTTCTTCATATCCAATATCAACACCCGTCTTTTCACGTAAAACTGCTGCAAGTTGTGGAAATATAGCTCGGCTTTCTCTAGCAAGTTCAAATAGCGGATTATACGCATCCCATTCTGCCTGAACACCAAGTAAACCAGCAGCTGCTTTTGAAGCTTCCGATGCAATACTTTGCTTCTCCACAATCGCTACTTTATGTCCTCTTTCTGCTAGAAAATGTGCAACTGAACTACCAATTACACCACCACCAATAATCGCTACATCATACTTCTCACACATGTTTTTCCGCCCACTTTCTTATTGATTCCTTATAAGATTTCGCTTTGCTATACGGGTTACTACTACTTACAATTCCAGACATAACTGCTATACCGCTTACACCGTTAGTAAGAACATCCACTGTGTTTTCTGGGGTAATTCCTCCAATTGCTGTAATCGGTATAGATAAACACCTTGCAATGTCTGAAATTTCTTCAAGCCCTCTCGCTGGCACACCTTTTTTACAATCTGTCGGAAATACATGGCCATAAACGAGTGAATCCGCTCCATTTTTAAAAGCTACTATTGCTTCATCTAGCGAATGCACAGAATAACCGACATGCAAATACGAAAACTTTTCTTTCACTGACTTTACATCTGTACTTCGATATCCTAGTTGAACACGAGGAATATTTAATAAAATTGCAATATCAATTCGATCGTTTATGACAATTTTAGAAGCTGGAAAGCCCTCCATTAATAGACTTTCCACACCTTCATATAATTCCTTCGTACTCTTCTCACGCTCACGAATATGCAAATAATCAATCTCACTCTCAATTTGCATCGCTACATTCACTAACTCTTCGAATGGCATATGGCCATTTGAGATTACATGGAGCTCATTTTTCATATTCATTCGCCTACTTTAAAATATTTTCGAATAATTCATCGGCTGGGACGGTTTCTTTCGTCATTCCTTTGTCCTTCAGCCACTTATTTTGTTTCTCCCAAGATTCTTTTGAATCTGATAAGAATGGCTCATCTTTCGTTTCCATCTTCTCTAATAAAATTTTCATACTTTCCTTTTCAACTTCTGGCACAAGTGGGAAGTTTTCTTTTTCTTGATGATTTAATAAAATATTCAATGCTTCATCTGGGTTTTTCTTCATGAAATCATAGCCTTTTTTCGTACCACGTAAGAAAGCTTGCAACGCCTCTTTATCTTTTTTCAACGTTTTATCACCTGTTACAAACACAAGCTCATGATAGTTTGGTACTCCGTAATCAGCTGGATTAAAGTACGCTGGTTCATGGCCTTCATGACGCATAACAGGTACTTCATGGTTAATGTATGCCCCTGTTACCGCATCTACTTTCTTCGTAATTAATGCTGGTACTAAATCAAAGCCAACATCTACTACTTTCACTGTATCAGGATTACCACCAGCTTCTTTTACCATCGTTTTTAAATACATCTCACTTAATGGTGTTCCAGAGTATCCTACTGTTTTTCCTTCTAAATCTTTCGGTGATTGAATGCCCGCTGATTTCAGTGATACAACATGATTTAATGGTGAACGTACGACAGCCCCAATTGATTTCACTGGAATTTGCTCATTCGCTCTCGCCATAACAACATCTGGCTGATAATACAAGCCAACTGTCACCTTCCCTGCTGCTGCTAGCGTTAATGGATCAGTCGGATTAGAAGGGAATTTAATATTTACCTTTACACCTTCTTCTTTAAAGTATCCTTTTTCAATTGCTGCATAGATAAAGCTATGTACCGCATTTGGATACCAATCTAACATGACTGTTATTTCTTTCTCTTTTTTACTTTTATCTGATGCTGAATTACTCGAACATCCTGCAATTAGTGCAATTAATAATGTAAACACAAAGATGCGCTTTAAAAATTTCATGAATGCTTCCTCCAACTAATGAATTTCTTTTCTAATATGGAAATAATTACGACGAAGAAAATAGCTAATAATGATAACAATACAATAGGTGCAAATACGCCAGCTCCATCTAACTGCGTCATCATTCTCTTACTGAAATATCCAAGCCCAGCTTGTGCACCGAGCCATTCTCCAATTGCTGCTCCGATAACACTAAGCGGAACTGCAATTTTTAAAGCTGAGAAAAAATAAGGAAGAGCAGACGGCAACTTTAATTTAAGAAAAATATCTCTTTTTGTTGCTCCATATGTAACTAAGAGCTCCTCCCATTCTTTTTTCGTACTACGCAGTCCATCATACGTATTGACCGCAATTGGGAAAAACGTAATTAAAACTGTGACAACAACCTTACTCCAAATTGTATATCCAAACCATAAAACAAATAGCGGAGCAAGCGCAGTAATTGGAATCGTTTGTGAAGCAACTAATAATGGATAAAATGCTCTTTCCATCCATGTACTCGCATTCATTAACATCGCTAGCCCTACACCTAATACGATAGAGATAACAACACCTATTAAAACGACGTATAACGTTGCAGGTAAATGAACTGTAAATAATATGTCTTTTAGTTTCCATATCTTCATTACAATCGCAGACGGTGACGGTAAAATGTACATCTCATCTACAATTCTTGCTCCTATTTCCCACACAGCTAGTAAAATACTAGAAAGTGTAATAGCAGGAACTAATTCTTTCAATCGGTTCATCACACAAGTACCTGCCTTTGTAACATACTAAGAAGCTCATCTTTCAGCGCTAATACTTCCGGTTTATATAAATCTTTTCGTGTTCTGTTATGATCAAGCGGTACAGTCCGCTCAGTCAAAGTCGTTATCGGCTGCTGTTCCACTACTAAAACTCTGTTTGAAAGAAATAACGCTTCTTCAACATCATGAGTAATGAATAAAATTGTTTTTTCCCACTCTTGCCATTGTTCAAACAACCATTCTTGCAAAGAGGTCTTCGTTAAAGCATCCAACGCACTAAATGGTTCATCTAACAGCAATATCTCCCCGCCTGTTAATAAAGTTCGAATAAAAGATACACGTTGTCTCATCCCACCAGATAAATCTTTCGGATATTTTTGCTCATACCCTTGCAAACCAAATTTATGTAACAGTTCCTTTGCCTTTACTTCTGCTTCTTTCTTCTGTACACCTTGGCACTCTAGCGGCAGGGCAGCATTCTCAATAATTGTTCTCCACGGCAAAAGCATATCTTTTTGCGGCATATATCCTACAGGATGGTTCTTTGTTTCTGTCAGTTCTATCTGTCCAGTACTTACCTTTTCTAGACCTGTAATAAGGCGAAATAAAGTACTTTTTCCACATCCACTCGGTCCGATAATACTGACAAACTCTTTCTCATATATAGAAGCATTTAATTCATGGATGATTGGTTTCTCATCGTAATGAAAAGAAACATTATGAAACTGTAGTATGTTCTTGCTCCTCAAATCCCCACATCTCCTTACGATAGGACATATCCCAGAATAAATATTCAAATCGACTGGAATATAAGAAGATCTCCTCTAATCTTTCTAGTTCTTTCTTAGACTTTCCAACTGCCATTTCATTTAATAAATCTATTAACCAAATACAAAGATTACCGTATTCTTCCGAACTATATCCTTGAATCCACTCACCAAAAAACTCATGATCTCTTGCTCCAGGAATATCATTTAAACGCTTTCCAATTTCCCAATAGCTCCACATACATGGAAGAAGCGCTGCTATTAATTCCGCAAGTGTGCCATTTTGAGATACAGACATCATGTAATTTGTATAAGCTAAATTTTTAGCAGATGGTTTCGCAGACTCTATCTCCTCTATAGAAATTCCAAGTCTTTTTGCATATTGTTTATGGATTGTCATTTCGCCATTTAATATTCCATCAATTTGTTCAGCGAACTTTCCCATTACTTGTGGATTCGTTGCTTTTACAACACCAATCGCATATAACTTTGCATAATCTAGCAGATATAAATAATCTTGAATAATATAATACTGGAATTTATCTTTTTCTAACGTGCCATCTCCCATACCCACTACAAACGGATGATTATGACTCATCTCCCAAACCGGTTGCACAGTTTCTAATAATCTATCGCAAAATTTCATTTCTCTATCCCCTTTCAATATATGTATCTAAATAAAAAACCACTTCTATATATAAGAAGTGGTTACAGCAAATAAAGTTATACATTTATTCGATGTTCCACTTCCCTTCGCTAGTATTACCTAGATCAGGTGTTGTAAGGGTTAAGGATTATTCCTCTCTCAGCAAGTCAAGCACCCCTAGTGGTTTCAATATGAAATTTTCAAATAAAAAAGCCCCGTTTCTATACGCAAAGAAACGGGGACTCATTGTTAGTGTCCGAATTGCTTCCCTACGCTAGCATAATCTAGATCAGGTAATAAAAAGGATCAAAGGCTTACGGCCTACTCTCAGCTGGCAACACCAGCTCTCCTAGCAAACTATAAAATTATCACTGTCAGTATAACACCCTAATAAGACATCATCAACTTTTTTAATTTTCTTAATTGTCAACATAATATCAAAATTATACAATACATACATTCTATTTTAGAAAATAAAACCCCAATTAATTGTATAAAAAGGAATCATTATCCTCAAAAAATTTATTTTTATATTGATTTCATATTACATTTATGTGAATACCCCCACTATATTATATCTTTATACTATAATAAAATTACAACTATACAACTAGAGGAGGTCTCTATTCCATGAATATGAAAGCTACTGCTTTAACAGCAACTACTGTAGCGATTGCTTCTTTACTTCCTTCTATGGGTGAAACAAATGTACAAAAAGCAAACGCTGAACAATTATCTAATATTAAAACTGGGTATGTCAAAGTCGATCAAGTAGCATTACATACAGAAGATAACGTAAAAAGCACATCAATTGATACAATTCGCTTTAATACAAAAGTGAACATCATTGAAACAACTAATGGTTGGTATAAAGTGTCTGTTCATAATAAAGTAGGTTATGTACAAAAAGATGCTATTTTACTAAAAAACAAACTTCAATCTAATGATCAATACATCGTTAATGCTAATGCATTAAACGTTCGCTCTGAACCTAATTTAGAATCTTCCATTTTAGATGTATTACCAAATGGTAAGTTTATTACCGTTCAAGAAGATCAAGGCGAATGGTATAAAATATCACATAATGGCCAAACAGGTTACGTACAAAAAGCATTCATCTCTAATGGTTCACAACCCTTAGTAAAAGGAATCACCGTTCAAAATAATACAAAATATACTGTTGCAACACCTAATCTAAATGTACGTAGCACAGCTAGTACAAGTAGCGCTCTACTCGGTTCATTACAAAACGGTACTCAAGTACAAGTAGTAGAAACTGTAGGTACTTGGTATAAAATTCGTTTTGGCACAGGATACGGATATGTAGCAAAACACTATGTAGTACAAAATCAACCACAAGCTAAAACAGATCAGCCTTCATCAATTCCAGCTGCTTTCAAATTCCCCGCTCAAGGAAGAATTAGCTCAACCTTTGATATACGCTGGGAACAAATGCATTATGGTATAGATATTGCCGCTCCAGGAAACGTCTCTATCCAAGCTGCTGCTGCAGGTAAAGTTGTGAAATCTTATTATTCAGCTAGCTATGGCAATGTTGTTTTCATTGCGCATCAAATCAATGGGAAATTATATACAACTGTTTATGCTCATATGAAGGATCGCACTGTACAAGCTGGTGATCAAGTACAAACTGGACAATTAATAGGTCATATGGGAAACACAGGTCATTCATACGGGCAACATCTTCATTTTGAATTACATAATGGAGAATGGAATTTTGAAAAAACAAATGCAGTAAATCCACTGCCATATTTAGTTAGGTAAATTGTATGCCACGCAATATACCTCTTATAATTGAATACGTAGCCTTTTTAGGTTTAATCTGTTGTTTAATCATTTACAATACAAACATTGTATTTTTATCTATTATTATTGCTTTTGTTGCATTAGAAATTATGATGGAATCATTTCAAGTGCAACTAAAACAAAAAATTGCCCATATTTATAATGCTATTTTTCTTTTGAGTGCTCTCATAACAAATATAATTAGTAATGGCTTTTATTTATCTACTGTATTTCCAGTATTCTTTATGGCTGTTTTATTATTTGTAGCTAGATATATTAATGTCCCTTATAACCAAAAACAAAAACAAGAAGCTTAGAAAGAGGAGACACTGTGTACCAATCTTTCAAAGATGCTCCAATAAAATACATATTGCATTTGTATAAGAAAGCCAATACTTTTTTTGGTATACAAGGAAGTTATACTGCACAACTTCTCCTATATGGAATGTTGTTTCTTGTCTTAATCACTTTCTCCTTGTTTTACTAACAAAAAAGGATCTCACATAAACTGGAGATCCTTTTTAATTTATATTAATTTTTCATATCGAAAATATTGTTTATCCACAAGCATATTTTTCATAAATAAAGCTCAGATTATATTTTTTCTCTAAGCTCATTCGTTGTTCGTCATCGCACCAATAGAAAAGAATATCATGAATCGTTGCGTAACGCTTATTTTTAAGAAATAGCCTAAAAAATGATGGTAAACAATCATGTAATTGTATAAATATATAATTGCGTAGTGTTTCTTCTTTATATTCAATGCCCTTACAAATATACAGTAATTCTTCACAATAATATGCATGCTGTGGAACTTGTATCATTTCGAAAAATGGCACATAAGATAGTAGCTTTCCAATAAAATGACCATATCGATCCATTACTCCTATCGTCATATGCTCCATCATTTCTTTCATCACATATAAATAATCATCTACATGCGTTGTCTTTAATGGGTCTAAGCGATCGGAAATTTGAGATAATACAGCTCTTTGACATGCTAAAACTGCCTGACTAGGTCCATAATATGATAGGAAATCTGTACACTTACGATATTTCCGTAATAAATCATGTGTATACAAATCATATACAAAAGTATTACAATACATTGCTAAACTCATCATATCACTATTTAATTGCTCTTTTGATAATGATTTCGCTCTCTTGCACATATAAAAGAATGTAAATTCCAATACTTCTTTATGAGATAATAAATGTTTACAATCGGTTATACACTTCTCATTAAATTTAACTCTATCCCAAATTTCAATATCCCTATCTGTCAATTCACCTATACGATATTTAATAATTAAATAATTTAAAGCAACTGATTGCGTCAAAAGATCCCATGTTTCATATTCCAATGAAGTATGAACAAACTCAGCTAATCCTTGCGCTATCATAAAATCATTTGCCTCTTCATACCAACCAATCTCTTGGCATAAGCGAAGAATACGCACTAAAGTTGGAATTTCATCTTTATGAAACTGCGGTAATTTCTTTGCTTTATTCATGCCATATACAATAAATGCCGCTAAATTTTCTTCTTTATAAAATTCTTTCTCTTTCCATACTAATATAGTTCGTTCTTTCCCCTCACCTTTTGGGTGACAAGGTACAAGCAAAGAAAATAATTCAGCGAAATTATTTGGTTCTATATATGTATCTGTAACCAAATTCCAATTTGGATCGCCCTGTACAGCCTTCATATAATTCCCCTTCCCTTTTCATCTATGTAGGAAATATTAATTTATTATCGCACCACTAAAAATTAATATTGTTATATTCAAAATCTCTCATAATACTTATATCTATCAGTATATCATCTTTTCTCTTATTAAAAATTAAGAATAACAAATTTTAAAAAAATGTCGAAATTATTAACCACATACTTATTATATAATGTCTCAGATACATCACGCTAACATATTAGTTTAATCCATATATACTAGAATAATGTATCTGAAATTTATATATAATTTAGCTCTTTATGAGTGACCATTAAACTCTCGGTTAATGAAAGTTTCAATTTACTCTGTACGCTCTGAGATTTCGCTCAAGGCAAATCCAGCTTGATCATCTGCTGATTCCCTTATAGCTAAATCTCCTAGTGCTAACATGCCAATAAGTTGACCACTATCAACTACTGGTAATCGTCTAATTTGATGCTGTGCCATTAGCTCTGTAGCTTTTTCAATAGAATCATTTGGAGAAACTGAGATAATATTTGTTGTCATTATATTTGTAATCTTATTAGATCCAGGATGTTTTTCAGCAATCCCTCGAACGACTAAATCACGATCAGTAACAAGCCCAACAACTTGCTCATTTTCAACAACAGGAATTAATCCAATCGATTCTTCCTTCATTTTTACAGCTGCCTCATATACATTGTCTAGCGGTGTACAATGTACAATATGGGTACTCATTAAGTCTCTCACTCGTGTCATTATGATTTCCTCCTTTTTATACATACCATAGCTTTTCCAAAATTCCTTTATTTATTTCTGGAAAGTAACGTAATAAAAAGGATTAACAAAATAAAAAAGAGCCAGCATAATGCTGACTCTTTTTTGTATGACCCGTACGGGATTCGAACCCGTGTTACCGCCGTGAAAGGGCGGTGTCTTAACCACTTGACCAACGGGCCATGGCTCCGCAGGTAGGACTCGAACCTACGACCGATCGGTTAACAGCCGATAGCTCTACCACTGAGCTACTGCGGAATAATATATGGTGGGCCTAAATGGACTCGAACCATCGACCTCACGCTTATCAGGCGTGCGCTCTAACCAGCTGAGCTATAGGCCCATATACTTTACAGGGGCAGTAGGAATCGAACCCACACTGGAGGTTTTGGAGACCTCAGTTCTACCTTTAAACTATGCCCCTAAATGATGCCGGCTAGAGGACTTGAACCCCCAACCTACTGATTACAAGTCAGTTGCTCTACCAATTGAGCTAAGCCGGCATAAAAAAATGGTGGCTCGGGACGGAATCGAACCGCCGACACGAGGATTTTCAGTCCTCTGCTCTACCGACTGAGCTACCGAGCCAACATAAATGGCGGTCCCGACCGGGGTCGAACCGGCGATCTCCTGCGTGACAGGCAGGCATGTTAACCACTACACCACGGGACCATTTGGTTGCGGGGACAGGATTTGAACCTGCGACCTTCGGGTTATGAGCCCGACGAGCTACCGTGCTGCTCCACCCCGCGACAATATAAAGTTTTAAAAATGGAGGAGGTAGAGGGATTCGAACCCCCGCGCGACTCTCGCCGCCTGTCGGTTTTCAAGACCGATCCCTTCAGCCGAACTTGGGTATACCTCC
>NZ_FNDM01000036.1:0-9060 GCF_900100505.1 Bacillus sp. cl96
CCTCAAGATGAGATTTCCCATAGCGTAAGCTAGTAAGATCCCTGAAAGATGATCAGGTTGATAGGTTCGAGGTGGAAGCATGGTGACATGTGGAGCTGACGAATACTAATAGATCGAGGACTTAACCATATAATATGTAGCAAATGTTATCTAGTTTTGAAGGAATATGCCTTCATAGTTTGGTGATGATGGCAGAGAGGTCACACCAGTTCCCATACCGAACACGGAAGTTAAGCTCTCTAGCGCCGATGGTAGTTGGGACCTTGTCCCTGTGAGAGTAGGACGTCGCCAAGCAACTTTAAGACGAGTCAGAATGACTCGTCTTTTTTGTATGCTTTCATACCTCTATCAATTGCATTTTTAACCCCTTCTAAATAAGAAAATCCATATTTTTTATCTGGCTCTAAGTAAGTTCCTTCCGCCCACTCGTTCCATGCGTTAATAAATAAAAACTCGCTGTTATAAAAAGAGTAAGTACGATGAATTTGCTTGCTTAAATATATGGTGAACTTTTCAGGGGTAGAACCTACAAAGATGCTGCTATTCGCGTTTTTACGTCGTGCAGTATTATCCCAATCAACAAAAGCCCCGGGAAATGTTTTTTTCTTTGGGAGCGATCGTTGTAATATATACATCCATACTTTATCGTAGTCCCAAACATTTAATTGCATATCAGAATCATATATTACCTTATTTATGTCTGAAGAGCTATCATGGGCAATTGTATAGAAAGGTTCAAACTGAATGCTGGCATCGAATCCATTTATATTAGGTAGTGGAAAACTGTTTAATGTTTCAGCAAAGTATATACCTTTTAAACCATTTTCTCGCGCTAATGCATTCCAGTAATTAAGCATTTTTTCACAATCAGGAATATGTCCTGGACGATAAATAATGAATAGAGGTTTATCATCTATATAAATATATCTCTCATCTTGGAAAGCCTGTAATAAATAATCAAAGTGTTCCTTCCAATCAGATATATCTCCGTAGTCTTGAGGCATTAATATATGTTTATCGAGACCATCCCAAGATTTTGTCCATGGTTCATTTGCCCAAGAAAGACAAAAAGGGAAGTCAGGTTCCTTCATCTTTAGTACCTCATTAAAGGGTGTTTCTAATAGTCTTTTTCCCTTAAACCAGTAATGATAATAACAAAAACCATATATACCGTATGCTTTAGCGATTTCCGCTTGCCACTTTCTTACGGAGGGGGTAGTTAAGTCGTAATAAAAATCTTGATAAGGTTCCCTAGGTTGATAATGTCCTGAAAATAAAGGTTGTGCACTTTTAGTATTTGTCCATTCAGTAAATCCTTTCCCCCACCATCGATCATTTTCTTTAATTTGATGGAATTGTGGTAAGTAAAAAGCAATTATTTTCAAGTTATATCCCCCTCATGTTTTTCGTAGTTCAAGTGTTGGGAAGTTATTCTTGATTTGGTGAAGCAATTTTAAAACAAGAGATATGTTATCTGTTTACTGTCTTTTTATGGTATGTATTGGATTTTTTTAAGCTTACTTAATAAGAGAGTATTAGGTAATTTGATATATAGCTGAAATAGAAAGTGCTTTTCGTCATGAAATTTATTACGTTGAATGAAAGGAATTAAATTTTTTGAAGGACAAAGAGGGCCTGTGGTAATCGATTTACATCATCAAAAAAGTCTTGTAGCTTTAAATATTTCTCATAATGATTTTCAATATAAGTCCTAGGTATAACAGTTTCTCCGTAAAAACTACTATTTCTAACATCTCCTGCACCAGTAGGACTGTGAACAAATTTGCCGTTTTCATAATCCGAGATGGCGCGATGTATATCTGGAAAAGCTTGAGATAAAGTTTTATGCCATCCTGTTTGAATTAATTCAGGATGTTCTTGGAATTGTTGACAAAAATCAAGAAAATAGCGCGCTTGTGTTGTTGCGATGAAGATTCCACCAGGGCGAAGAACTCTTGAAAATTCTTTTACCCAATTTTCGGCAGTTGCTTCGGATAAATGTGAGAATACAGAATAAGCGAATATGATATCTAATGAATTGTCACTAATAAATTCTACAGGGGGATGTGGACTTGCTGTTTTATATATCCCTCTTCCTAGTGTTTCATTACAAAGTGTGATCATCGCAGGATCGACATCAATGCCAAGTAAATTTTGATCAGAGGCATCTTTAAATAAGAAGCGTATAATTCTTCCCCATCCGCAGCCGAAGTCTAAAACTTTACTTTCTTTATTCAAGGGAACCCCTAAATTTTGGGCGTATTCTTTTATATGTCTATAAAACAAATATGCTTCGTAAAGAGCATGTTCATAGGAAGCACCTACAAATTGTTTTTGAATTTCTTCAGGAGGAAACCTAGGTACGGGAACCCCATTTATCGTTGTTTGTGAACAACTTTGTATAAATAAATTTAGAAGTTCGACATCAGATAGTGAATTAACAAGATGATCAAAATCACTTCCTAACTTAAATTTATTCATTTGTTAAACCTCCGAATTATATAGTGATTAAACTTTATTTTCTTGCTTTTTACTAATAAAAACATGTAAAAATTCAGCATCTAACCCTAGTGATCTATCCTTTTGTAAATAAACAATGGTATACATGTTTGCGTGTGTATAAATATATTCAATCATATCCTGCCCCCAATCGAACGTTACTAAAGATCCATTCTCATCAATAGGGTTTCCATGATAAATGGGCTCTTCAATATATTCAATCACTTCTTGATTCATTCTTGCTCTTTGCACAGTTTTTGTGAGTGTATGATACCAAGGGACAGTAAATACATGAGCGCCGCCAGGTTTTAATACTCGTTCTATTTCTTTAAAGGCTTTGTTTGGCGTCATTACATGCTCAAAAACGTCTTGAGTAATGAATAAATCAAAAGATTCATCTTCAAAAGTCATGTCTTCTAAGTTCTCACATCTAATACCTTGAAAGTATTGGCCAAGAGGATAATTTTTAAAGTATTGAGAATAAGTATAGTTTTTACAGTTTTTTAATAGTAGCTGAGTTGTAATTCCTCCAGGAGAGGATTCGTGGATACTATAGGAATTCCATTTTGGAAAAAATGTATGCAAGGCATGGATTAAAGCTCGCTGCCTTGGTATAGAGTTACATGTAGAACATAAATAATGATCTCTAAGCCAATCATTATGCTCTATAAATGTAGCTTTCTTTTCGCAAATAACGCAGTACCCATTATTGTGTTTCAAATTGATTTCCACACGACATCCCTCCTATGTTAAATGCAATCTATTTATGGAAAGTATGATACACGTCAACAATCAGCGAAATCAAAGGGGGAATGGGTGAAAGTTAGGTATTTTTTAAAATTGCGATTAGGAGAAGGGAATAATCAGTTGAAGAGAACCCCCAATCGAATTAAAGTTTCACTTTATGCTATGCGATGCATCAGCTTTTATTCATGGGAAAATGTATAGACTTAAAATATCCCTTTCGTGTATGGGTACATTTCAAAATCCTGTGCGTATATTTCTGTAACTAAATCCATAGTTTCTTTATCATAAAAGCTTTCGTATGTTGGAAATCGTGGGAATTCTGTATCTGTAATGCTAAGTTCTGCATAGCTCCCTGCATAAATCATCTTGTGTGCGCGATGATGATCTGAATTTGTAAGAAGTGCTAAAGGGGATTTTATCAAATCGTACGTGTGTTCTAGTTTGGTGATTTGTGTATTAAAATCTTCTAAAGGAATATAACATTGGATGAAGTTTTCTTCACCAGGGACGTATTGTTGACTAAAATGTATATCTAACGCTAGAGAATTGGAGCCGAATGCCTGAACGTAATATAAAAATTGTTTAAATGATATTCCTTGATTACTATATTTGTCATTATAAAAATAATGACGGATACTTTCCCATTGAGGGCTAGCATATGGGTTGTCAGCAAGTAATAGAAATGAGCTGACAGCCCTTGTATAGGGATTTCGCACAAGTTTACAAACATCCTTTTTACCCTCTAGAAGACCATTTTGTAACTCGGGTATGTAATTTGTATTGTTCTTATACACCCAGAACTCATAGTAATGAATAAAGTCATTGTATTTCTTTGCTTCAGTAAATAATCCGATTTGAAAAAAGAACCAATTAGCTAACGCGGTGCATCCGCTTCTATGACTCCAAAATAGTATAATCGGAAAGTCTTTATGGTAATGTGGAATTCGATCTTTATGTAGAATTACATGATTTAAAAGTTCTTGATTTATATTTTTCATGAGTTCAGCACTCCTTTTTGGGAAATTTGTGTATGTAGACGTTTTTTTTATGGGTTAAACAAGTGAGGATTGTTTATTAAATATATTCATGGGGATGAGTAAATATTATGAGTGTTTTTGCAGTCAACCTGAATAAGGAAGCTATTCTAAAATGAAAATATAAAATAAAGATAATGAAAATTTATAACAAACATACAATGATAAGAAGATGAATAATCGAAATGATCCAGTTTATTTGTGTATATTTTTAGGTTTGACGACGGGAAAAATTTATTACTAGAGAGATGATATTATGAGGAAGAATAATTATTTAATAGTAGGTGGAAATAGTTTCATTGGTATCAACCTCGCATTGGGTTTATTGGAACAGGGGCAAAATGTAAAAGTATTTTCCAGACATATAAATAATTTTCCTCAAAATATTATAAGTGAAGTTGAATTTATTAAAGGTGATTTAGAAAATGTTGAGGATATATATAAGGCTTTAGTGAATATAGATATTATTATTTATTTAGCTGCGACGTCTAACGTAGCAACTTCAATTGAAGATGTTTTCGGTGATATTAATAGCAGTCTATTTTTTCTTAATTTCATGGAAAGTGTTAAAGATTTTCGTATTAAAAAAATTATATTAGCTTCTTCGGGAGGCACAGTTTATGGTGAACCTGAATATTTGCCTATTGATGAGAAACATCCATTAAGACCACTTTCCCCGTATGGAATAACAAAAGTTTCGCTGGAGAATTATTTGTACTTTTATAAGAGAAAATATGGAATAGATTATGTTGTATGTAGATATTCTAATCCGTATGGAAAATACCAAAACCCCTTAAAAAAAGTTGGGGCGATAAATTGTTTTTTGTACCAGCATCTCAGTAATGAAAGGATTCATATATATGGGAATCCAGAGGAGATTATTAGAGATTATATTTATATCGATGATTTAGTTGAAATTACTATACAACTAGCACAATTAAATCAATTGAAATCTTGCGTATATAACATAGGGAGTGGCAAAGGTCTTTCTTTAAAACGAATTATAGTGGAATTAGAGAAAATAACAGAAAGAAAAGTGGATTTTATCTGTTACAAACAAAAACAAGAGAACGTTCAAAAAATCATTTTAAATATTGATAAGGTAAAACAAGAATTGAATTGGGAACCTAAAATAGATTTTAAACATGGGATTAGATTAAATAAGCTATGGATTGAAGAGTTCTTATATAGTAAAAAATA
Organism: Bacillus sp. cl96; assembly: GCF_900100505.1. Taxonomy (NCBI): domain Bacteria; kingdom Bacillati; phylum Bacillota; class Bacilli; order Caryophanales; family Bacillaceae; genus Bacillus; species Bacillus sp. cl96. The sequence goes on from NZ_FNDM01000036.1 coordinate 5,481, forward strand.
ATAACCCACACTCTACTTGTATATAAGCAGAGCGTGGGTTATTATTTTGCTTCTTTTTCTATAACCCAAAGGTCTTGATGTTCCCACCAAAATCCTTCAGTATACTTTTTGATAATTGGGTTATGGGGTAATAATTTAATTTTGTCACACACGTAAGAGGGACTAACTATCGTTTGTCCGTATTGATTCACATCTAAATCGAATTGTTCACTAGAAGAGAGAAACCAATAGCCCTTTTCATTTAAATTTGGAAACCCGAAGTATTTTTTGCTTTGATAGCCATGGGTTGTGAAAATGAATAAACCACCAGGTGAAACAGCGTTATACAATGTTTGCAGCCAACGAAACCAAGTTGTATCAGGCATATGAGAGAAAAAGGATAGACAAAAAACGATATCGTACGTAGAGGAGTCCAATTTTAACTGTTCAGGCTCAGGATGAGATAATATAGAAGAATTATTTAATTTGTTTTCAATAAAGGAAATAGCCTCTTCGTGTATATCGCAAGCGGTTATACTCAAATTCGCTTGTAGATTTAATAAATGACGTGTTACGCAGCCGTATCCGGATGCAAATTCTAACAATTTAATTGGATTGCCTGTAGGAGGATAAAGGGAAGTAATTAAGTTTAAGAGTATTTGTGCTGAGTTTTGCCCATCTTTAAAGTAGTAATCTATCGCTTCTTTTTTTGATGGGAAGACGGGATTAGTGACAATGAACTGAAAGATATGATCCTCAGGATGGATACTTGCATTTACATTATAGTTGTGTGCGATTTGAGAAATTAAATCTTTATGTTCCTCTATAAAGTCTTTCAAAGAGTATTCCTCCCTTAAGTAATAGTAGCAACTTACTAGAGATATTGATGGCATAGAAAGCACATGTTTAAATTTTTAAGTATGCTTTAAGATGCTTTCTATATGTATACATTTTCATTTTAGAAATGTCGTCGATAGTAAATCTTTCTTTAATGAAATTTTGCATTTGTACAACTTCATTGTAATGGGAGTATGAATCTTCTGTTCTCGTTACGCTATTTAAATGTCGTCTATGATAGTTTAAGGGGGATGGATTGAAGTAAATATCTCCCTCTGTAAGAAGAGAAACATAGAAAAACCAATCACCAGCTATTTTGAACTTCTCTAACTGTTTTTCTGTTTTCTTCATATCTATATTTTTAAAAACTACACTTGAAACATTAGGTATAGTGTTTTTGATAAGTAACGTATCTTGTATTTCTTCGACGCCTTTTCGAAAATAGGGGCCTTTCCATTTTTCTTTATCGATATCATTTGTGTAATTTAAATAATGATTAGCCAATACATTTCCTTGTTCATCAATTTGTTTTGATTGTGTGTAACTTAAGGTAATATTGTTATTTATATAAAACCCCTGTATCACCTCTTGTAAAAATGTCTTATCGCATAAGTCATCGGCCTCTGCGATCCAAATATAATCACCAGTTGCTGCAGAGACTCCTTTTATCCATTGTTTAAATACGGAACCAGAGTTTTTATCATTAATAATCTGTTGAACCTTCAGGTGGGGCTTATTTTCTTTTGAGAGCAGCTTTTTAAAAGTTGATACGCTATGATCAGTGGAGGCATCGTCTAAGAAAATTAGTTCGTAAAGAGGGTAGGTTTGGTTTAAGATTGATTCGATTCGAGCAGGTAAGTATTTTTCATAATTATAGTTCGGTATGATTACACTTATCTTTTTGTAATTATGTTCGAGAAGATCTAGTAATTGATAAATGTAATTAAGAAAATTGAAGTTTTTTTCGATAAGTTCTTGGCCAAAGCTTCCCTTTTGTAATCGTAATCCCTCATCGTGAATAAATTCATATATTTTCTCTAGCATTTTGGGTAAATTTAAAAAATCTACTAAGGCACCAGTTTTTTCTGTAACAACATCTTCAAAACCTCCAGCATTTTTAAACCCTATAACAGGAAGTTTTGCATCTAATGCTTCTAAAACAACATTTGGAAAAGGATCTTCCCTTGAAGTTAATAAGTATAAGTCAGCCCCGGCGTTATATAATCCAATATCGGGAGTAGGATCGACTAATGTGAAATGTGCTTTATATTTAGGGGGCAGTGTATTCAGGAATTGAACGTCCGTTCTCCCTACCCAAATGAAATGAATATCCTTGTGAGTCTTTCGTACTGAGTAAGAGATAAGTGAGAATAAATCTATTCCTTTTCGATAATCTGCGAAGCCTACACCTAAGATAATTTTGCTATCTAGAGGCAGGTTAAGCTTCTTACGTAACTCATTTCTAGCTTTTGCGATATTGTTTTTATAAGGATTGTGGTTAAACAAACCTTGAGGGAGAATGTGACATTTTTGAGGATCCAATTCAGTGATTGTACGAAATTTTTCATATACGTATTGTGAAGGGAAGACAACTTTGTAAGCAAATTCAGCGATGTTTTTAGCTTTCCCTTCAGCAGAGTACTGTTGTATTAAATGCGGTAATTCATGTATTAATGAAACAACTTTTATATTGTGTCTAGCTAGTAATGCAACGATATCGCCACTTATGACAGTGCTACATATGGCGAGGGTAAAATCCTGTGATAATAAATCCTTTATTAATAATTCGACCTTTTCTTCTGTTTGATAACCTTGCTCGAGACAATAAACAGGACCGTACTTTTGAAAATCTGGAATTAAAATACCTGATCCAATAGAGATAATTGCAACAGAGTAATCAAAGTTTTCTTTAAGAGCCTTAATAGTATGTAAAGAAAGTAGCTGTGCTCCGTGGAAGTGGGCATCATGGGATACATAAATTATCTTTTTATTAACATGCATTTCATAACGCCTCCTAAGTATATTAGATTTTAAAGGTAAAGAAGAGAAGTGTTTTATTTATAATCTCCCTAGAGATGAGCAGGAGGGAGGACGTACTAAAAGAAAAAATACTATCCTTAATATATATTTACTTGGTCTCACATTCATTCTTTAGAAAAGTATTAGTATTAAGTTAGAGAGTGTAGGCTGCAGATTGTTAGTTTGAATACATAAGTTTAAGAAGTTCTAAGGCTGTGTTAGAAATTAAGACAGGGTAAAGCTTTTATGATTTATAAAATAAAAAAGATAAAAGGTATTGACGGTTGATCTACGGGGGTGTAATATAGAACAAGTCGCCGATGACAATAACGTCGCAAGCGACAAACGAAATAAAAAACTTAGTTGACATTAAAAAACGAAAATGTTAACATAAAGAAGTCGCAAATGAGCGACCAAGTAGTTCTTTGAAAACTGAACGAAACAAACAACGTGAAACGTCAATTTTTATTTTAGATGCTAGACAAACTAACTTTATTGGAGAGTTTGATCCTGGCTCAGGATGAACGCTGGCGGCGTGCCTAATACATGCAAGTCGAGCGAATGGATTAAGAGCTTGCTCTTATGAAGTTAGCGGCGGACGGGTGAGTAACACGTGGGTAACCTGCCCATAAGACTGGGATAACTCCGGGAAACCGGGGCTAATACCGGATAACATTTTGAACCACATGGTTCGAAATTGAAAGGCGGCTTCGGCTGTCACTTATGGATGGACCCGCGTCGCATT
>NZ_FNDM01000042.1:0-4578 GCF_900100505.1 Bacillus sp. cl96
GGTTGGTAATGTCATCGTAAACCGATTAAAAGCAGATTGTTTAGATTTTTTGAATTTAAGGTCAGTAAGAGACGTGATTTTTCAAGTACAATTATATATCAATAGAGTGTACTCTATTGATACAAGGTTTTTTGTCTTAACGTTGTAAATCCGCATAATCCTGATGCTACCCCTAATAGTTTAATTCAGCTTATGGCATCAGCTTTTGTTACATGTACAGTACCAAATGGATGATTAGGAGGAGCATATATCGAGTAAAGTTTTAGAGGAATATTACCTGTATTGGTTAGATTATGCCATGTTCCAGCTGGTATCATTATTGCAAAATCATCATAGACATTTCTTTTAAAGTTTAAATTATCTTTACTTTTGCCCATTTGAACAATCCCTTGGCCTTGTTCAATACGTAAGAATTGATCAACGTTTGAATGCATTTCTAAACCAATATCTTCGCCAACATTGAGACTCATTAAAGTAACTTGTAAATGTGTTCCTGTCCATAAAGCAGTACGATAGGTATTGTTTTGTTTAGTTGCTTCATTGATATTAACAACAAATGGTTTTGGTCCATAATCTGTTAACGAAATTCTTCTATCACCGTTGGAAGGGTGAAAAGAATCAAATCTGTTTGCATGCTCTATCTCATTAGGAAAAGTACAATAAACAGACTGTCTTCCATAGTTATACATTGGTATTGGTACATTAACATAATAAAGATATTGATATGGATATATATAAGGATTATAGTGCATTTTCCCCAATCCTTTCACGTTTTTACAAAATTATTCTATGCACTTGTTAAAGAAATGTACTTAGATTCAAGGTGACTTATTAAAAACACATGAATACGTTATACAAATCTAGTATACATAACGTCTCATTATCGGCAGCAAGGAAAAAGCGGAATCCATTGATATAATAAGGATTCCGCTTTTTCTTTGTTTGTCATCCTATGCATGATTTTATACATTGTTGAGATACTATGGTTTTTCCGGTTTACGAATGTCCTGTATTAGTACAAAAAATTGTATAAAATCTTGTATAAAAAAGATTGATAATTTTAAAACAAAGTTTGATGAAAAACTTTGTTGATATAGTTTTTTTCTTTTGATTTTTAAACTTCAATTGTATTGTTAAGTTAAAGGTCCATTTAATGAAATAAGTGTTTTAGGCTAAAAATCTTTCTTTACAAAAGTCACTTTGAATTTTAAGTACATTGACTTAACCAGTGCATAGGATAATTTTATAAAATTGTGAAGGATTGAGAAAAATGCACTATATTCCTTTTATGTATCGATATCAATATCCTTATTATGCTAATGTATCAATGTATAACTATGGAAGACAGTCTGTTTACTGGAATTTTCCTAATGAGATAGATTATACAAACAGATTTGATTTTTTTCGTTTTTCCAATGGTGATGGAAGTATTTCGTTAAAAGATTATGGATCAGAACCATTTGTTGTTAATATCAATGAAGCAGCAAAGCAAAATAATACGTATCGTACTGCTTTATGGACAGGAACACATTTACAAGTTACCTTAATGAGCATTAATGTTGGTGAAGATATCGGTTTGGAAATACATCCTAATGTTGATCAATTTTTACGTATTGAACAAGGTCAGGGGATTGTTCAAATGGGAAAGAGTAAAGATAATTTAAATTTCAAAAGAAATGCTTATGATGATTTTGCAATAATGATACCTGCAGGAACATGGCATAATGTAATTAACACAGGTAATATTCCGTTAAAACTTTATTCGATATATGCTCCTCCAAATCATTCATTTGGTACCGTTCATGTTACTAAAGCAGATGCATTGGCTGTGGAAGAAGATTATAGTCATGGCAATAGGAATACAGTTGGTTATTAATCAAGATTTATTATAAAATCTATAACTGTGTTTTAAAAAGCAAAAAAATAAACTTTTGTTAATCTTAAAAAACAATTGAAAACTCTTCTTTAAATTTTAAAAAGAAGGTGTTACCTTTTCAAAGAAGGAAAAGACTATATAGCAACTGGAGAACAGCTTGAAGCAGAGGGAGGACAAAATATGGCTCAAACTTATTGGGGATCTGAGGTAGCCAAGAATTTAGGGATTGGCTCAAGTACTTTGCGTAAATATTGCCTTGCTCTGGAGGAAGTTGGGTATCCTTTCGAGCGCGGTAGTAATAATTCTAGAATTTTTTATCATAAGGATGTAGCAATTATAGAACGGCTATTAACAGCTATGAACAAGAAGAACGTAACACTAGAACAGGCTGTAAATCTAGCAATGACAAGTGTTATAGAAAATGAGATAGCAACTGTTGCTACAGATAGCGTAGTAGATACAGAACAGATAATAGTATTATCAGAACGTATAGAACGTTTAGAACAGCTTAATTTAGAATTAATTCAAAGATTGGATCAACAAAGTAAATTTTTACAGGAAACAGATGCTCAAAGAATAATAAGAGAAGAACAAAGAGATATTCAATTAATGCAAGTATTAAGAGAAATACAAGACAGTAAGCGATTAATAGCAGCTTCAGAACAGAGGAAATCGCTTTGGAGTCGTCTATTTGGTAAATAAATTAGAATTTAATAATAGAGAAAAGCTTACTCCTATATAAAAATAAATAAGGAGTGAGCTTTTTTGTTACTTATAAGTGGTGTTATTATAATTTCTAAAATTGGGAGTAGCTCCCCGATGTCAAGGGGAGCTACAGAGGAATAACCATGACATTAATTTTGAATTATTTAATACTATTGAACATAATAAATTCTTTTACAATGACACATACTATCCTTATATAAATTGTTATAATACGAACACTTAATTCAAAAGGGGTTAGCTACTTGTGTCTGAACATATAGAGATTATTTTGAGAACACTATTAGCTTTTTCGATTTTATTTATCGGAGCTAAACTACTAGGAAAGCAAATTATTGCTGAAATGAATACTTTTGATTTTATTGGTGCTATCTCTATCGGAAGTATTATTGCGAATTTGGCATTTAATTTAAATATAAAAACTCATCATGCAGTCATTGCTTTTCTTATGTTAGTATTGGGGTAGCGTCAGAAAAATGCGGATTTACAACGTTAAGCATTTTGATACAAGTCTTATGAGAAATTATGAAGTCCTAATTTAACGATAATTTAATTATGTACCAATAGGCTTACTCTATTGAGATTGTGAAAAAATGTACTTAAACTAATGGGGCAGGTTAGTGAAAGGCAAGTTATTTAAAATATATATTAAGACTTCAACAAATTTTAGTGTTATATATAAACCCCTGCCCAGTCTTTTAAATTATGTTATAATTATCGCAAGAACAAGTATTTAAACAAAACTCGGAGATGTATAAGATGATTAGATTAGAGAAAATAAACGCTGATAACTACCAAAAAGTTTTTGACTTAGAACTTGTAGGAGAACAGGAAAACTTTGTTTCATCAAATATGAGATCGTTGGCACAAGCCTGGGTATTTTACGAAAGAGCCAAGCCTTATGCTATTTATAATGATGATACAATTGTAGGATTTATAATGTTTGACTATAAAATAGAAAATAGGAAAGTAGAGATTTGGCGATTTATGTTAGGGAGTGCATATCAAGGAAAAGGCTATGGTAAAGAAGCATTAAACAAAGCTATAGAATTTTTGAAGCAAGAAAATTTATTCGACTATATCCAAATAAATTATGTTGAAGAAAATTTAGTGGCAAAAAAACTTTATCAAAAAGTTGGTTTTTCAGAAACGGGAGAAATGGAAGGAAACGAAGTTGTTATGAGGCTCTCAATAGTGAAAGAATAGGTGTCAAATATATTCCAGTTTCATTACCTAACAGCAGTGATGAATAGCTAAAAGTATATTTCAAATAGATAGAACGTTTTAGGTTGGCAGCTGCTAGCCCTTTTTGTATTCTTGTTTTGTGAATAGTTACACTTAAACTAAAGGGTGCTTTAGTTCAACAATCTAAATTAAAAAGTCGATTCCTTGAGAGACTGGAAATCGGCTTTTTTTATGATTGGAACTTCCTTAGCGTTGTAAATACGCATTTTCCTGACGCTACCCCTTATAGGAAAAAAGAGAAAACCTTTAGATCGGGTGAGGTTTGTGCAATTAATAATGGATAATATCAATTATTTGACTGAGATTGGTTATTTGAGTAGTAAAGAAGAAGCTTTTTTATTTAAATTAGCTTCATTTGTGGAATTTAAGACTAATGTTATTGTAGAACGTGAAACAGGTAGTCCAGCATCTCCCACATATTTGAGTGAAAAGTTTAAAATAGCTCGTCAAAATATTTCAGGTACAATGAATACTTTGTTAAAAAAAGGAGTATTAGCTGTTGCGCAAGCAGGGGTAACAACAGAAGATGGTCGGGTGTGTACAAGTCGTACATGGTTTGTAAATCCTAATATTATGTGTTGTAGTCCAAAGGATGGTATAGACAAAGCAACACAACATATTTTTAGAGATTCATTACAAAATTTTAAATTGGAAGAAAAAGGGAAAAAGAAGTATAAACTTCCTGTTTATTTGTTTTAAAGAATACAAATTTCTATTGTATTCTTTTTTTTTTT
>NZ_FNDM01000037.1:0-8875 GCF_900100505.1 Bacillus sp. cl96
TGCGAGTCTGTAGTACTTTCTTCTGTTGTCGCTAACTCCATTGCATTTCCTTCTTCATATCCAGCTTCGTAATTAGAGGAATCATCTTGTTCTACTTGTTCTGGTGTTTCTACATCTGATAACGGTTCATTATTTTGTGCTGAATCCACTTCAGTTTCTTCAGTCGTTACTAAAACTTCACCGTTCCCTCCATCTTGTTCTGTTTCGTAATCGGAAGGATCATCTTGCTCAGGCTGCTTTATATCTTCTACATCGGACAATTCCGGATTTTCTTCTTCGCCATCATTCCCATTCATCGTTGCCAATTCTTCATTATTTTCTTCTTGATTTTCTGTTTCATAATCAGATGGATCATCCTGCTCACCTTGCTCTGGAGCTTCTACATCCTGCAATTCTGAATCATTTTGGTTTGCCCCTTCTCCTTCCTCTCTAATTTCTGAAAGTTCTTCGTTATTATCTTCCCCTTCTTGGTTTTCGTATTGAGAAGGATCGTCCTGCTCAGGCTGCTCTATATCTTCTACATCGGACAACTCCGGATTTTCTTCTTCATCATTTCCATTCACCGTTGCCAATTCTTCATTGTTTCCTTCTTGGTTTTCAGTTTCATAATCAGATGGATCATCCTGCTCACCTTGTTCTTGAGCTTCTACATCCTGCAATTCTGAATCGCTTTTTTCTGTACCTTCTCTTTCCTCATTAATTTTTGAAAGTTCTTCGTTGTTATCTTCTCCTTCTTGATTTTCGTATTGAGAAGAATCATCCTGTTCAGGCTGCTTCGCATCTTCTACTTCAGATAACTCCGGATTTTCTTCTTCAACTCCTTCTAACGATGCAAGGTTTTCTGGATTGACTTCTTCTTGATCTTCTTGATACTCTTCTGTCTCTTCTTGCTCTGCATTTACAACCACTTCATCCTCATCTTCATCAATTGTGGCTCTTTCTTGTTCTTCCTCGTCTTGCTTTTCTTCGTCTTGATGTTGTTCTGTTTGTTCGTCTTCTTCACCAATACTTGCATATTTTGTTTTTTCTTCTTCACTTTCTCCCGAAACTTTCTCTTCATCTAGGGTAGCTTGTTTTGTTCCGCTTTCATCAGCTGTATGTTCAGAAGGATCATCCCCCATATAATTTGGATCAGAATCTCCAAACATATCTTTTGCTCGTCCTACACCTGCATTAATGCCATCCATTGTTCGATTAAATCCATCCTTTGTTTTGCCTGCCATATACTCTAAATCCGTAAATGAATTATACGCAACCTTCGATTTACGGAATGCCGCTTTGATGTTATCTCTAAAGATATAACAAAGGACAAATACCAGAATCTGAAGGATCATCGTCATTAAATAGCCAGATGTTCCCGCTTCCGGAAGTTCATATAACAGCCCAGCAATTGAAAATAGAATAATTACAATAAGTGACAAGAAAATTTTTGCGGCTAACGGTTTAAGCCATTGTTCAGCCCAACTAATTAAAACGCGCCTATTTTTCGGTAATAATGCAAAAGCCATCGCTATTGGACCAATAATACTCATTACCATAAACAACAATTGGCACGCTACTATCAGCAAGCATATAACCGCTGTTGGAGCTCCTGCAAAAGTATTTACAATGTAGTACATAAAGGTAAATATCAATCGCTCCCCTACCGACTCATTTGTCATCATAAAATTCTTATGTTCTTTAACATCTTCTGTTACTAACTTAACCCTATCTTCCCCAGGTGGTGTATTGATTAATTTATTTACCCTCTCTACACCAATAGTATCTAGTGAATCTTGACCATATTGTAAGTACAAATAAGGACGCTCTACCATCAACTCCCACATTTGTGCTTTCACATTCGCTATAGCCCGACTTTTTGTTTGCCCTGGATTCCCATGGATTGTTCCGGTTGTCTTACTTAAAACTTGAAGACTAATTTCAGAACTAATTGTATTCATCCCTTTCAGAATCGCTGGTGCATTTGCGATGTAAAGCAATATACCTGCAATAACACACACTACCTTAAATAATTCACTTATCCCCTTTGTCATTTGTCTTTTTACAAAAAACAAATAAATAAAATATATAACAGATAAAATACATGTCATTTTAATAATCGATGGGAATAAACCTTCACTTTCAAATTCCGGTTTACTTCCTATTCCCGCTATATTTTGCATTGCTTTCCCTAATTTATCTGCAACGACATCAATAATATCTAAACTGAAGGATTGTTCTACTATAAATAACAATATCTTTGTCAACCAAACTCCAAACTGGAACATTAATGAAACTATCCATTGACCAACTCCATTAATTTTCCGCTGTATATCTTTCCCTACAGAATCATCACCAAACATATAGCCCCAAGCCTTTGAGAAAAAGCCTTTTTCATCGTCTTTATGTGGTGCGGTATCTATCTCATAATGAACATTCTCAAAATCTTCTTGCTTAGATTTATCAAACAGGTTACCTGAAATTGTATTGGCCTCTGACGCTTTTGGTTCATCCTCTGCAAAGGCTACATTCGGCACGGTACCGACAAATAAAATAAAAATGGCCATAAAAAGAGGGAAGAGCTTTTTCATTCTCGTTCCCCCTCCCACTTATGGACTTGTATTGGTTTCTTATCTCCTACAATGGACTCTAAATTGTGAGTATCTCCCCAAGCCCAACCGTAATTCTTCCATTTCCCATCTTTCTTATCTTTTATCATTTTTAATTCCACACTACTCTTCCCACCTGTACCTGGATGATAATAACGAGCCTTGTAATAAAATTCATTTGAACCTTCTTCTAGATCATACCTAAACAGCTCATATCGCCCGTTCAATTTATCACTTGCCCCTGGATATGTTACATTGTATTCCTTCAAAAATTCGTATTCATTTATATGCAATTCATTCATTTTTTTATTATCTAATTCAATATAAGCTTTCATATATTCCAAAGCTGCTTTATCAGCCGCTTTTATATCAATCGATTTCTGATTATCTACCACTTCACTTTTTGTAGATTGACAGGCTGTAAGGGTTGTTACAATTAACCCTCCAGCAACAATAGCTCCTACTAAATAGCCCAATGTTTTTTTATATTTCACGATTCCTTCACTCCTATTTCGCCTTATATTAAGCGCCCGCGAGTTCCTGTTCACGTTCTTCCGCTGTTTTCGTTGAAGAATCAAATGCCTCTGCTAATTCTTTGAAAACAGGATCAACTTTAATAACTGCCGTACGTCCATAGATGTCTTGGAACAAGCAATGACCCCTTTTTAAATTCTGCAACATTCTTATATTAGCGTCTGTTACTGGCAAATTATAATATCCTAACATTTCTTTTGCTTCAGCATCATTTTTTAAACAATAGGAGAATTTCATTCCAACGTTGGCAATTTCTTTATTCGCTGAATTAAAATCACTCGCATTTTGTGTACCAAGATATAATCCTGTATTGTGATAACGCCCTTTACGAATAATTTCATCCGAAAGTTTTGCCCCTTCACGATTTCTCATAACGTTTTTAGCTTCATCTTGAATATAAACTTTAAATTTCTTACGATCTGTTGAAAGCATAAGGGATTTACCGAATGCTGTTAAAGCTGTAAGAACACTTTCTGATAATTTATCAGTTATACTCAATACAGTTTGCTCTAATGGTGGTAATGATAAATGTTGAATTTGTAAAACTTGTAAAGCTCTTTCTAAATCTAAGGCCCTATAATCCTGACCTGGTTTACCAAACAATAGATTTGCAAGTGGTGAATTTTCTATTGTATTTAAACGTGTTACTAATTCTGTTAATAGCGCTAACTCTTCTTGAATCAATTCACCATCTTGTTTCATTTCAAGCAATTCGTCTTTTATTATAGATAAACAAGGCTCTTCCTTCTTTGCTACTCGTTGAATTGCTGTCCATAGGAAGTCATATTTTGAGTTCTCTAACGTCACACCTGTTAAATATGTTAAAACTTCCAACGATAAACTCATCGCATCTTCTTTTGTTGCACTAACACGGAATGGGTCTAAACATCCTTTGTCACGTTCACTTTGTCCTAAAGTCCATACTTCCAATTGATCCTTATTTTTTTTAAACCCTGGGAGCATTTTTGGCCATTCACTTCTATCCCCTTTAGGATCGACACAAAATGCAAGCCCATCGCTCATAACAATCCAGTATAATAAGATGTTCATTAAGAATGATTTCCCTTTCCCTGTCATACCGGCTATCATTACTGATAAACTATCAAATTCATTATTTAAGTTCTCTAACGCTTTTGCTGCTAAGTCTGGTCTAATAAAGACCGGACGATTTAATTTAACTGTACGGCCAATGTAAAACCCTTGATTGTCGCCAATTTGTGTTGTTGCCCCAAACATACCTTGTGCTAACACCCCTGGCTCCGCATATATTTTAAAATCTTTATTATAGCGTTTTGCCCCTGGGAAAAATTCATAGAAATATGCCATCTGATCGCCATAAGGATTTACTAATTGAATTTTCATCTTTCTATACTCTGTAATTAGTTTCTTAACGCGATGAGCCAATGTTTTTTGATCTTGAGCATGAACAGCAAATAAAATACTCATTTCAAATCCTGGTGCACCCGTTGTCTGGAAAACGTCTTGCATCAGTTTAACTCCGGCCGCCTTACGATCTACAGTCCGGTCTACAGTTCCACCAAGTGCCGCCTGGTGACGTTGGTCATTTAATTCCCGCTCGCTATTTTGCAATCCTTTTAGAACACTCACATTCTCCATATGATGAGCACGAATACTAACTTCCACCGGGAATTTTAAAGAATGCGATTGTATACGATATATCCATTCTCGACCTGGAAAATGTGATTGTGGGTCCATATCACTTACTGCCAGAAACGAAACGTAACTTTCTTCTAAATCCCCCTCTGCATTTCTCCTTTGAAGTCGAATACAACGGCCAGGCTCTTCATCTACTTCACACTCAGTTAAGCGAAGAATAGCCTCACGGTCTGGACGGGTTGCTGTTTTAGTTTCTCCATTTTCATCTACCCATGAAATTTTGGTTCCTACATTCCAATCCTTCACTGTTTCTGGAGCTGTCATTCCACGAGTGAAATTATGTTCAATTAAGAACCTTGTAACTGGTGGTGTCGCTCTTCTCACAAAACGAAAAGCACCTAACAATTGATTATAAATACCATCTTCGGCTTCCTTATAATCACTAATCTCTTCTTCTAACAAGTCACTTTCTTCAATTCCCATTGCTCGAAACGGCGTTTCAGTAAACCCTTTTATAAATTTTCTAGCGAATTTTGAGGTTTCAATTACTGGGTTTTTGACTTGTTTTTCTTTCTTATCTTGATTTAATTGCACTAATAAGAAAAAATGATATTCTGTATTTTCTTTTGAGACTGATGATTGTTGCAAATATAATTTCACTTTTTCAAAAAGGACCTTTGCCGTGTTAGACAAAGGTCCTTTCAATCTTGCAATATGTTCATCTATAATTGCGTCAGAATCAGTTACTTTTGGAATGACGAGTAAATGAAAATCACTTTCTAATTGTGTAAATAAAGACTTCTGGTTTGAGAAATATGTTTTCTTCATCCGATCACTTTGATGTTCATATTCAAAACCTTCGACTTCATAAATACTCCAAACCCTCTGATCTGGACAAAAACAAAGATTATCCTCTACATGATTAATTGGGAATTCTGATACACTATTTAACGCAAGCATTAAATATCCTCACCTTCTATATTTTCAAATATTTTTATTAAATATTCATTTTCAAATTCATCCTCTTGTTTTAGTACCATTCGTCTTCTTCTAAACGTATTGTTTCGGATTCTTCTGTGTCTTGTTCTATTAGAGTCAACGGATAATCTTCAACCTCCCCTTGACTCATAGGTATAATAGGAACAATATCCGATTCACGGTAACGAATGAAAATAGGACTTTCAAAAACATATTTTTTTGGTTTTTCAAACCTTATAAAGCGTGACATTTTATGTGGCCTTAATTTAAATAAAATCCATGATCTAGCAAATACTAAAAATGACTTACCATCTGTTTTATACGTATCTAAGCCCCAAACTGCAAAACCTGGAATGATAATGTAATATGGAAGCCAAAATTCATCAGCAATTGGTCCAATAAACCAAGAAGTTAATGGGAAAACTCTTAATATAACAAACACCAATACTATTAAGGCATAATAGCCTAACATCTTCCACGACACAGGTCGTGGAAGACGATAGCCTAATAATTCATATTGGCGACGTTCATATTTCATATAACTTCCGAAAGTATATACAATAAAAGGTTTTGATTTTTCTTCCATCAGCAAGAACGCCTCCTTATTTAATTACATTCCTAACATTCCACCTAAGAATGATCCTACTTTTTCAAGAGTTTCTGGTGCTGCTACAAGGAAGAATCCAAGGCCACCCGCGATAACAATTGTAACCAGGAAGCCCCATGCTCGCTTCGCAATACAAAAGATAACTAACCCGATAATGATAATCCCTAAAGCATATTTCCCTTGTGTTTTAACCCAGTCATACGCTCCATCTAAACCAAATCCCAGTATCATATTATTTAATAAATTCATTTTATTTTCCCCTCTCTATTTCACTGTCATATCAGTGACGATATATTGTTTTCCTTCTTTTTTAACTGTTAATACATATTTCATTGTCATTTTGGATTCTGAAACAGCATCTTTCATTTCAGCAATTGTATAAACTTCATACGTACCTTTCTTTGATCCTACATATACTTTCGCTTCCTTGATTTGTTCAAAGTGAAGCGCTCCTTCTAACCCTTTAATATCTTTGTTGTGTAATACATACTCCAATTCTTTTTGAGTTGCTGTTGTGTAAGACTTGAAGAAAGTTGGTAAGAAGTCGCGAATTTCTTGTTTCGCCTTATAATCTGCCTCATCTGATTGCTTTTCATCTTTATCAACTTTGATTTTCGCTTTATTGTCTACTTTAACCACTTGAGGATTTCCCGTTACAATAAACCCTTTTCCATCCGTTTGAATCGGTACAGCAATTGTTTCTGTAACGTCTTTTCCTTCATCTTGACGAGTAAGTTTATAATCTACTTTAAGAACCATATCTGCACTTTGTTTTCCAGTCTCTTTTACCCGCACAATGGAAGCTTGTACATAATTTGCATCCCACTGAAGACTATGCATATCTAATCCAGCTTGTGGGTCTGCTCCTTCTAATAAATAGGGTTTTAAACGCCCTTCTCTGTTAGCACGCTCGTTATCCCCACGTTTCCAGGTAAAGTATTCCTTTGCAAATTGCTTTGTAAATTCTACCGCTTCTGGCCGTGTAGCTCCGTTCTGATCTACTTGCACTTTAGAATCCGAGCCCTTTTGCACCATTGCTTTCAATTTATTATTAGTAATAAGCCCGGTAATCGAAACCGTAAACATCCATAAGAAGAGTACCCAAAAGACCACATTTCCGATCTTCTTCGCTTTATACGAAGGTATTCGGAAAGGTTTCCTCCTTTTTTCCCTCCACTTATTCAACCTTTCTTTTAACCCCACACCATTTCACTCCTAACCTTTTTTATCAAATGCTTTCGAAAGTCCCATAACTGCAACTGTTACAACAAGTAACCCTTCCCAGCCATACCTTCCATAAATCTCTAAAAACATAGATTTTATTTCTTCATAAACCGGTTGTGCTTCTGGGAATCTACGAAATATAAAATCTTTTGATACAACTAACACAATAACCGCCGTTATAAAAGAAACAATTGTTGAAAGTACAAATCGAAACACCCTCTTATAACCTCACTTTCTCATTAGGATTTCCGATGTTCCGATAAATCGCTCCAAAAGGATTTTGTAAGACTTCTTCAAACATCACGACATAAACAGGTACATTCGGGCTCTCCATTTCTTTCATATACCGTAACAATTCTTTTTGTCGCCCCTCATTACCAGCAATAAAGATTAGTCGCCATTTCTCTATTGGGTATGTTAGACCTGCATATCGATCATATTTTTTAACCGATTCCTCTCGGCTTAAAAAGTCGTTATACCTTCGTAGCTTTTTCTCGATAACCTCTTTCGTTCCGTAAGTACGTTCCATTTCCAAAAACAAGCCGTAATTTCCTTCGATTCTGTTTTTCAAACCAATAACAGCCAATCCATCTGGTCGAATAACAGCACTTTTATTTTTGTCATATTGAAACGTTCCTCTTGCTTCATTTATCCATTCTTTCATTCCAATTGGAATGTCTGTCTTTGATTGCTCCAACATGGCACATTCAACATGAGCCAACATCAAACTATGATAAACAAAAGTCGCAACTCGATTGGACCATTTATAATTCCAATGGACCTCACCTCTCAACTCTCGCACCATTTCAACACCGTACTTATCAAGCGTATAAATATTTGATCCGTTACCTGATCGCCTACGCTTTCCACGAATACTTGCCACTGGATGTCTTTCACTTTTGATGTAATTTTCTTTCTCTAATTTCGCAAGTCTTGCGTAGATTGATTTTTCTTTATGATTGGGATAATTTTTTATACGAATATATTCAAAATCCAAATAGATGTGTGTATGAATATCCATAAATAATTGTTCATCCTCAGTGGTTAAAATCATCTTCATCCTCCTTCCCACCATTAAAAGTCAAAGATACTTTTTTCTGCTTTTGATTCAGGATTTTCTATTTTCTGCGATTCCCCATTTTTGATTTCAACGGGATACTTTTCTTTATCGTCATCCCCCGTTTCAAACGGATAATCAACTTCCTCTTTCTCTTTCAAAAAGATATGATCAGTGTTTTCCATCTCCCACGGGAAAGGCATATCCATAATGACAGGTGATTCCTCTTGCGCTGCCTCTTCAGCTTTCTCAAAGAGCGATTCCTCTTGC
>NZ_FNDM01000040.1:0-7578 GCF_900100505.1 Bacillus sp. cl96
CCAGAAGTGAAACCGGAAGATCCGAAAGAACCGAAGGAGCCAGAAGTGAAACCGGAAGTAAGATTGGAAAAATTAATTAAAGAGCCGCAAGTAAAAACAGAAAGAGAATTACCGAAAACAGGGGCAGCGTCTCCATGGATGATGTCAGTTGGTGCTGGAATTTCATTCTTAGTTGGCGGAGTATTATTCGTATTAGGTAGAAGAAGAAAACAATAATTTTTTTAGACGAAAAGCACACTGAGTTCGATAGTTTATCGAATTCAGTGTGCTTTCGTGGTATATAAAATAAAAGCTCCTTCCACGTATGGAAGGAGCTTTTATTTCTACATATTAAAACATGCTTGAGCTATGCATTGGTTGAAGTTTTGCATTTGGATCGAAGTAAGCTTTTGCATTGTTTACTGCTGTTGGTGCTTCACCGAAGCCGCAAGCAATGAGTTTTACTTTTCCTTCATATGTACAAATGTCACCAGCAGCGTAAATGCCAGGAATATTTGTTTCCATTTTTGAATTTACAAGGATGCTGTTTTTTTGTATATCTAAGCCCCAGTTTTTAATTGGGCCAAGAGAAGAAACGAAGCCATAGTTTACAATTACGTCATCAACATCGATGATAACTTTTTCTTCCGTTTTTACGTGCTGAAGAACGACTTGTTCAATTTTGTCATCACCAATGAGTTCAACTGGAACATACGGTGTACTTACTTCTGCACGAGAATTCATTAAGTTTTCGACGCTATGTTCATGCGCACGGAATTTATCGCGGCGATGAACGATTGTAACTTTTTCAGCGATCGGTTCTAACATCATTGTCCAATCAACAGCTGAATCGCCGCCGCCAAATACTACGACGCGCTTACCGGCAAATTTATTCATATCATCAACGAAATAATGTAAGTTTTTCTTTTCATACTTTGCTGTACCTTCTAATTCTAAGCGGCGTGGTTGGAAAGCACCATTGCCAGCAGTAATAATAACTGATTTAGAATAGTGAGTTTGCTTATTCGTAACAAGTTTAAATATACCGTCAGCTTGTTTCTCAAGCGTATCGACAGCTTCTTCTAAACAAACGGTTGGGTCAAATTTCTTCATTTGCTCTTTTAAGTTATCAACTAATTCTTGTGCGCGCACTTTTGGGAATCCAGCTACATCATAAATGTATTTTTCAGGGTAGAGTGCGGATAATTGTCCTCCAAGTTGAGGTAAGCTTTCAATGATTTTTACACTTGCTTGTCTCATACCGCCATAAAATGCTGTGAACAGCCCTGTTGGACCACCACCAATAATTGTTATGTCGTAAACTTTTTGATTTTCTGCCACTTTCATTCCCCCTATAGATGGAATTTTGATATTGATTTCATATATTGTTCATATGTACACGAAAATCCTGCAAATGATGACACTTTCAAATAAATGATAGCATATTTGAGTTCATAATACTTCTGAAAACGACTGAATTGTGTGTAAGTTTTCGCATAGGTTCTTTTTTATTGTATAAAATATACAGAAAGGAAAATACATGAAAAAAAGTCTAAAAAACCCTTGAAAACGCTATGTTATTTTAAAATATTGATAATTCTCCAGACGCTTGAATTCTGGAATAAAACCGACTAATATAGGGAAGTATTATGTTAAATTTCTATGACAAAATTCGTACGATTTTTTGACTGCGTTTTGTTATGATATAGAATGTGATAAATTCCACATTCTTGACAAATAGAGTTTTTAGTACTTGGTATTATTTCTCATTACTATTATATAAAGAAAAGGGTTGTGATTTGGTGAAGACTCCAAAAATCGTAGTTTTAGGTGCA
Source organism: Bacillus sp. cl96 (assembly GCF_900100505.1). Taxonomy (NCBI): domain Bacteria; kingdom Bacillati; phylum Bacillota; class Bacilli; order Caryophanales; family Bacillaceae; genus Bacillus; species Bacillus sp. cl96. The sequence continues at coordinate 1,815 of NZ_FNDM01000040.1, forward strand.
GGTTATGGCGGGATGATTACGACTGTTCGTCTGCAAAAAGCATTATCTGTAAATGAAGCTGAAATTACGCTAGTAAACAACAACAGCTATCACTACCAAGCGACTTGGTTACACGAGAGCGCAGCTGGTACATTACAAGATGAAAAAATCTGTCTAGATATTCAAGACGTTATTGATACAAATAAAGTAAACTTTGTACAAGACACAGTAGTAGAAATTAAAGCTGCTGAAAAACGCATTATCTTAAAAGACGGCGAGTTAGAGTATGACTACTTAGTAATTGGTCTTGGTTTCGAATCAGAAACATTCGGAATTACAGGATTAAAAGAGCATGCATTCTCAATCGCTAACATTAATGCAACTCGTGAAATTCGTGAGCATATGGAAGCTAGTTTCTCTAAATATGCAACTGAACAACGCGATGAGTTAGTAACAATCGTTGTTGGTGGTGCTGGATTTACTGGTATCGAGTACGTAGGTGAGCTTGCAAACCGTGTTCCTGAACTTTGCAAAGAGTACAATGTACCACGTGAAAAAGCACGTATCATCTGTGTAGAAGCTGCTCCAACAGCACTTCCAGGTTTCGATCCAGCGTTAGTAGAATACGCTGTAAAACAACTTGAGAAAAAAGGTGTAGAATTCCGCATCGGTACAGCAATTAAAGAAGCAACTGAAGAAGGTATTATCGTTGCGAATGGCGATGACACTGAATTAATTAAGTCTGAAACAGTAGTTTGGGCTGCAGGTGTTCGTGGTAACGGTATTGTGGAAGAGTCTGGATTTGAAGCAATGCGCGGACGTGTAAAAGTTGATGAGTACATGCATGCTCCAGGATACGAAGATGTATTCATGGTTGGTGACGCAGCGTTAATCATTAATGAAGAAATTAACCGTCCATACCCACCAACAGCACAAATTGCAATTCAACAAGGTTACAATATTGCACACAACTTAACTGTATTAGTTCGTGGTAAAGGTGAAATGAAAAAATTCGCATTTGATAATAAAGGATCTGTATGTTCTTTAGGTCATGACGATGCAATGGGCGTTGTTATGGGTAAAAAGTTAACAGGTTGGAAAGCTTCCTTCATGAAGAAAGTAATCGATAACCGTTACCTATTCTTATTAGGTGGACCTTTATTAGTTCTTAAAAAAGGTAAATTAAAGTTCTTTTAATATATAGTAGAAAAAGCAGAAACGGCTAAGAGCTGTTTCTGCTTTTTTCATATTAAAAATATAGTATAATATAAAAAGAAAGAATATTCTGTCCGTTCTGAAAGAGGAGGTTATTACATCATGGAGAAACGAGGGAAGGTATGGCTAGCTGTTAGTGGTTTAGTAGCTACAAAAGATGGTAGGTGGCTATTTGTTAAGAAGAAATACAGTGGATTAAAAGGGAAATGGTCTTTACCGGCTGGTTTTGTAAATGAAGGTGAGACGGTTGATGAAGCTGTGAAACGCGAAGTGTTAGAAGAGACAGGCATTGTCGCTCATGTGAAGGGGATCATTGGTGTTCGATCGGGTGTTATTCGTAATGAGATTAGTGATAATATGATTATTTTTCTTTTGGAGCCTGAAGGAGAAAATATTATTATACAGGAGAAAGAATTGTCTGAAGTGGCGTTCTTACATCCGGATAAGATTGTAGACGATCCGAATACGTCTGTGCTTATTAAATATTTGTTAGAAGGAAGATCAGAACTACATCTTGAAGTGGACAAAACATTAAATCCAGGCGAACCATTTGGTTATACAGCTTATCACGTATTTACGGCACGTGCGAAGGAGAGGGGAAAAGAGTGAGTATACCGGTACTACTTATTTCAATGATGTTATTCTTTATTTTGTTCTTTGGAATTGGATTTTTACTCAACATGATTTTGCGAGCTACTTGGGTAATGGTTATTGTGTATCCGATTGTTTGTATGCTTATTATTAATAAAGCGAGTATGTGGGATTATTTTTCAAAACCGAAAGAAACATTTTCTTCATTTGGGACAAGTGTATCGCACTTAGGACAAGCAGACGTATTTATTCTATCTACTGGATTAGTAGGGGCTGCTTTAGCAGGAGTCGTAATCAAGAAACTTCGGAAAAGCGGATATCAAATGTTTTAATCTCCAATTAAGTTGGAGGTTATTTTTTTGCATATTCCTTCATGGTATAGGGAATGATTAACGATGAAGGAGTGTGGAATATAAAAATGTTAAAACGATATTGTATTCGCATTATGATGACTTGTTTACTTGCAATTGCATTATGCGTAACATGGAATGCTTTCACAGGAGTTTCTTTATTAGAGATTGTAAAGAAGTATGAGGGAACGAGTGCAAAAGAAGTACATGCAGCAGAAGTTAAGAGAAATGTTGCTCCGAGTAAAGAAGTGATAAATGCTTTAGAGCAGGCAAACGACTGGTCTAAATATCGTTCAATTGAAATGACTGCAACAGGTTATACATCGGGGATTGAGTCAACTGGTAAGAGGCCGGGACATCCAGAGTATGGTATTACATATTCAGGTGTTAAAGTGAAAAGGGATTTATATTCCACAATCGCTGCGGACTTACGCGTATTTCCGATTGGAACGATTCTATTCGTACCAGGTTATGGATATGGTGTAGTAGCTGATAAGGGCGGTGCAATAAAAGGAAACCGTCTTGATCTATATTATGATACGGTGAAAGATGTTTATAGCCAATGGGGTAAGAAAAAAGTAAATGTGTACGTAGTAAAAGTAGGAAATGGTAAGTTTACAGAAGAAGAGTTAACGATGTTAAATCAAGACGAAACGATGCAAGTGTTTCGTGGTCAATATTTAAAACAAAGATAGTCTAGTCGTAATTACGCTAGACTTTTTTTCTTGGCTTATTTCATAATAGAGGGGATTTTACACGTCATATAACTGTAGTTAGAATTGTCGCATTTTATCGAAAATAAAGTTATAATGGTGGTAGAGAAATTTAGGGGGTCTGAACATGTTTCAAGTACAAAAAGAATTAGCAGGTCATGAAGCAGTAATTGTTGCTTTATTTGAAGAAGAGAAAATGAGTAGTTTTGTACAAGAACTGGACAAAGCGTTTGAAGGACAATTACAAGTTTTACTAGAAGAGAAAGAATTATCTACGAAGAAAAAGGCCATTTCGAAAGTGCATAGCTTAGGAAAAACAAATGTGAAACGTTATTACTTTGTTGGTTTAGGCAAGAAAGAGTCTTACACGACAGAAACGTTACGTGCGGCTCTTGGTAAGGCATTTAAAACACTGCAAGCAGCAAAAGTACAAGATGCAGCAATCTTACTTGATTCTTTCGTAACAGAGAAATTAGACGCGATTGATGTCGCTCATATTGCAGCAGAGGTACAAGGCCTTGGTACATATGAATTACAAACGTATAAATCAGATAAAAAGGATCGTGTAGAGTTAGAGAAGTTCACGGCTATTACATCGGAAGATGCACAAGAAATTGAAGCCGCATTAACAGTTGGCTACGTACATGGACGTGCAACAAATTCAGCTCGTACACTTGTAAATATGCCGCCAAACGTATTAACAGCGACAAAGCTTGCTGAGTATGCTGTTGAATTAGCGGAGAAGTATGATATGGACTATAAAGTTCTTGAGAAAGAAGAGATGGAAGATCTTGGTATGGGTGCGTTACTTGCAGTAAACCAAGGTAGTGTAGAGCCACCAAAAATGATCGCTCTTATTTATAAGGGAAAAGAAGAGTGGAAAGATGTCATTGGGTTCGTTGGAAAAGGTATTACATACGATACAGGTGGTTATTCTTTAAAACCACGTGAAGGCATGGTTGGTATGAAAGGTGATATGGGCGGTGCAGCTGCTGTATTAGGTGCGATGGAAATTATCGGTGAACTTCGCCCAGAACAAAATGTGATCGCTGTTATTCCTTCAACTGATAACGTTGTAAGTGGTACGGCATTTAAGCCAGACGATGTAATCACATCTATGAGCGGAAAAACAATTGAAGTATTAAATACGGATGCAGAAGGTCGTCTAGCTTTAGCTGACGGTATTACGTATGCGAAAAAACTTGGTGCAAACTACCTTGTTGATGTTGCAACATTAACAGGCGGTGTAATTGTTGCACTTGGAAACTATACGACAGGCGCAATGACAAATAATGAAGAGTTATTTGAGCAAGTGCTAGAGGCTTCTATGGAAACAGATGAGCCAATTTGGCAACTACCGATTTTTGATCGTGATAAAGAACGCGTTCGAAACAGTAAGTTTGCTGATTTAAATAACTCACCAGGCCGTGAAGGACATGCGGTTATGGCAGGTACATTCTTAGGCGAATTCGCTGAAGATACACCGTGGGTACACTTAGATATCGCTGGAACATCAGAAACAAAAGGCGCGCACGACTTAGGTCCAGCTGGAGCAACTGGTGCAATGGTACGTACACTTGCAACACTTGTGGAGCGTTTTGGAGAAGAATAAGAGTATAAGTGAAGACTGTTCCAATATTTTAGAACAGTCTTCTTTTTATAGGTTTGTTTACCCCGCTATTTGCCGGGTAGTAAGACTCGCACCCAAAAATTCAGCGAAAGCAAAGCAGTTAGGTGGGGTTGTCGTAAAAGCCCGATTGGTGAGGGCTGATTAAAGTTTCACTTTATAAAGAAATCGTATACAAAATCCCGTTTAAAGCAAAAGAAGTACGGCCCGTTTCTTCAGAGACAACTAATATAAGTGCATCACTCTTTTCTGATAAGCCAATTGCAGCTCTGTGACGTGTTCCTAGCTCAGGATCAACTTCTGTACTTTTCGTTAAAGGAAGAATATTAGCAGCTGAGACAATATGATTATTTTTTACGAGAACGGCACCGTCATGAAGAGGGTTACCTGGATAAAATATTGATTCGAGTAATGGTGCAGTTAAATGAGCGTTTAATGTCGTTCCAGTTTGAATGAGAGCTTCAAGCGTCTCGTTTCTTTCCACAACGATAAGAGCACCATGTTTTCTGGCGCTTAAGTGTTGGATAGCTGTCGTAATAAAAGATGAACTTTCCGTATAAGGTGATAAATATGCCTGAATATAGTATGTAGCTGCCAATGTTTGTACATTTGCTAACATATGATGAATATCTTCCATTTTGCATAAAATACATTCGTCTTCTTTATCGATTGCGTTCCTCATAATCGATAGTTCTTTTTCAGCAATTTCAATCATTTGCTTTGTTTGTATTTTGAGCTCTTCTGACAAGCCCCATTCGTGCATAATCCTCATTCCCTTTAGTGGAGTATTTAACAATAGTGTATACAAATATTCCTAGTAAAATCCTGCTAGATTTTATAAAATATTGAGATACAGCATGTTTTTTTCATATAATAAAGGTATGACGAGCGAGAGGAGAGAGAAGAATGAATTGGAAACAAGAATTTAGTCGCTGGCTTTCTTACGCACAATTAGATGCAGAATTAAAAGAACAGCTAGAAAATATGAAGCAAGATGAGAAGAAAATCGAGGATAGCTTTTATAAAAATCTAGAGTTTGGCACAGGTGGTATGCGTGGTGAACTTGGTGCTGGTACGAACCGTTTAAACGTATATACAGTTCGTAAAGCAACAAAAGGATTAGCAAGCTTTATTGAAAAATTAGGTGAGGAAGCGAAAAAACGCGGTGTTGTTGTAGCCTATGATTCTCGTCATAAATCACCTGAGTTCGCAATGGAAGTTGCTGCTACACTTGGGGCACGCGGTATCACAACATATGTGTTTGAAAGCTTACGTCCAACGCCAGTACT
>NZ_FNDM01000043.1:0-4359 GCF_900100505.1 Bacillus sp. cl96
AAAGGATTAGCAGTTTGTATGGAATTAGGAAATGAAGAGTATGTATATCATTTCAATATTTTACGTTCTCTTAATGAAGATGAAGCAATTAAACTATTAGAAGAAGAAGTGAATAAAAGTATTCCGTACTTCGAAAAACAGGGTTTATGGGATTTTGTAGAGGAATATGCAGAAGTATTAGCGGTTCGCTTCCGCAAATTGAATGAGCATGAAAAAGTTAGTGATTATTTCGATGCATGTTACGAAGCGAAACAAAAATTACTAAGCAAAGGGGCGTTAAAATAATGAAGAAGCTTGTGTTAGCGATATTAGGATTAGTTATAGCATTATCATTTAGTAACAATACAGGTGATACACAACATGCTTTAAAAAAGGAAGAGATTATACAATACTCACATGCTGATCATTTTTGATTGCTAATTAACAAGGGGACTCCAATTATGGAGTCCCCTTGTTAATGGGGTAATGATTTGATTCCTTTTAGTATAACAATATTTGTAAAAAATGTATAGGTATTCTAAATTTATAAGAGTGATAATTTGATAATGAAGAATATATATTAAGTTGGGATTCCTTTTTAAATATGCTTTCTATCACAATTTGAATCATTGAATTGTAATTAAATATTTTAATAACGCAATAATAGTTCTTATAGTGGGACTATTATTGTGTTATTTTTCGTTAGATAAATAATTTCACATACCGTAAAGATAGATATATGTAATCCAAGACCTAAAAAGAGGATGGAAGTTAGAATTTGAAATGATTTTCACAGGATTTCGTTTAAGGGTTCTATGAATCCGTATGTGTGATTTTTAGTAACTTTAGTGTAATTGTATTAATTTCAGTTGTATGTACCGTTAAAAACGAAAATAAAGATCCGTTTTTCAGAAGAGGGCTTAAAGATATCATTACACAACAATTTATAGTAAATATCTTTATAATTTATGATTTAAATATTAAAATTTATAATTTGTCCAATTGACATGCCCATCTTTGGGTGCTACGTTTTATACTGGCGAAAGATTTACGAGGTTTATTACTTGGGGGCAAAGTTTGCTTCTTCTAGGCGATATACAACTAGATAATCTAATGCTATGAACCGTACGTAGAGAGGGAGAAAATAAACATGTTAAAAAAAGTAATGCCTATTATGGCTGCTGTTTTAGGAGCTAGCTTTTTACTCACAGCGTGTAGTAGTGAAAAGAAAGAAAATACAGCAAATGCAAATGATAAAGATTCAAAAACACAATCCATTCATTTACCGTATATGGCGGAAATCCCAACGATGGATGTCAGCAAGGCAACTGACGGTGATTCTATGAATGTAATGAAAAACGTATTTGAAGGTTTATATACATTAGGGGAAGGAAATACGGCAATACCAGCAGTAGCAAAATCGTACGATGTGAGTGAAGATAAAAAAACATACACATTCCATTTGAGGGATTCAAAATGGTCAAATGGAACACCTGTAACAGCTGAAGACTTCGTGTTTTCTTGGAAAAGAGCTGTGAACCCTGATACAGCGGCAGAATATGCGTTTTTATTCTTTGATATAAAGAATGCAAAGAAAATTAATAGTAAAGAGTTACCTATAGATCAGCTAGGGGTAAAAGCAATAGATGATAAAACATTAGAAATACAATTAGAACAGCCTGTTCCCTACTTTATAGATTTGACAACGTTCGCAACGTTCTTACCGATTAATGAGAAGTATTTTGAATCAAAAGGGAAGCAGTATGGTTTAGAAGCAGATCAATTAGTTTATAATGGAGCATTTACGTTAGATAATTGGAAGCATGAACAAGGTTTTCAGTTAAAGAAGAATCCGAATTATTGGGATGCTAAAACAGTTAAGTTAGACGAAATCAACTTTGATATTGTAAAAGATAAATCAACAGAAATAAATTTATATGAATCAGGTCAAATTGACCGTGTAGGACTAACAGGTGAATTTGTAGATAAATATAGAAAGAATCCTGACTTCAAGGAACGCTCTGAAGTTACTGTCCAGTTTTTACGTATGAATCAAAAGAACGAAGTATTAAAAAATAAAAATGCTCGCTTGGCTATAAGTCAGGCAATGAATAAGAAAGCCTTTGTAGATACAGTGTTAAACAATGGTTCACTCCCTGCGGATGGTTTTATACCAGTTAATTTCGCTAAAGGAACAGACGGGCAAGACTTCCGAAAAGAAAATGGAACGTTAGTAAAAGACGATGTGAAGGCAGCAGAGGAGAACTGGAAGAAGGCAAAGCAAGAACTTGGGAAAGAGCAAGTAACATTAGAATTATTAACAAGTGATAATGATTTAGCCAAGAAGAATGCGGAGTATTTAAAAGGTGAGTTAGAAAAGAATTTAGAAGGGTTAACGGTCAACGTTAAGCCGCAGCCACGTAAACAACAAATTCAATTACTTCTAAATAGTGATTACGAATTAGGGGTTGATGTATGGTCTCCTGATATTCCTGATCCAATTACATTTTTAGATTTATTTACGACGGACAGTACCTATAACTTTGATAAGTACTCAAATAAACAATATGATGATCTAATTCATGAAGTGAAAACGAATTTAGCTGGTAATGAGAAAGCTCGTTGGGAAGCGATGAAGCAGGCTGAAAAAATATTAATAGAAGATGGAGCGGTCGCACCTTTCTACCAACTAGGTAGATCATACTTACAACGTTCTTCTGTAAAAGGCATTGTCACGAATGATTTTGGTGGAGAATTTAATTATAAGTGGGTTGAGTTGGATAATAAATAAAATCTGCTCTAAAAAAGGCTGATAAAAACTCTTTTTGATAGAGGACTGAAATGAATATTCCAGTTTGTGTATGTAGTAGATGAAGTTAGGGATGGTAATAGAATTATGGATAGGAGATTTAGATTAACAGAAGAAGAAGAACTAGAATTTCAGGAGTTTATAAAATCAGATCAATTTGCTGAAGCTTTAGCAATTTCTTGGAGGTATGGATGCAAAAGAGCAACTTACTTTTCTATAAGAAATAAAAGAAAGGATGTACCCATTCGTTTTTGTGAATTGATTGTTGGAAGTAATTCAGTCAGTCATTTTTCTAGGAAAAAGGAAGATAAAATAGATTTTTGGCACACACTAATTAACCTTAGACATCCTTTCTATAAGATGATTCTAGAGATGGGCTGGACTTCCATTCAAGAGAAGAATCGAATTTTTCCACAAGGTGAATTTAATGAAAAAGTATTTGTTTCCACATACATAAAATTATCGCATGATTTAATGGTACTAACGGAGAAAAGGAAGAATCGGAGTTATATAAGACCTAGATTGCGTATACATGGATCAGAAGATGTACTTAGTAATATCAATAGAATTTTATATCAAGAATTAGGTGTTGGGGTGAAGAAGTTACAAACCGATCATAAAATACCACAGGCGAAAGTAATTTCTTTTCAATCAAAGAAGGAAATTCCGTGTATTCTAGAATTTGCAGGGGCTATGGAAAGTTTAGATAAGTTTCATAGTTTACGTTTGGGTTATATAGATAATTTGAAAACAGGTGAAAAATTAGAGTTTTAAGTAGGACTCCATGTTTCTTTTTTAATAAACTCATAGAATAAAAAGGTTTAATAGAAAAAAATGGATTCCGATTAAGGACTCCATTTTAGTTACAAGTACTGTAGGGATATAGTATAATTCTAGTAAGGTATATTGCATTAAAGAAGTTTCATATTCTTTAGCTGTGATTATAAATGGAGTGTAGAGGTAGGATTCTGCACTCTGTTTTTTTATGTTCTCCTATAAGTCTTCTAACATAATCAGTTGCAATTTGCATTAAACAAATTGATAAATCTTGTCTTAGGTAATTGTACAGTTGCAGTTGCCTTCTTATATAATCTTGTTCTTTTTGACTAAAGTTATTAATCATACTAATGACAGTGTCGTATTCAAAAAAGAAGTATTTTTCATTTGCTTCTATAACAAATACATCATTCTTGATTGGGTGATTTTTGAAAAATGTTTCAAAGAAAGAAACTTGTTTTTTATTTTCTTTTAGTGCATTCATGATTCACTTCTCCTTTTAAATTAAATGAGTTGCAGCATATGTAATTAAGCAGATCACTAAAATAACACCTATGAAAGTTGTAAATAGAGCAAGAAATCCAAGAGCAAACCGATATAAGAAATAAGCACCAAGTATAATTGCTATTATGACTCCGATTATGGCAGCTAATGTCCCGATTGTATGTATAGAAATTACGTTAAAAAATACTAAGCATATGACAACTAAGGCAATAATAGTAAGGGTTCTCATGAGAAACCTCCTTTGTAATTTAAATTTTTAGGATACAAAGATACAAAGATACAAAGATACA
>NZ_FNDM01000044.1:0-3592 GCF_900100505.1 Bacillus sp. cl96
AAAAAAAAAAGATGTCAATAACAAATGACATCTAAAATAAATAAATCGGTAAGTTATGTTTTTTCTTATCTCCAGTTATTTTAAAATTTCTAAGAGACTTCTTAAAAATCTTCATAGTAGCCTTGTCTACTCCATCTTTAGGGGAACAACATAAAACATTAGGATTCACAAACCAAGTACGAGAACTACAAATGCGACCATCTTCAGTTGTCATTCCAGATTCTGCAACAGCTAAAACACCTTTTTCCAATAAACCATTCATTAAATGAGAAAGATTACTTCTATCTTTTCCTAACTTCCTTGCTAAATAACTTGGTGTAGCTGCATCTGCATCTACTTCTTCAGAATCTTCATTTGAACATTCAATTAAAATATTAGTTTTAAACTCTATATACGGTGTTAAATCAATCAAAAAAGCTTTTTCAGCATTTGTCAGATATCCCGTTTTACATAGATAATTAATATTATCAGTAATTATCTGCACAAATCTCACCCGATCTGTAGGTTTTTTCTTTTTACCAATAAAATATTCTTCTCCACCAGACATTTTACTTAATACTTGTAGCATAATGACTCTTTCTTCTTCAGAAAGTCCGCCACTACCTTCAAGTTTTTCATAAATACTATTAATTTTACTATCTCTTTCTTTTGCTTTTTTTTCAGCTTGTCCAAAATCAATAATTTTCTTTGTCATATCTAAGTTAATTCCTCCTTAATTGAGGGAATCAACAAAAATACCTATTTTTTGCTATTTGATTATAAATCAAATTATGATAATCTATAATCAGATAAGTGAAGTTTAGGTATTTTCGTAAAATACCCTATGAAAAGAGTCATGTTCCCGCATGGCTCTTTTTTTTCATTCTATCATGTTTTTAACAACCTTAAAGATAAAAACAAAGTTTCCCTGTTTTTTTACCGTTCCATATCAAATCCACGATGTTTATTCACCTCTTTTTTATGCTCACGTTCAAATTGATTATCTACTCCCTTGCTACCCAATTCATTTTTAACACTCTCTCTAAACCCCTTAAATTGCTCTTTTAAAACTTTTTTCGTTTGTACATATAAAACTCTTATATTCGTCTGCAAACCCTTTATATGAGCTTTTAACGAGCTAATTTCTCTATTTAATACACCAACTTCCTTTTGCAACTGGTTTTTTTCCTGTTTCAATGTTCTATTTTCTTTCATCCAACCGTCTGCAGTCATTTTTAAACTTTCATACTCTTTCACAAAGTCTGTTTCTCTCAAACGCTCATGATCCTTTTTGATAGTGACCGCTGCATTCACTTGCTTTGTTACTTCTTGATATTGTTCTGGTGATAACACATAATTTCTTGTCTGTTTCTTTGTAATTTCAGCTTTTCCAAACATTTTATCCTGTACTTCTACTACTACTTCTTTACGTAAAAATGGAATTTTAACAGGTTCATTTGGCACTCGATCACTAGCACTATCTAATTCTTTTTGCATTTGTTCTACTCTTTTTTCTAATTCCACATGACGCTGGCCAATTAGCTGCAGCTTTTCATTTTCACTCTCTACCTGTTGCTTTACTATCTCTAATTCTTTGTACGTATCAACAACATCACTTTCCAAACTCTTTTTCGTCATTTCTAATTCGTTTGTTTTCTCTTCAACATTTTTTAAATGATCGTCAATCGTTTGTAACTTAGTTTCTTTTTCCTCTACTTGATTTTCAATAGTTGACTTTGCTTCTGCATACTCCTTGTATTGACGGACTTTCATGTACTTATGTGAACCTACATTAGCACGTTCAAAATTCGGAATATATTCTTTAGCCAATTGCTCTATATAAGCGGTTTCCCTTTCTCTCCAATGCGCAATTAACTTTCTTCCCGTTCCTTCGACACCTTGTTGTTGCAAAGCTCTATCCATTCCGACACGCCTCGTTAATCCTCGACTACTTTCAAAGTTCGGTACATAGTTAATATGTAAATGTGGATTTGCTTCGTCATCATGTAAAACCATGTTATAGACTGCCAGATTGGGATTCCGCTCTTGAAACGCTTCAGCATACCGTTTTAACGCTTCTTTCTTAGCTTCCCTATACTTCGGGTCGTCTTTACCTTCTCCAATCGCTACGACCAATTCTCGTTGCTCATGCGTTTTATCATCTTTATGTATTTTGTCATAGTAATTCTCAATCTTACGGTCATTCCGTTTTTGCTTCTCGTTATACTTGTCCACCGCTTCTTGAAAGACATCCTTGTATACACTTCGGATGTCCTTTTGAACAAAGTAAATATTCTCCTCTGACCTAGCTGGATCAATGCCAGGATTCCCATGAATATTTTCCCTATTATTGTGGCTTAATGAACTTTGGTGAGATTGATTAAATGAGATAGAACCCAACATAAAGTGCCACCACTTTCCCTAGATTAATTGATACCATAAGTCTAGCAAAGCGACGAAATGGTGTCAATTAGAGTAACCCTATACGTATTTTGACGCTTTCGCATCAAAATCGATAGGGGTCTGCGACGCTTTTCGGCTTCGCCGAGCCATGCTTAGCATGGAAAAAACAACCTTGGACTCTGTCCAAACCTGCTGGGGAAATCTTCCCCAGACCCCCTTATCCAACTCCCCAACCCCTCAAATCCTTGAGGGCCTCCCTCGCCGGTTGGCGTCCCCAAAACAATTTGTTTTGGGGAACTGCCAAGAGGTTGGAAAATCAGATGCACGAGTCAATTCCTTAATGCTCCTTTCAAGAGATCAGCAAAAAAACGCTGATCTCTTTCAGTCCGCTTACCATTGACTCTTACCACTTATTTTTCTTCTCCCAATAATCACTTTACTAATTATTCAATACTACACTTATTAAAAAGTAAAAAGTTTTTGAGTTACTTTTTTTAAACGTATTTCAAATGCTTTTAAGTTGTATTAGGGGTCACCATACCATTTCAGGAAAATTGTACGTTTAGACACAATTCGGACACATTCCAAGCGTTTCCTGTACGCTAAGAGATATCTGTCCAGAAAACCTTATATTTATGAACAGAGGGTAAAACTCAACAATATCAACACGTTTTCTGACTATAATCATGTTCATAAAGCATGTAAACAAATCAATGTTCAATTAAACTTAGGTTTCTATCTTTCTGAACATGTATTTACCTTTAAAGATACTGTAAAAATAAGGTTTTGTAGTCCTTAGCGTACAATTTTCCCAAAATAATATGGTGACCCCTATTAAAAGAAATGAAACATTTATTTCAGCAGACTTTATAATTACACTTTTTAACAATACTTAATTATAAAATTCAATATAAGAACTTTTTTTAAAACTTATACATATAATAAATATTGACATAAATTCACCTGAATAGGGAAAAAAGAGATGAACTGGTCCTTCATCTCTTTTTTTATGTCAAAAAATTAATACATTTATAATAATCAATTTTATATCTTTATACATTTACTATATATAATATATTTTTTTAATAAACTAGATAGGAGGTTTCTATATGTCAAATAACAACATTCCATCACCGTTTTTTTTCAATAATTTCAATCCAGAATTAATAGGTCCAACATTCCCTCCTATTCCTCCACTTACTTTACCTAC
>NZ_FNDM01000045.1:0-2493 GCF_900100505.1 Bacillus sp. cl96
TAGCGCCGATGGTAGTTGGGACCTTGTCCCTGTGAGAGTAGGACGTCGCCAAGCAACTTTAAGACGAGTCAGAATGACTCGTCTTTTTTGTGTTTTATAACTTTTTTTCAAAGCTAAATATTTTGAAGTGCTTCTCGCTTTTCAAAAAGATTTTTGAGTACGTAGCTATATAAGTTTTATTCAATTTCTTTCGTGATTCTTTATATGTAATTTAAGATTTTCTATTTTATTTCTTAAAGATAGGATTCATCAGTGTGTTAAAATAGTACAGTTGTTTTTGATGTACTTTAATATAAGAAGATTTAAGTTAGAAAAGGAGATAATATGAAAAAGATAAGTATAATTACTATAGTAGTCTTAGTCCTGCTAGTAATCGTGTATATGTTAGTTGGAAATTATTTTTATAACTATGCGTTAAATGCGAAACAAGAAAAAGAATTTTTGCAAGATAATCCTCATTTAGTAGAAACGGTAAATGCATCGGGAGATGTAATGGCTGCAAATGAAGAAAAGAATGCAAACTTCGTATCGAAGTATAAACCTAACACATTAACTATACGTTCTTTCGATAAATTAAATTTAAAAGGTTATGAATATATGAATGAACCATCTAGTCATAAATGGGCAATTGTAGTTCATGGATACAATGGTAGAGCATCAGAAATGACGAAATATGTTCGTAACTTTTATGAACAAGGTTATAATGTCATAGCACCAGACCTTCGTGGGCACGGAAATAGTGAAGGGGATTATGTTGGTATGGGCTGGCATGATCGTAAAGATGTTTTGATTTGGATTCAACAAATCTTGAAGAAAGACCCTAATGCTGAAATAGCTCTATTTGGTGTTTCAATGGGCGGGGCAACTGTAATGATGACTTCAGGAGAAGATTTACCTTCTAATGTTAAAGTTATTATTGAAGATTGTGGATACTCAACTGTTATTGATGAATTTACTTATCAACTAAAAGATTTATTCCATTTACCGAAGTTTCCTGTTATGAATGCGGCAAATACGGTTACTAAATTAAGAGCTGGTTACGATTTAGAAGAGGCTTCAGCTGTAAAACAAGTAGCGAAAAGTAAAACACCTATGCTGTTCATTCATGGGGATGCTGATACATTCGTTCCTTTTGAAATGTTAGATGAAGTATATAATGCTGCAAAAGTAGAAAAAGAGAAATTAATTGTTCCAGGTGCTGGACATGGAGAAGCGGAGAAAGTAGATTCGAATAAATATTGGAATACTGTATGGAAGTTCGTAGGGAAGTATATTCCGGCATAATTAAAGTTGTTGCATTTATATAGACGATAATCGGAGGGATAATAGTTAATCCTTTTGATTATCGTTTTTTTGTTAATTAGGTATTCTGCTATAAGTGTGTTTTTGTATGTACTATATGAAGGAGATAGAGCAAAAACTTTTGAATTCCTTAATCTCAGTGCTACAATGATTGAAAACTAAATGTTAATGAGGTGTTTTTTATGAAAATTGAAGTATGGTCGGATTTTGTATGTCCATTTTGCTATATTGGGAAACGTAGATTAGAGATGGCTTTAGAACAATTTCCACATAAGAAGGATGTTGAAGTTGAGTTTAAAAGTTTTGAATTAGACCAAAATGCTCCAATCTATTCTGGAACAAGTATTAATGAAGTACTTGCATCAAAGTATGGAATTAGTATTGAAGAAGCTAAGCGTAATAACGTACAGTTAGGAAATCATGCAGCTAGTATGGGTTTAAGTTTTAATTTTGATGAGATGAAGCCGACTAATACTTTTGATGCGCATCGTCTTGCTAAGTTTGCAAAGAATCAAGGGAAAGAAAAAGAGATTACAGAAAATTTACTTTTTGCATATTTCACTGAATCGAAAAATTTAAGCGATGTGGATACACTTGCTACTATCGCTGAAGCTTCAGGTTTAGATAAGCAAGAATCTTTAAATGTTATTAATGATAAAAATGCGTATGCAAATGATGTTAGAATTGATGAAGCGATTGCTCAGCAATATCAAATTTCGGGAGTGCCTTATTTTATTATTAATCAAAAGTATGCTATTTCAGGTGCACAACCACTTGAAACTTTTGTTGGTGCACTTCAGCAAGTGTGGGAAGAAGAGAATCCTGCACCTAAGTTGCAAGAACTTTCTTCAGAGGGTGGAAGCGATCTTTCTTGTACTGATGGAAGTTGTTCGGTGCCGTCGAAAGAACAATAGTTTTTATGGTAGAAGAGCACCCCATAGATTGTTCTGTGGGATGCTTGTATATAACTTATAGAAGAAATACGTAAATGAAATCTATAAAATATAAAGTTTTTTAAAAAACGTATTGACGATTATACTTTAGAGGTGTAATATAGAACAAGTCGCCGATGACATTAACGTCGAAAGCGACAAACGAAATAAAAAACTTAGTTGACATCAATTAACGAAAGTGTTAACATAAGGAAGTCGCAAATGAGCGACTAAGTAGTTCTTTGAAAACTGAACGAAA
>NZ_FNDM01000010.1:0-218150 GCF_900100505.1 Bacillus sp. cl96
GCTGTTTTTTCCAAACAGAAATCGTTGAAGGGGCAGGAATATTAAAGATAGCTGCCGTCTCAAATAAGGACATACCGTTTTCAATCATAAAGTTTAGTACGTCTAGTTTAAATTGTTGTGTGTAATTTGTACATCGTTTTAGAAAAGCTTCCAGACCATTCTGTTTATATTGGTTTACCCAATTCAAAATGATTGTGTCACTTATACCGAGCGATCTACCCATTTCTCGATAACTTTCATTTCCGTTCAAATAACGTAGAACGATTTGTATTTTTTCATCAGCTGTAAATTTAGCCATAGAAAAACTGCACCCCCAATTGTTAGGCTGTGTCTAACAATTGGGGTGCAGTTCATATCTGCTCTTTTTTTCATTAGTTTTAGTTAGTTGAATGTAGAGTTGTAGCATAAAAACTGCTGCTTCTATAACGAGATTCCTATTCATTATGAATAGTGAGACAGTATGTTAAGCTAATCCTTTAGTTTCGGATTAAAGTTTTTTTATATTTTTTTAAAATGACGGACACAAAAACGCATATACCTTCGAATTATATATATGGATAACATAAATATGTATATAAAAGGGGAGAAATAAGATGAAAGAAAAAAAAGAAATGTTTCAAGAAATCGCTGAGGTGTTAAAGGTATTGGCGCATCCAGTTCGTCTATCTTTAGTAAAAATAATGCTTGCAAAAGGTCCTACTAATGTAACAACAATGTATGGGGATTTACAAATGCCTCAAAGTACAATTAGTCAACATTTATCTAAACTAAAAGCTGCTAAAATGGTTACAGGTACTCGGAAAGGATTAGAAATTTATTATGAGGTAACTGACAATCGCACAAAATCAATATTAGCATGTTTAGTTTAAATAATGACTTCTATTTCAAAATAAAAAACGCTATTCTTTTCTATGATTTTACAGAGAGAATAGCGTTTTTTATTTTTAAGGAGTATCTTTTTATATGCCTATAGAATGGAGTGAAAGGTTTATGGGTTTAAATGTACCTACTATTACCTTAGGTTCTAATGCGTCTAATAATGAAAAAATTCTCGGTTTAGGGGTGCTTCTTTATAGCTTACGTACAATTGAGATTAGAAAAAGTAGAGCGAGCGCTTAATGAGGCGGAAGTAGTGTTTATATGCGAAACTTTATAGAAATCTCATTTTTCTAATTGTATCTTTTTAGATTGATGGATGTGGGGTCACGTCCATCAATCTAAGAAAACAAGTTAGCTAAAAAATGATGAAAATAAACTTTATAGAAATAAAAAATATGAACGTAGAAGATTAAACAAAGTATATAGTGCTTTTTTAGTCATGTAATCTTTTAATTTGATGATCTTTTCCCCATTCAAACAGATTATCCATTATTTGCATTAAAGATTTTCCGTATTCACTTAGTGTGTACTCAACCTTTGGTGGTACTTCTTGATATACGGTACGATAGATAATCCCATCAGCTTCAAGTTGCCGAAGTTGTTGTGTAAGAACCTTTTGTGTAATGTTTGGGATTTCTCGTTTAATTTCATTTGTTCGCATTTTTCCATCCGACAAAATACATAAAATATGAACTTTCCATTTTCCACCGATTACATCGAGTGTTGTTGCAATTGGGCAATTATCATTTTGATTCATATAACACCTCCAAAGGTACTTCAAGGTTCCTATAGTACCTGAAAGTACGTACTTTTCAATTATATGTAACTCATTCATACTAATACGTAAAGGATTGATTAATTTATAAAGGGGCTGGAAAATGATGAGAACACTTGTAATTGTAGCACACCCTCATATTGAAAAATCAAAAATTAATAAAAGATGGATAGAAGAACTTGAGAAACATTCAGATGAAATTACGGTGCATGAATTATATAAGGTGGCACCAAATTGGGAGTTTAATATTGAAGAAGAGCAAAAGTTATTAGTAGAACATGACAGATATATATTTCAATTTCCGCTTTACTGGTACAGCACACCACCATTATTAAAAAAATGGTTCGATGATGTATTAACATATGGATTTGCGTACGGATCACAAGGAGATAAAGTGAAGGGGAAAGAATTTGGTGTAGCTATTTCTATAGGTGGATTAGAAAAAGACTATGAAAATAGTGGGATTACAATGGATGAGTTGACGAAACCATTCCAAGCTACATGCCTATATACAGGTATGGAATTTATACCTTCCTTTTATTTATATGGTGCAGAATATAAACTAAGTGATGAAGAGATTGATAAAAGTGCACCTGAGTATGTGCAATATGTAATGAACAAGAAGTATTCTAATATATAATGAAAAATAGCCATTTACTTGTGAAGTAAATGGCTATTTTATATTTTTCTTATATTCACTAAGTGTAATCTTTAGTAAATTAATAGTTAATCTGGTAAAATAAAAAACCTAACATATATAAAGGGGAGTTTTACTTGAGAACGATGCGACAATTATTACAAAAGAGAGCAATGCAGTCACCAAATTTGGAAGCGCTTGTAGGAGGGGAGAAAAGATATTCGTTTCAGCAATATAATGAACGAGTAAATCAGCTTGCACATTATTTGTTACATAATGGTGTGCAAAGAGGAGATCGTATAGGAATACTATGCAAAAATAATCACCCCTTTCCAAGCGTTATGATGGCAAGTTTAAAAATTGGAGCGGTATTTATTCCGCTAAATCATCAGCTTACTGTATATGAATTAGAAACAATTGTAAAAGAAGCGAAATTAAAAGTGTTAGTTATTGATGAAGAATTTAGTGAAGTGTTATTAAATGTTGATGCTGTTAAAGAAATTCCTTATGTAATTCAAACGACAAAAGAAGGTTTTGGTTCATTTGAATTAGAGCTGCAAAAACAGCCAACGACAGAACCGAACGTAGAAGTTCATGAAGAAGACGACGCCATTTACTTATTTACTTCAGGAACGACTGGACAGGCGAAAGCATGTGTAATTGGACATAAAAACTTACATCACTATTTTGCTGAAATTGCGGGACAAAGAGAAATCCCAGCAGGTGAACGCTTTTTATCTGTGCATCCATTGTTCCATATGAGTGGCGTGCTTTCTATTTTAAATTGTATTTATCATGGCGTTACGATGATTTTCTTAGCTGATTCGAATCCTGCTATTATTTGGGATAAGATTGAAGAAGAGAAAATTACTACGATGCTTGCGTTCCCTGCTGTTTATAGTTACATGCTTGATGAATTAAATAAAAAAGAACGTAATATTTCAACCTTTAAAGTAGCACAAAGCGGTGGTACAAAAGTGCCAGAAACACTCATTCAAAAATATATGGAAAAAGGAATATATATGGTGCAAGGTTATGGTAGTACAGAAGGTTGGGTTGTAACCTCATGGCATCCAATGATGGGAAAAGAAAAGATGTCTTCTGTAGGAAAAACCTTGAAAAATGTAGAGGTGAAAATTGTTCATCCAGAAACAGGACATGAATTAACAACAAATGAAGTTGGAGAGATTCATGTGAAAAGTCCATACATGTTTAAAGGGTATTGGAATAATGAAAAGGCGACAAAGAAGGTAGTAAAAGATAACTGGTTTAACATGGGTGATGCTGGCATGATAGATGACGATGGATTCCTGCATATTATGGGAAGATATAAAGACGTTATTATACGCGGTGGTGACAATGTATATCCAGATCAAGTAGAAGATGTTATTCATGAAATACATGGTGTTTTAGAAGTTGCAGTAGTTGGAGTTCCAGATGACTTTTGGGGAGAGGTTCCAAGAGCTTACATTGTGAAGGATGGCGAAACAACATTAACAGAAGAAAGTATTATTCAGTATTGTAAGGAGAAGTTAGCAAGTTATAAAATACCAGAAGTAGTATTCATAGACGAGTTACCGAAAAACGCTTTAGGAAAAGTGTTGAAGAGGGAATTACGAGATGTAGTTCTTGTGAAATAGAAAATTATAAAACGATGGAGAACCCAGTTATGTATAAGACATGACTGGGTTTTTATGTATCAAAAACATAATGATTTACTAG
Organism: Bacillus sp. cl96; assembly: GCF_900100505.1. Taxonomy (NCBI): domain Bacteria; kingdom Bacillati; phylum Bacillota; class Bacilli; order Caryophanales; family Bacillaceae; genus Bacillus; species Bacillus sp. cl96. The sequence goes on from NZ_FNDM01000010.1 coordinate 4,014, forward strand.
ATTTTGCATTTTGTGTAAGATAATAAAGAAAATTCAATTAATATTTTGAGGGATGAAATTAAATGAAGCTATCGTTATTAGAAGTAGAGACGGATAGACTCATTATCCGTCCATTTCAAAAAGCTGATTATGAAAGTTGGTTAGATCAATTTTCTTATTGATTATAAAAATAAAGAAATGGACAAATAAGGGGAAAAGAAAATGAAGACTATAAACGTATTTCATTATGACGCATTTACGAATAAGCCAAATAAGGGAAATCCAGCAGGTATTGTATTAGAAGCAGATGGATTAACGGAAGAGGAAATGCAAATTATTGCTGAAAAAGTTGGATATAACGAAACAACTTTTGTTCTTTCCTCAGAAGTAGGAGATATAAGAATGCGCTATTTTACACCTGGTTTTGAAATGGATTTATGTGGTCATGGGACAGTAGGGACGATATATGCCTTGCGCGAAAAAGGTTTATTAGAAGAGAAAAGTAACCTTACGATTGAAACGAAGGCAGGGATTTTACCGATACAAATAGGTGTAAATGAAAATGGAGAAACCTTTATTAAAATGAGGCAGACAGCACCTCAGTTTAAAGATTTTGCAGGTTCAAAAGAAGAATTAGCTCATAGTATTGGTTTAGAAGTAAATGATTTAGATGTAAGTTTACCGATAGTATATGGAAGTACAGGAAACTGGACTGTAATTGTGCCGATTAAAAATCTAGATGCGTGTGAGAGAATGAAACCTAATAATGCTGCATTTCCATCGGTATTAAAAGAAATACCTAATGCTTCTATTCACCCAATTTGTCTAGAAACTTATGATGAACTAGCACAAATGCATGGCCGTCATTTCTCGTCAGCTTATGCTGGGACGATTGAAGATCCAGTGACAGGAACAGCTTCAGGTGTAATGGGAGCGTATTATGCGGAGTATTTAGAGAAAGATTTTGAACATGAATTGGACTTAATCGTTGAGCAAGGACAGGAAATAAATAAAGATGGTCGTGTAACTGTTTATGTAACGAAAGGGATAGAAAACGAAAAGTTACAAATAGATATTGCTGGAACAGCGGTGTATGTGAAAGAGTTTGAAGTTTTAATATAAAAAAGAAAGCCCGGCATACATCCGGACTTTCATTATCTGTTCAACACTTCAATATACGAAGCATCTCCAGTTGTTCTTAAAGCAGAGCGAAAATTGTTATTTTCTAGCGTTTTAGCGACTTGTTGTAATTGCTGTGCATCATCATGATGGATAAGTAAGCTGTCAGCACCGCTTTCTTCTATATGAATATGTTCGACGTTTCCAATGGCATTATGTACAGCTTTTAAAAATTCAGGTTTCATGGTGTCCTCCTATATGTATGTAACGTTTTTATTTAGTATTTCCTTATTTTTGAAATATAAAAGTAAATGAAAGGAGAAATAAAATGAATATAAAGCAGTTTAACGAACATATAACATCACTATTTGGAGAGCATCTTCATAAATACGGCGATGATGAATATGGTTTTACTCATATAAGTAAAGATGAATTTCACAAAATCGGTTACACAACAAATTTAACGTTAGAAACTATTGAAGAAGCGTATAGAAATGGAGTCGATATGATAGTTACACATCATGCGCCGTGGAGTTTTTTATTTGGTATGGAAGAGGCTTGTATTGAGAAATTGAAGCAATATGAAATGAATCATTTTTGGGTTCATTTGCCGTTAGATTTTGTAAAGTTTGGCACATGTACATCGTTATTTAACGGAATTGGGATAGATACAATACTGGAATATTCCACGTATGAGGAAGAAGAACTACCGGGAATAGGAGAATATAAAGAAGCGATTCCTTTTTCAAACTTAGTTGGAAAACTTGAAGAAAGAATGGAAGAGAAAGTGAAGAGCTGGAGAAATCACGATAAACCAGTAAAACGGATTGCGATTTTAACCGGTGCAGGAAACAATACAAATTTGATTGAACGTGCATTAGAAAAAGGGTGTGACACGTACATAACAGGTGAAAAAACATTATATACAGTGCAACAGGCGAAATTTAAAGGGATTAATTTAATTGTAGGCAGTCATACGTTTACAGAAGTGTTTGGTGTAGAAAGTTTGGCTCATAAGTTAAAAGAAAGAGATAATTCAATAGAAATTACTAGATTAAATGAAGAACATTTGGAATGAAGAAATTACATCGCATTACCATCAATAGAATGAACTATATGATGGAATATTGAAAGACGCAGTTGCAATGAAATAAAATTATCTTTTGTTATATTAAGATTTTTAGGAGGAATTCCCTTATGTTTGTCAAATAATAGTAAAGTTGTTTTTTGAATTAAGGGAATATTCGGAGTTAAAGGGTGAGAGAATGGATATTTCAATAATCACTGCACAACTAGTTAAGGAGAAAGTGATTTCACATTATCCAAATAGTGTAAAAGCATTAAACGGGGGAACAACAAGTACTATATATTTGTTAGATGAACAATACGTTGTAAAGTTGAATGAATCGGATGTCATACGTGAAGAAGCTTATTTTCTTCAGTTTTATAAAAAGGATGAATTATTTCCAAAGCTTTTTTATAAGGAACCTTTAAATCGCTATATTGTTTACTCATTCCTTGAGGGCACAACTTTTTGCAAACTAGGCCATAAACGGAGCGTTCTTTGTAAACTTGTAAAGGAAGTTATCAATAAGTATGAAGTAGCTACAGAGATTGATGGCTGGGGATGGAAAGAAAACCTAGTTCAATCTTGGAATGAATTTTTAACGACAAATGTGATGGAAGCTCATGAAAATGTAAGACGTTACATAAGTGAGGAAGCGTATAGAACGGTTTTTAAGTTAGCAAATAGTCCAAGTAGGGGGACTGGAATAAATCAGCCATTTTTATTGCATGGTGATCTTGGATTTCATAATTTTATATTTCAAGAGAATAAACTGCACGGTGTAATTGATCCTTTACCAGTGTTAGGAGATCCTATATATGATTTAATTTATGCGTTCTGTTCAACTCCGGAAGATTTAACAAAAGAAACGATTGGTTATGCGATGAAACAATGTGTATTTCATAAAAATGACCGTGATTTATATGAAGAGATAGTCATAGGATTATATTTGCGTATAGATACATGTTTACGGCACCACCCGAAAGATTTAGAAGATTATTTAGCAGCTTGGCGTTATTGGATGGGTGAGGTTGAGGTGACTTTATAGTACAAATATTTTTAGGGGAAATGGTGAGATGAATGTTGTAGAAGCGAAAAAGGATTTACTGTAATTCCATTATCGGTTACATTTGTCTATTTACTTACTTTTATAAGTTTATTAATTGAACATAAAAAAGCAGCTTAATAAAAATTTAGGGATAGGGGGAATTATGATGAAAAATTACGTTTGTACAACGTGTGGCGTGCAGTATGCAGCGAGTGTAGAAGAACCGGTGAGTTGTCATATTTGTGATGAAGAGAGGCAATATGTGAATCCAAAAGGACAATCTTGGACGACACTAGAAAGCTTACAAATTGGTGATACATATAAAAATGAAATAATCGAAGAGGAAGATGGACTTTATAGTATTACAACAAAACCAGGATTTGCGATCGGTCAAACGGCATTTGTAGTGAAAACAGAGTCATATCGTTTACTGTGGGACTGTATTACGTATTTAGATGAAACGACAATTACGAAAATAAAAGAGCTTGGCGGATTAGATGCGATTGCATTGTCTCATCCTCATTATTATTCAACGCAAGTAGAATGGGCAGAGACATTTGATGTACCAATTTATATACATGAAGATGATAAAGAGTGGGTGATGCGTCCGAGTAGTCGTATTATTTATTGGTCTGGTGAGTCTTTACAATTAGCTGATGGGATTACTGTACATCGTCTTGGAGGACATTTTAGTGGTGGTTCTGTATTGCATTGGGAAGAAGGTAATGATGGAAAAGGGATTTTGTTAACAGGTGATATTATTCAAGTTGTAGCAGATGAGCGGTGGGTAAGCTTTATGTACAGCTATCCAAACTTAATTCCACTACCAGCGAGAAAAGTGGAAGAAATGGTGAATCGAGTGAAGCCGTTACAGTTTAATCGTTTATACAACGCTTTTCATCGAGTAGTAAAAGAAAATGCAAATGAGGCAGTTGAACGTTCTGCTGAAAGATATATAAAAGCAATAGAAGGAAAGTTGTTTCATACGTAAAAGGAGAGTAGCTTAATGAAAACGTTAGTATGTTTTGGAGATAGTATTACAGCTGATGAAACGTTTTATGATGGAATGCCGAGATTAACACCACGTTTGCAAGAGATGTTTCCGAATTGGATAGTAGTGAATGCAGGTGTTCCAGGTGATAATACATTCGATGCGTTAAATAGGATTGAAGAAGATGTAATATCATATAAACCAGATTTCGTAACAGTTTTTCTTGGTACGAATGATGCAGTTTCTTTTTCTCAAGTGTCATTACAAGCATATAACGAAAACTTAGAGAAGATTGTGAACCAAGTTTCATCAGATAAAGTACTACTGATTAGTCCTGCACCAGTTGATGAAGAAAGACAGCATAATAGAACAAATAGAGTGCTGAGTCAGTATGCAGACGTGGTAGAGGAAGTGGCAAAAGAAACAGGAAGCTATTTTCTAAATTTGTATGCTGAAATGATTCAAGAACGGGATTATAAAAGATTTGTAGAAAATGATGAAAAAGATGGATTACACTTTGGGCCAGAAGGTTATGAGTATGTAGCGAAGTTAATTGGTGAAAAGTTAAAAGGGATTTTATAAAAAAAGCAAAGCGATATCGCTTTGCTTTTCATTGTTTTTAGTAAATTAATCTAGAAATGCTTGCTGTAATGCTTTCAGTCCATCGCTGTAAATACCATGAAACAGATTTATTGCTTCTTCATCACTAACCTCAACAGGAGTGAATGTACCAGACCACTCTACTAACGATGTGTTACGTTCAGTACCTTCTTTCACCTGGATTGTAGATAAATAATTAGTGACTGGGAACGGTGCATTCATGATTGAATACGTGTAGTAGCGTTCTTTATCATTGAATACTTCTAAGCGTTCTATAATTGTATCGCCATCTGGATTAGCTAGATGACGTACACGACCGCCTTCCGTTAATTTACTGCTAGGTATATAAGGTAACCAGTCTGGAAGGGAGTTGAAACCTCCGATTAATTGCCATACTTGTTCAGGTGAACCGAAAATTTCCATAGATGTAGTAGTATGTGCCATGTTCATTACGCTCCTTTTTATCTCGATATTTGCGAGCAAATAATCAGTGGGGATGACCCCACTGATTAAGGTTTCAAATTATTTTACGTTGATTGGTAGTGGTGCATTAGGTGCTACTAATTTTTGTTCGCGCATTTCTTCCCAGAATGCTGCTGGAATTACTGTATTTAAGGCGTTTTGGTCTTCTACAATTCGTTCCGGTTTACTTGCACCAGGAACAACAGCAGCAACTGCTGGATTGGCTAGTGAAAATTGTAGTGCAGCAGCTTTGATGCTGATTTCGTGACGATCTGCAAGAGCTTTGATTTTCTCAACCTTTGCAATAATTTCTGGCGATGCTTTTTGATATTCGAAGTGAGCGCCTCCAGCAAGAATACCTGAGCTATATGGGCCACCAACAACAATATCCATATTATGCTTTACAGCTGCAGGCATTACTCGTTGCAATGCACGTTCGTGGTCTAATAATGAATAGCGACCAGCTAATAAGGATATATTTGGTTTCGCTTCTTCTAAATCAAGCATAAGTTCAATTGATTCTACTTTGTTTACTCCAAGCCCCCAGCCTTTAATGACTCCTTCTTCACGTAAACGTGTTAGCGCACGGAATGCTCCTGTTCGAGCAATTTCAAATTGTGAAATCCACGCATCACCATAAAAGTCTTGTGCTAAATCATGAATGAAAACAAAGTCTAGACGATCTGTTTTTAAACGTTTCAAACTTTGCTCGATAGAACGAAGTGTTGCATCTGCGCTATAGTCATTGATCATTTTATTTTTGCGACCAAATTCGAAAAGCCCGCCTTTTTCACCTAAATCACGTGCAGATGGATCTTCTAATTCATCCGAAATAGTTCGACCTACTTTCGTACTTAAAAAGTAATCATCACGATTTCTTTTTGATAGTGCTTCACCAAGACGAATCTCCGCTAAGCCAGATCCATAAAGTGGAGCTGTATCAAAGTAACGAACGCCATTCTTCCAAGCAGCATCCACTGTAGCGATTGCTTCTTCCTCTGGGATATTACGGTACATATTTCCTAGTGGTGCTGTACCAAACCCGATTTTTTCTTTTAGTAATTTACTCATTATAGATATCCTCCTAAAATGTATTTGAAAAATATTTATTCATTGTGAATGGATGTGAAAATGAAAACATGTCATTTTATCGTCTGACAAAATGTATGAGAAAAATACTCACTTTAAAGTAAAGGTACTAACAGGTAATTTCTAACACTGCATGACTCACTCAACCCTTACAAATGCTATTATGAAATGTATTTTACATAATGAAAAGTACGTACTTTAAAGTGATATAGATACTAAAAAGTAATACAGGTACTTTTTGGTGCCGTACTACTCATCTGCTGTTTACGTATGCTATTATGAAACATGTTTAACAGGGTAAAAAGTACGTACTTTAAGGTGCTATAGATACTTAAAAGTAATATTTAAATATTTTAGCTTATTTGTCTTATAAAATTATTAAAGGAGATTTTTATATGAAAACATACAATATTCCTGTAGAGGCAACTTTAGAGGTTATCGGTGGAAAGTGGAAAGTAGTTATCCTTTGTCATTTAAAGAAAGACAAAAAGAGAACGTGCGAATTAAAACAATTAATGTCTGGTATTACACAAAAGATGTTAACGCAACAATTACGTGAATTAGAAGAAGATGGTGTAATCGAGAGAAAAGTGTATAACCAAGTGCCACCAAAAGTAGAGTACTCTTTAACTGATTACGGTCATTCTTTAGATTCTATACTCGATACTCTTTGTAACTGGGGAGAAAATCATCTTGAAAAGAATGGGAACACATCTATGCTTATAACAGCAGCTGAATAAAGAAAGAAAAAACGAACGAGAATACGTTCGTTTTTTCTTTTTGTATAGAGGGAGATTTTTACGCAGCATAATTACTTTTTTGTAATATAGGTACTTTTTTGTGCTGTAGGAACTAAAATGTGCCGTATAGAAAATTATTTGTTTTTACGCAACAATAGAGAAGAAATTTAGAAAAAAGGAGGGAGATCGTGTGAAACAATACAATATACCGATAGAGGCAACTTTAGAAATTATCGGGGGAAAGTGGAAGGTCGTTATTTTATGTCACTTAACGAAAGGGACGAAGCGAACGAGTGAGTTGCAACGTTTGATTCCTGAAATTTCTGTGAGAATGTTAACGCAGCAACTACGCGAGCTGGAAGAAGATGGTGTGATTACACGTGAAATTTATAAAGAAATTCCCCCTCGAGTAGAATACTCTCTAACCGATTATGGGTGGTCTTTACAGAATGTATTAAATCAATTAACCGCATGGGGAGAACGATGCATAGATAGAAAAAACACAGAAGTTAAGTGAAATCTCTATATGTAATATTGAAAACACCACCTAATGACGAGGTGGTGTTTTTCGTTTTAAAACTTTAGAAAGTTGTTATGATGAAAAGTAAAATTTTTGAGGACCTGTTTCAGTTATGGGTACTTAAAAGTGCCTACATCACTTTAAAGTACGTACTATGCTTCATAATATAACCGTTTTATAATGACACTCGTAGCAAGAAGTCAGTACAATAACGATTTTAAGCTATGTTCAAAAAGACTTATTAACTAGTATAGTTTTTTGTTCAATTTTTTAGTAGGAGATGTTTTTATGGTTGAAGAACTTTTTTATAAAAAAATACTCAAAAATCTGTTTTCAGATCCAGTTCAAATTACACTTTGGAATGGAGAAACAATCCAATATGGCGAAGGGGAACCTCAATTTCACATAACATTCCATAAGCCACTTTCAAAAAAAGAAATCGCTAAGGATCCTTCTATTGCATTCGGTGAAGCATATATGAATGGGGATCTTGAAATAGAGGGTAACCTTGAAAAAGCAATTCAATCTATTTATAAAAGGCAGGATAGCTTTTTAGGTGATAGTAAGTTGCAATATTTCAAAAGTAAATGGAATTTCTCAAAACAAAAAAATAAAGATGATATTGCTCATCATTATGATATTGGGAACGATTTCTATAAATTATGGCTTGATGAAACAATGACATATTCTTGTGCATATTTCCAAAATGAGCAAGATTCTTTAACGACAGCGCAGCATAATAAAGTGAATCATATTTTGAAAAAGTTGAACCTTCAAAAAGGTGATACGCTATTAGACATCGGTTGTGGGTGGGGTGAACTCATTACAGCTGCCGCTAAACAGTACGGTGTGAAAGCGATGGGAGTAACGTTAAGTGAGGAACAATATGCTAAGACTTCTGAGCGAATTAAACAAGAGGGACTTACGGATTTAGTTGAAGTATCTTTACTTGATTACCGCGATATTAAGAATCATAAATTTGATAAAATTGTTAGTGTAGGTATGATCGAACATGTAGGAAAAGACAACATTACGCAATACTTTGAAACAGTTAACAAATTATTAAATGATGGCGGGATTTCTCTACTGCATTGTATTACTTCTCCGGCTAATGGTGGTGCTACGAATGGTTGGATTGAAAAATATATATTCCCTGGTGGGTATGTTCCTGCTGTGAACGAATTAATCACGAACATGACAAACGAACAATTTTTTATTGTGGATGTAGAAAGCTTACGTAGACATTACGGAAAAACATTACAACATTGGGCTCGAAATTTTGAAAACGTACTAGAGGAAGTTCGTAAAACGAAAGATGAGCGATTTATCCGCATGTGGCGTTTATATTTAAATGCATGTGCAGCTTCGTTCTTTACAGGTAATATTGATTTACATCAATTTGTATTTACTAAAAGGATTAATGATACAATTCCGATGACACGTTCGTATATGTATGAATAAGAGCATGTAACCAAGTAGCTCTCAAGTCATTGAGTATAAATAAAATGATGATAGGATATAAGTCTATAACGTAAAGTCGAGATGGGAATCAGAAAATGATTTCTATCTCGCCTTTTTAGTATATAATTTTAAAATTAAAACTATATACTTTTAAAGAAAAAATATATAATAAATGTAGAAACGAAAATTTATGAGCAAGGAAGTTGAAGAACATGACATTAACAATGGGCTTTATTGGATTTGGAAAATCAGCTAACCGTTATCACCTACCTTATCTAAAGACACGTAATAATATAAAAGTAAAAACGATTTTTGTACGTCAAATAAATGAAGAATTAGCGGCTCCATATGAGGAAAGAGGTGTTTACTTCACTACTGATTTGGACGAATTGTTGAATGACAAAGAAATTCAAGTCGTGACGATCTGTACGCCAGCACATACGCATTATGAATTAGCAAAAAAAGTTATACTAGCCGGAAAATCAGTTATCGTTGAAAAACCATTTTGCGATACAGTAGAACATGCGAAAGAATTATTAGCTTTAGGACGAGAGAAAGGTGTAGTCGTTATGCCTTATCAAAACCGTCGTTTTGATGGTGATTTTTTAGCTGTAAAGCAAGTAGTTGAACAAGGATTCCTTGGTGATATTATTGAGATTGAATCACATATTGATTATTTCCGTCCTGGTTCAATCACTCATGAAGCTCCAAAAGAAGAAGGTTCATTTTACAGTTTAGGTATTCATACGATGGACCGCATGATTTCACTATTCGGCCGTCCAAATACAGTGACATACGATATTCGTAATAATGAAGTGGAAGGTGCGGTTGATAACTATTTCGATGTTGGTCTACATTATGGAAATCAGTTGAAGATTAAGCTGAAAACGAACCATATCGTAGCAAAAGATTATCCACGCTTTATCGTTCATGGAACAAATGGCTCTTTTATTAAATACGGTGAAGATCAGCAGGAAAATGATTTGAAAGCGGGTATTATGCCTGAGAGTGCAGGATTTGGTGAAGATTCGCCGATGTATTATGGAATTGCTAAGTATCGTAATGCAAATGGTGACTGGATTGAAAAACAAATTAAAACGCCGCTTGGTGATTACGGTCGTTTCTATGATGCAGCGTATGACACAATTGTAAATGGTGCACCAAAACTTGTGAAAGATGAAGAAGCAGTAACGAATATTGAAATCTTGGAAAACGGATTTGCTGCCCCATCACCTTCAGTTTACAAACTTGAGGCTTTACATTTGAATGAATAGAAGAGAGTTTGCAGTATAAAGGAGGTATGGAAATGGCAAGCGGATCAACACAAGTAAAATACCTCGGCATTTATCAAAAGATTAAACAGCAAATTTTAGACGGTGAATATAAAATCAACGAAAAAATTCCGAGTAGCTCCGTCCTTGCTGAAGAATTCGATGTTTCAGCACTTACGATTAAAAAAGCGCTGGATCTATTAGTAAGAGACGGCTACATTATCCGTCGGCGCGGAAGTGGAACAGTGGTACAAGATTGGCATCAGCAGGAAAAGGCACGAATGATTCAAACTTTAACAGGTACGAAAGCTGTTTACGGTAGTGAGGTAGAAAGTAAAATTATCGAGTTTGCGATTGTAGGTGCTGATGAAGTAGTTGCTGAGAAATTGGGAGTTTCAATTGGTGATTTCGTCTATAAAATCATTCGCCTCCGCATCATTCACAGCATTCCGACGATTATGGAGCATACATGGATGCCAATTTCGGTTATCCCAGGTGTTGAAGCTTCTGTTTTAGAGGAGTCGATATACTCACATATTCAAAATAAACTTGGTCTTGAAGTAGGGACATCTGTTGTCAGGGTTAAAGGGATTCGCCCAGATGATAGGGAAAAGCAGTTTATGAACTTAACAAATCAGGATTTCCTAATGCGAGTTGAGCAAGTAGCTTACTTAACGGATGGACGAACTTTTGAATATTCTTATGCAGATCATCTACCGGAAACCTTTGAGTTTGAAACAGTCATTACGGCAAAAAAATTATAAAGAGACATAAAATAGGTTGAGGCAAGCATTGTCTCAACCTATTTTATGTCTTCTACAGTTATGATTCATCTGCTGTAATCAGCATGGATGTGTTCCCGGTTTTTTCAAGATGAACTTCTCCCCAGGAACAGAGGGAATCGAGTATAGCTCCTAAAGACGAACCGTAATCCGTTAAAGAATACTCTACTTTTGGTGGTACTTGGTCATATACTTTCCTTTGGATTACACCATCTTCTTCTAGTTCCCGTAATTGTTGCGTTAACATTTTTTGCGTAATACCAGGCATTAAACGTTTTAATTCACTCGTTCTTTTTGTTCCTTTTTTTAAATGACAAAGGATAACAACTTTCCACTTTCCGCCAATAACTTCTAAAGTCGCTTCTACAGGAATATTGTATGTCTTCATAAAAAAACTCCTTTGATGAATTTAGATTACAGTTGTGAGCCTACATCCGTTGCAATACTAAAATTATTTCTTTTTAGTACCTATAACACTTTAAAGTGCGTACTATTTATTGTGCTAAATATCGGTCATAATAACCGATGTAAGAGAGAAATAAGCAGAACGGCACTTAAAAATGCATATGTTACTTTTTAGTACCTATAACACTTTAAAGTACGTACTTTTTATTAGGATGAATATAATCCATAATAGCACTTGTAAGCAAGAAATGCGTGAAATGTGCTTTGAAGGAGCCATCATGCTATGGGGAATTTTACATGAGAATAATTTGTTGTGTTATTAAAATTAATCCAAGACTTAACAGTTGATTAATTGAACTGTAAAGTTTAAAATTACAGTAAGATTTTTAAAAGTGAGTTGTTAACGTCTGTAAAATGTAGCATGAATAATAGAGATAAATGAAACATTGCTGAATAATTAACATTATGTGAATTTGATTCTAAACTGTAATTTTTTTTAATACATTTCAATAAGCGATATTTAAAATGTACGTTTAATAACATTAAAGGAGTGAGTTAAATATGGTAATTCTATATACAACAGCAAGCTGTGCTTCATGCCGAAAAGCGAAAGCATGGCTTGAAGAGCATCAAATTGATTATATTGAAAAAAACATCGTATCAAATTCTATGACAGTTGATGAGCTTAAATCGATTCTTCGTTTAACTGAAGAGGGGGCTACTGAAATTATTTCAACTAGATCCAAAACTTTTCAGGACTTAAATATAAATATTGATGAGCTCTCGCTAAATGAATTTTATACATTAATAATTGAGCATCCACTAATGTTGCGTCGCCCGATTATGCTGGACGAAAAAAGATTGCAAATTGGTTTTAACGAAGAAGAAATTCGCAAATTTTTACCACGTAGTGTCCGAACATTTTTAAACATTGAACTGCAAAAGTTGGCTAATTAATAAGTAATAGTATGAAAGAGAAATTTTTTGAAAGGAGGAAACTGAAGGTGATAGAAGTATGCGTTACAGTTAATTATAAAGATAGAAACTATCAAACAAATGTCATTGTGAACAAAGATACGATTTGGACAAAAATTGAACAGTTGGCAGAAGAACAAGTGAAGAAACAGTGGGGTTTTTAAACTTAATTATTTAAAAAAATGAAGTTATATGCTAGAGATTATAACTAAATTCAAAATTTTTCAGGTATTAAATATAAATAAGAAATTTTCTTGAAAGGAGGAAGCAGAAGATGATTGAAGTATGTGTTACAGTTAATTATAATAATAGAAATTATCAAACAAATGTTATTGTGAGTAAAGATACGATTTGGACAAAAATTGAACAGTTGGCAGAAGAACAAGTGAAGAAACAGTGGAGTGTTTAATTTTCTTTTTAACTTAAAAAGCTAAATGAAGTTATCAGATATAGGTGGGACGGGATAGAATATAATGGAATTAATTTTTTATGGCAAGAAGCATTCCACATGTTTTAACGTTCTAACCAATCTGTAATATTTATGGCTACAGTATGTTAATATATGAGAAACAATATTTTTAATCGTAGGAGGAAAATCATGAACAGCGACTTTACCTTGGCCATACACAGTTTAACTTATTTAGCTTTACAGCCAGACCGGATGTCAACAAGTAATGCTATTTCAGAAAGTGCAGGTGTTCATCCAGTACGCATTCGCAAAGTACTAAGTTTGTTAAAAAAACATAAGTTTATACAATCGAAAGAGGGGACTGGTGGCGGTTTTATTTTCGCTCGCGATTTAGATGAAATTAATCTTTGGCATATTTATCAGATAACCTCTGAAGGTGCTTTGCAGCCGAAGTGTCCAGAATCAAACAATCAGTGTGTTGTAGGTTCGAATATGCGAAAAGTTCTTTTCGCTATTTTCTTAGGTGCTGAAGAGCATCTAGGTGAATACTTAAAGAATTATACAATGAAAGAAGTTGTTGACCTTATCAATCAAGAGCGTTAAGCGGCTTAACTATTATATAGCCGTGAGTTCTTAACATTTAAATGTAATGAAAAATATTACAGTATAATTTGTTTTTATATCTTTTTTATCGTCACAAAAAATATTTATAGGAAGGTGAAACGGTATGATGTCAAATAATAATCATGTTTTAAAAGTAGGAGATTGGGTTCGTGGAATATCAAATGAAGGTGAATTAATAGTTGGTTATATTGTATCACTTGATGATGTAGAGGATATAGTTACAGTTAGTATTGTGAAACGTGACGGCCAGTACACAATAAACGAAGCGATTTTACTCTTTAGTAAACACGTTAACAAACTCCCTGAATCAAAGGTAATAAATAAGGAACAAATCCTTTATCTTATAGATCTTGCATTATTAACAGGGGATGAAGAATGGTTTATCGAGCTTTCTTCAAAATTAAACTCGATAAAAGAGCTAGTTAATGAGGGATTTTAAAATTTAAACTTTTGAGGGTGCACACAATCCGCCTTATGGGACACAATTACTTTTCGCATAAAAGGAAATGATGTAAAAACGATTCATTACTAATATAGAGATATCCCTGAAGAAGAGCCGAACAAACTACAATTAAGATGATATTGAAGTGATTTGTTTGTGTATTCCTGATAACGATAATTATGTAAATGAGCTGTCCATATGGGGCAGCTTTTTTGTTTTTTGCTCAGTGTAGCTTTTTAAATTGTATATGAATTCAATATTAATAATATATATCCTAAAATTTGGTTTTTGTATTTTGGGATTTTTTTCTTTTTACCTACATTAATTATTTATTAGAATATCTTTTATGTTTAAAATAAAATTTTTTGATAAAAGGGGATATAAGTATTTTTATAATAAGTCACCTAGAAAAACAATGTATTATTGTATTTTTTTACTAACTAATTCAGCTTTAAGCGATAAAAACAATGGCTACATGCTAACTGTAAAATATTATCCATATAAAATTATTCCTCTTTAATATTTCTGAAAATATAAAAATATTAATTTTATAAATATACACGTTATAATGAGGGCGTCGAGAGAAATTTTATTATCTCTGGAGAAAATATAAAAAATGCGATTATTAGTAAGAAAGGTGTGTGATTAGAGGCGAAATGTATGTAATGTGCTTCAGTGGCTTGTGTGAGCAATATCATCAGTGCTACCGAAGTTATGAAAGTAATGTATAGAATTGAGAAAGAAATGCCTCGCAAATGAAGAGAGGCCGGTTTAGCTAAAATTACTGTTAAAAGTAAAAAAGAGAAACCATTAAAGTAATACACTGTTATTAGAAATGTTGCAACGTATTTATGAAGTCTATTCTATATTGTTCTCTTAAGGGTTCTTTATATAAAGAGCGGATATTACGAGTAAACTTTTTTGTGAACGCTAACAATTATATTAGGACGCTAATTAGCGAATGTTTCAATTTGGATTCATTATGATGAAGGACATACAATGTGGGGCAACTTGTAAGGAATTCATTTTTCAAAAAGGGAATATTTGTTAGGTGCAAAGAGAGATGCAGGAATAGATACAAGGGGGAGTTATTATATGAACGGGAATACTGCAAAGAAAATAGAAGTTCAAGCTGAAAATACCGCACTAAAAAATGAGCAATATGCAGATCCGAAAAAGTGGCATAAGCAGGATACTACATGGGCACTCAGTCTATTTGGAACTGCAATTGGAGCAGGGGTGCTCTTTTTACCGATTAATGCAGGTTCAGGTGGTTTATTATCTTTACTACTAATTACATTGCTTGCATATCCAGTTATGTACTACTCACATAGGGCACTTGCTAAAATGATATACGCTTCTAATTCTGCTGATGAGGGGATCACAGGTACAATTAGAGAGTATTTCGGAAATAAAGCGAGTATCATTTTTAACATCGTATATTTCGGTTCAATTTATACAATCGTACTAATGTATTCGGTTGCGCTTACAAACACTGCAAGTAGTTTTATCGTGCATCAATTGCACATGCCAGAACCTCCAAGAGCTATTTTATCACTTGTATTAGTTCTTGGTCTTATCGCTATACTGAATTTTGGTCAAGATATTACTGTAAAGGTAATGAGTATGTTAGTGTATCCTTTCATAGTTTCTCTACTGTTTATCGCAATATCTTTAATTCCACAGTGGAATACGTCAATGCTTAGTTTTTCAGCTGTTTCAACTGCTTCAACAGGAACAGGCTATTTTGGGACGATATTGATGATTCTACCAATCATCGTATTCTCATTTAATCATTCACCTATGATTTCATCATTTGTTGTGAAACAGAGAGCTACGTATGGAATCGAAGCCACTGATGCTAAATGTGCGCAAATACAAAAGGTTTGTTATATCATGACATTCGCTGTTGTTATGTTCTTCGTTTGGAGTAGCGCATTGAGCTTGACTCCAGATGATATAAAAATGGCAAAAGAACAAAACTTATCAATTCTTTCATATCTTGCTAATGAGCTTAATTCGCCTGTAATCACTATTGCAGCTCCAATTATTGCTTTTGTGGCTATTACAAAGTCTTTCCTTGGCCATTATATAGGAGCATTTGAAGTAATGCGTGACATGATTATTAAGTTTGGTAAATCACGTGGAAAAGATATTGAAGAAAAAACAATTAAGACAATAATTCTTACTTTTGTTGTATTATCATGCTGGTTTGTTGCTTATACAAATCCAAGTATTCTTGGACTTATTGATTCTCTAAGCGGTCCTTTAGTTGCTGCTATCTTATGTCTATTACCGATGTATGCGATTCAAAAAGTGCCAGTACTAGCTAAATACAAAGGGAAAATGAGCAACGTATTTGTTATTATTGTAGGTGTACTTACTGTCTTAGCAAGTATTAAGTCATTATTCTAATTCACTATTGTTGATTTTAGTGTCAAAGTAGTGGAATATGAAATATCTATTTTTGGACAAACTTCTCAAGTTGGAGAGTTTGTCCTTTTTATTCAATCTATTAACAAACAGCCACCTTTCAGATAAGGTGGCTGTTTCGGTATTAATTTATTAGTCACGTCTAAATGGCCCTTTTGGAGCAATTAGCTCTAAATTAGTACCATCTGAATCGGGGAAGTAGGCAACTCTTGTACCAAATCCAGATTTCTAGCCATCTTCTTGAAAGATAATTGGTTCTCCATATGGGTGCTATCTTATGCCCATCAGGCTAACAAAATGGATTGCCTCTGAAACAAAAAAATGATTTTTATTACTATAAAAAACGTAAAGTATCTGTTTTTAGAAAAAATTAATTTTTATAAATTGATGGAGATATAACTCAATTCTTTTATATATTTAGTTAAATATGATTGTCAGAATGAACTTAAAGTAATTATGATTTCTAGAAATGCGAACTGATGTTTTGAATTGGTTTAAAGTTGCTGGAACAAAATAAAACCAATTGAGCAAAAAAACTTGCAAAAATAAAAAGAGAGATGTATATTAATTGATGTATCAATAATTGATATATCAATTAATATTTTGACAAGAAAGAAAAGGAACATTTTATGAAGGAAATGTTCGTAAATATCAGTGGAGAAGAACGCAAAATACTTATTCATGTTCTATTACAGGTGCAAAAAAATGTAGAGAATATTAAAGAATAGAGAGTGTAGGGGGCAGAATAGTGTGGAAATAATCGCAGCTATTTTAGTCGGGATCGTAGCATTAGAACATTTGTTTATCATGATCCTTGAAATGTTTTTTATTGATTCAAAAGTAGCGAAACGTGCTTTCAAATTACCGAAGCATTTAGAAGGAGATCGAAACGTAGCCATTATGTTTGCAAACCAAGGTTTATATAATGGATTTTTAGCGGCTGGTCTCATTTGGGGACTTGTACTTGGACTCAATCCAATTGGTTATATGGTCCAATTATTTTTCGTGATTTGTGTGGTGGTAGCAGCTATTTTCGGAGGTTTCACATCTAATAAATCAATTATTGTGAAACAAGGACTTCCAGCTGTTTTAGCACTGGTTGCCCTTTTATGTATGATATAGAATCAAAGTTTCTCAATAAAAGAACTCATTTTTGAAAAATACGCTATTCTTTCTGTAGAATTATAGGAAAGGATGGCGTTTTTGTATGTCTATTTCTATAAGTAGTGAATTATAACTATTCCCTCAAGGGACTCAACTGCTTTTCAGCTTTTGGATATATTTTCATCCATCTTTGTTTCCTCCTATTGTTGGATAGTGTAATAATTGATAAAAATTTTGATGAAATTGGATTATAACGATTGATCAAAAAAGTTAGTGATTAAAAATATTATTCTTTAGTACATACATTTTTAAGATGTTAAATATATTTCATAATAGTCTCTGTAAGATAGGGATAAGTAGAATAGTACTTTAAAGTACCTATAGCACTTTAAAGTGCGTACTTTTTATAACTTTGAATATCATTCATAATAGCACCAGTAAGAAGAAAACAAGCTTTACGGTACTACTAGTTACCAACGATGTTACAGCAGTTTATTTGGAATCAGATTGATTGAAGGGTTGTACTATATGGCCTAATAATTTCGAAAAAATGTCGGTGTGGCATAAAACAATTATGGAGGTTAAAAATATGAGCACTTCAAATTTGAATGAAATAAGTAAACAAATTTTAAAAGAGGAGGAAACGCTTCAATTTTCCTCTTTTACAAATGAAGATGCCTTGCAACTAGGTTTATTTATCGTTGAAACAGCAAAGCGAGAGGGGAAATTGATTGCTGTTGATATAACGAAAAATGGTGTGCAATTATTTCATTTCAAGATGACAGGGACAAATGCGGAAAATACGAAATGGATTGAGCGTAAAAAACGAGTCGTTTCCCTGCATGATCGTAGCTCGTATTATATGCAGATACAAAGTGAAATAACTGGAATTTCATATAATGAAAAATATCTTTTAGATACTTCGGAATATGCTGCGTTTGGTGGATGCTTTCCTATCAGGATAAAAAACGTAGGGGTTATTGGAATGATAACAGTTTCAGGATTACCACCAGAAGAAGATCACGAATTGGTAGTAAGAGCAGTTAAAAATCATTTGAACCAATAGTTGTAACTAGTCAATAGATAATTAAATTTAGGGGGCAATACTATGCCATTAATCGAGCTAAATACTTGGCCAACCATGTCAACAGAAGAAAAGAAGGAATTTATTTATAGTGTAACGGAACTTACAATAAAACTATTAAAAATTGTCCCTGACAAAATTCAAGTGTTGATAACAGAACTTGAGAAAGAAAACTGGGGGAAAGCTGGGGCTGTAGCAAGTGATGCTACCTTTGCTGTGAAAAGTAGGGTGTCCGATTGGGAGACAAAAGAGTCTTACGATACACTAGGTCGTAACGTTAATGGAATGGCTATTATTAAGGTTGATATATGGAATACATTTGATCAAGAGACAAAGGATAAGTGGGTAAACGAACTTACACAAGTAACATCTAAATATACTCATGCACCTTTGGATAAAGTGCTAATTCTTATTCGTGAAATGATTCCAGGGAACTGGGGACAAAGTGGTGTAACAGGAGCTAATGCAGATTTCCTTTCCAAAAGTCGTACATTTTAATCATTAAATAAAAAAGGCAAAAATGAACACATTTCTGTTCGTTTTTGCCTTTTTATTATTTGTCTGTGGTAATGAACATGATCCTTTATATGTTTAAGTAATATTCTCTAAAGTTGCCTCTACGGGAAAGTGTATTTCTTCATTTGAAAGTCTTTTTCATGGAATGTAGATTTCAATTTTTGAGCAAAATAAGCTAGGTTATATAAATGTTACTTTTTAGTACCTATAGTACTTTAAAGTACGTACTTTTTATTAGGGTGATTATCATTCATAATAGCACATGTAAGAGAGAAACAAGCTTTACGGTACTGGTAACTAACTATGTTACTTTTTAGTACCTACAGCACTTTAAAGTACGTACTATTCATTGTATTGAATATATTTCATAATAGTACATGTAAGAGAGAGACAAGCTTTACGGTACTAAAAAGTACCTATAGTACTTTAAAGTGCGTTCTTTAAAAAAAGAATGAAACCATTCATAATAGCGTTTGTAGAGATTAAATATGTTTTTTAGAAGATAAAAGGGCCTTTTTATCGCACTATTATGATAGGAATTATAGGGAAGAGGGGAAACTCAATTGAATTCATATACAGCATCGTCTTCAGAAGTTCAGACGAATCGAAGAAGTATATTTGCGTTGTTAGCGTTAGCAATTAGTGCGTTCGGGATTGGGACAACTGAATTTGTTAGTGTCGGTTTATTACCATCTATTTCGGAAGATTTACATGTGTCGGTTACAACGGCTGGTTTAACAGTTTCTTTATATGCGTTAGGCGTAGCGTTTGGGGCTCCAGTATTAACGTCATTAACAGCTAATATGTCACGAAAAACGTTATTAATGTGGATTATGATTATTTTCATTATTGGTAACGGAATCGCAGCGGTAGCAACAAGCTTCACTGTATTACTTATTGCGCGAATTATTTCTGCACTTTCGCATGGTGTGTTTATGTCAATTGGTTCAACAATTGCTGCGGCACTTGTCCCAGAAAATAAACGGGCTAGCGCGATTGCGATTATGTTTACTGGTGTAACAGTTGCAACTATTACAGGTGCACCAATTGGAACATTTATTGGTCAACAATTTGGCTGGAGAACATCATTTTTAGCAATTGTAGTAATTGGAATTATCGCCTTAATTGCAAATAGTATTCTCATTCCATCTAATATGAAAAAAGGTGCGTCTGTATCATTCCGCGATCAATTTAAACTGATTACGAACGGAAGACTGTTACTAGTTTTCATTATTACTGCATTAGGATATGGGGGAACATTCGTAACTTTTACGTATTTATCTCCGTTATTACAAGAGGTAACAGGATTTAAAGCAAATACGGTTACTATCATTTTATTAGTGTATGGAATCGCCATTGCGATAGGGAATGTGATTGGCGGAAAATTATCGAATCATAATCCAATTCGAGCGCTATTCTACATGTTCTTTATTCAAGCGATTATACTATTTGTTTTAACATTTACGGCACCATTTAAGGTAACTGGGTTAATCACAATTATTTTAATGGGGCTATTCGCATTTATGAATGTTCCAGGGTTACAAGTATATGTCGTAATGTTAGCTGAACGATTTGTACCGAGTGCTGTCGATGTTGCATCGGCAATTAATATTGCGGCGTTTAATGCTGGGATTGCTCTTGGTGCTTATTTAGGCGGTATTGTAACGAACTCGTTAGGGTTAATTCATACAGCTTGGGTAGGCGGCATTATGGTAGTAGGTGCTGTTATTTTAACAGCATGGAGCATGACATTAGAAAAAAGAGATCAAGTAAAATAAAAGGAGAGAAAATAAAATGAAAAACTTACAAAGTAAAACAGTATTAAGTAATGGTGTGGAAATGCCTTGGTTTGGTTTAGGTGTATTTAAAGTAGAAGAAGGACCAGAACTTGTAGAAGCGATTAAATCAGCAATTAAAGCAGGATACCGCAGCATTGATACAGCTGCAATTTACGGAAATGAAGCAGCTGTAGGTGAGGGGATTCGTGCCGGTATTGAAACAACTGGTATTTCAAGAGAAGAATTATTTATTACTTCAAAAGTATGGAACGCAGATCAAGGATATGAAGAAACGATTGCTGCATACGAAGAGAGCTTAAAAAAATTAAAGCTAGATTATTTAGATTTATATCTTGTTCACTGGCCTGTAGAAGGGAAATATAAAGATACATGGAGAGCGTTAGAAACACTTTATAAAGAAAAGCGTGTACGTGCAATTGGCGTAAGTAATTTCCAAATTCACCATCTGCAAGATGTAATAAAAGATGCAGAAATTAAGCCGATGATCAATCAAGTAGAATACCATCCTCGTTTAACACAAAAAGAATTACAAGCTTTCTGTAAAGAACAAGGTATTCAAATGGAAGCATGGTCACCACTTATGCAAGGTCAATTATTAGATAATGAAACA
Source organism: Bacillus sp. cl96 (assembly GCF_900100505.1). Lineage (NCBI taxonomy): Bacteria > Bacillati > Bacillota > Bacilli > Caryophanales > Bacillaceae > Bacillus > Bacillus sp. cl96. Next base: position 25,543 of record NZ_FNDM01000010.1, read on the forward strand.
TTACAGGCTATTGCTGAGAAACATGGTAAAACAACAGCACAAGTGATTTTACGTTGGGACCTTCAAAATGAAGTGATCACAATTCCAAAATCAACGAAAGAGCACCGCATTATTGCAAATGCAGATATATTTAACTTTGAATTAACGAAAGAAGATATGGAAAAAATCGATGCATTAAATCAAAATCACCGCGTTGGTCCAGATCCTGATAACTTTGATTTCTAATAGAAATGAGTAAAAAGAGTGCAAAAATTGCACTCTTTTTTTATTGAATAGACTATAAAATGTTTCTGTTTATATTATGACTTTTAAATTACTTTAGACGAGCTAAAGAACTGATTAACAGTATTAAAGTTTGACATAAAATAATGGATTCTATATTATATATGCTATAGCATGTAAATTACGATTTATTTAGAGGTGGCATATGGACTTATATGAGTTAACAGGACATCTTGTTCATCATACGGATGTGAAGTTAACAAATTATATAATGTAAGTTTTTAATCACATATTGCTTATAAAATTTATCCTTTGTATGCTATAGCATACAAAATACACCTCTTAACTTGTAATGTTCAAAATTTAAATAACATAGTAGAAAATTCATGAAGCGAGGAGATTTTAGTAATGGAAAAATTCATATTAGCGTTTGATAGAGAACTTGTAATTGCAGAAAAAAAAGACTCAACATGGAGCGTCCAATCGCAGTTTGTAGGTGCGAATCCGGTTGCATTAGCTTCAGATCCATACGATCCAGAAAGAATGTATTGTGGTACCTTTGACAGGGGATTATGGAGAAGTAAAGATGGAGGAAGTTCATGGGAAGCGATTGGTGCGTTACCTTCCTTTGGTGAAGTGTTCCCAGCAAATGCTATTCATATGAGAGCTATTACAGCAGTTTCTGTATCTCCAGAGAAGGGGGATGACGGTAACGGGATTGTATATGTAGGAACTGAACCGAGCGCAATGTTCGTATCCAAAAATGGAGGAGACAGTTTTGAGCTGCTAACTGATTATCGACAAATGCCATCATATTCATCATGGTTCTTTCCTCAAAGAACATATACACACCATGTAAAACATATTGAAATTGATGCTAATAATCCAGAAACTATTTATACGACTATTGAGGTTGGGGGATTAATTAAAAGTGTAGATGGAGGTAAGACATGGACTGAGGAAAAAGAGGGGAACTATCCTCAAGATATTCACATTCTTACATCACATCGCAATGCCCCAAATCGTTTATACGGGGTGTTAGGTGATTCATTCTTGAAAGAACCAGGTCAAGAGTATGCGGAGAGTAATGATGGAGGTAAGACGTGGAACTATATGTGTAGTGGGCTAAAGCATCATTACGCATATCAAATGGCAGTTAACCCAAATGATCCAGAAAATATTATCATCGCGACATCTTCAAATCCACACGTAGCGCATGATTACAATAATGGAAATTGTGAATCATTTATTTATAAGAAAGAAAAAGATCAGCCTTGGGCGGAAATGAATGCAGGTTTACCAACTCCTAAAGGGACAATCATACCAGTATTAAAGGCAACAAGTGATGGAACGTTTTATCTGTTTAGCAATAAAGGAGTGTATCAGTCAGTAGACGGTGGTTCAAATTGGACATCATTAGAGATTCCTTGGGAGAATAGATTTATGGAACAACATCCATATGAGATGTTAATTATTAAATAAGTGACGGGTATAGTTTTTACTACTATTCATTGGTAATGTTTAGTTGAATTTAAATTAAAAATGTAAAAAGCCAGGTAATGTGTTATTCATGCTACCTGGCTTTTTTGACCAGCAATTTAAGGTTATTTTCATATTTGTGTAAATATGAAACAAGCAGGATACATGGATAGAGAATGGGTAAAATAATACCGAATGATCACTAGATTGTATCAATGATGCTATAAGTGTTTTTTTAGGGAAACTGAAGCAAGAAGCAGTGGTTTAGATTCAGAATGACTAGCAATTGGTGTTATGGTGTTCAATGGTTCAAAAATGAACTCATTTCAACTCATATTATCTTCGCAATGTATCATTTTGAAGAATATTAAAACTTAGGAGGAAATGAATTATGACAAAAGATTTCTATACTGCACTGAAAGAAAGACGTACTTATTATGGAATTAACAAAGAGGTACAAGTATCGGATGAAAAAATTAAAGAAATTGTGGAGTTTGCTGTGAAATATACTCCATCAGCTTTCAATTCTCAAACTGCGCGATTAGTTGTATTATTTGGTGAAGCTCATGATAAATTATGGGATATTACAACTGAAACATTAAGAAAAGTAGTTGGAGATGGAGATTTCTCAGGAACGCAACAAAAAATGGATTCTTTTAAAGCTGGTTATGGAACAGTACTATTCTTTGAAGATGAGGCTATCGTTAAATCGCTTCAAGAAAAATTTGCTGCATATGCTGAAAACTTCCCAATTTGGTCACACCAAGCATCAGGTATGCACCAATTAGTCGTGTGGACAGGTTTAGAAGCAGAGGGATTAGGGGCATCTTTACAACATTATAATCCATTAATTGACGATGAGGTAAAACAAGAATGGAATGTTCCTGCTAATTGGAAACTAATTGCACAAATGCCATTTGGTAATCCAACAGCTGCACCAGGTGAAAAAGAATTCCAACCACTTGAAGAGCGTGTGAAATTTCATAAGTAATATTCAAATGCAATAAAATGGAAATTTAATTAGTGGTGGTCTTACTGTCCGCAAATAGCGGGATAAGCTAACTGTATTGCGAAAATAAAACTGTTTAGTTACAAAAATTCTATTTATTATTTCTGTTAATCGAGTATGTATTAATAAAAGTTGTTAAAATCACTATTTTAATCTTTAAAGGAACAAGGTGATCGGTTTGATCATCTTGTTTCATTTCTTAAATTTTATTTTATTTTATTCATTAAAAAACGCTAGCTTTTCATAAATGCTTGAAAAACTAGCGTTTTAATAATAGGTATCTGTAATTTGATTACTTAAAACTATATACGAAAAAGCTTTTATGTTATTCCTCAAGTTCTATCCATTCCTGTGACCATTCTTCTATTCCGCGAATAATAGCTTCTAAAGCAAATCCTTTTTGAGTTAAAGAATATTCTATACGAACTGGTGTCTCAGGAAAGACTTTACGTTCGACAATTCCTTCTAGTTCTAATTCTTTCAATCTTTCTGAAAGTAATCTTCCGCTAACAGGAAGAGAAGATTCAAGCGTACAAAAGCGCTGAGATCCAGAAAAAAGTTGGTAAATAATTAGTGCTGTCCATCGTTGGCTAAAAAATTTCATTCCTTTTTCAAAGCGAGGGCATAATGTAGAATCATTCATTTTCCTTCACCTCCTAAAACAAATTATATAACATCTTACTATTAGTAACAAATGTTTTTATAATTAATTACTTGACGTAAATTAATTACGAATGTATACTCACTTACATAAAGTAACTAAGTTGTTTTATGTAACTAAAACTCTTTTCTTTAAATGGCCAAAGTTGTAATGATACATATTGCATATAAGCTGAGAGAAAAAAGAATAGCATCTGTAAAAACACTTACGTTGTGTAAGTTAAACAATAAAAAATATAACAATGGAAGAGAATTTTTAGAGATTCTCAATACTAGGAGGTACCTAATGGTTACAACAGATACAATTCATATGTTAGAAGATAAAATTCAATTTATACATCAAGATGGAAAGGATATTTATTTAGTAGGACCTATCAAATTGCCAATTAATTTATATGGGGAGACTAAAATTTTCCAATGGTATTCTTGGTTACAATGTAGTGAGGTTACAAATAGTGTAGAAGGAATTATCAAAAAACTCTCATCTATTAATTTAGCTGATATGCAGCAATCTAGTGTGCTTGTATATGGTGATTTTGAGAATTCTGAAGATGCCCTAATTCGTATGCATAGTATTTGTCACACCGGTGATATCTTTGGTAGTAAACGTTGTGACTGTGGATTCCAATTAAAGCAGTCTTTACAAATGATTACAGAACATGGTTCAGGTGCTTTATTTTACTTAGCGAATCATGAAGGAAGAGGAATTGGTTTGTTTAGTAAAGCAATGACGTACCTCTTGCAAGAAAATGGGTTAGATACAGTAGAAGCTAATCTGAACCTAGGCTTTGAAGATGATGTTCGAAACTATGATGATACAATTGAAGTATTAAAAGCGCTACGCTCAAAACCTGTAAAACTTATTACAAATAATCCAAAAAAATTAGAAGCGTTACAAAAAGCTGGATTAAATGTTACGAGTCGTGAACCGTTATGGGGTGATATCTCAGAGTTTAATGAGAAATATTTGCAAACGAAGATTCAGCGTTCTGGACATTTTGAAGGGGGACACTTACATGCTTGAGCATGAATTGTATATGAAGCTAGCACTAGAAAATGCCAAGGCTATGAAGGGACAAACGACTCCAAATCCATTGGTTGGATCTGTAATTGTAAATGATAATCGAATTGTAGGGGTCGGAGCACATATGAAGGCCGGAGAACCACATGCCGAAATACATGCGATACGTATGGCTGGAGAACAGGCACGTGGTGCTACAATCTATGTAACTCTTGAACCTTGTTCTCATCATGGTAGAACAGGGCCTTGTGCTGAAGCAATTGTACAAGCAGGAATTAAGAAGGTAGTAGTTGCTACACTTGATCCAAACCCGCTTGTTTCTGGACGTGGAATTAAAATTCTACAAGATGCAGGTATTGAAGTACTTGTAGGAGTGTGTGAAGAAGAATCTAAAAAAATGAATGAAGTCTTTAATAAATATATTTTGACAAAGCGTCCATTTGTAACGATTAAATCAGGAGTTACATTAGACGGGAAAATCGCTACGTCTTCATCGGATAGTAAGTGGATTACATCTACAGAAGCAAGACAAGAAGTACACCAAATACGAAACGAAAATGCGGCTATTTTAGTAGGAGCGAATACTGTTCAAAAGGATAATCCATCATTGACAACGCGTATTCCAAATGGACGAAATCCAATTCGAATAATATTGGACTCGACATTACGCATACCGATGGAAGCTAACGTTGTTACAGATGGAGAAGCTCCTACCTGGATATTTACAACAAGTAATCATGCAGCGAAAAAAAAGAAAGCATTAGAAAATGCAGGAGTTAAAGTATTTGTTACTAGCGGAGAAAAGCATATAAACTTACATGAAATGCTTGATGTTTTAGGGCAAAAAGGAGTTTCCTCCCTGCTTATTGAAGGTGGTGGAGAGGTAAATGCTTCGTTTATTGAAAATAAATTGATGGATAAACTTATATTATATGTCGCACCAAAAATTATTGGGGGCAGATTGGCGCCTAGCTTTGTAGGGGGGACTGGTATTACTAAAATGCAAGATGCAATTGAATTTAAGGATATATCATTTACCCAGGTTGGAAAAGATTATAGATTTATTGGCTATCCAGAATATCGGAACATATAAGGAGAATAAAAGCTACTTATATTTTCCGATAAATGGATGGCAGAAAGGAGCGATGAAGAGTGAAGTTTGGATTTGATATCGATGATACATTAATTGATTTAAGGCAGCATGCTTTTCATTTATATAATAAGAAATTAAACAAAAAAGTAGGATTGGATGTATTTCATTCTTTAAAAACAATTGAAATTCATGAAGCATTTGGCATGAATTCGGAGGAAGGCAGTCATATGTGGAATAGTTTGCTGGATGAGATTTATTATACTTCTTGTTCACCGTTTCCATATGCAGTAGAGACATTACAAGAATTAGAAAGACAGGGACATGAAATATACTATATAACAGCTCGGCCTAAAGAGCATGGAGAGCAAACAAAAAAATGGTTAATAGAAAAAGGTTTTCCGGTACATGAAGATCGCTTTTTCTATGGAATGAAAGATGAAGAAAAAATACACTTCATACAAGAAATGAAATTAAACTATTTCTTTGATGATAAGCCAGCTGTCTTAGAAACGTTAATAGGAAAGCCAATAAAAGTGTATGCAAAAACTACTTCTTACAATCAACATCTCAATATCCCGCGTATTACAAGTTGGACAGAGTTAGGAGATATTATAAAGAAAGAAATGTGAGGATTTAACTGGCAAATCAAATAGAGCTAAGAGTATATTGAGTGTTACAATTTTAGAGGAAAGACATAGGTGTTATGTCTTTCCTTATTTTTTAATACTATCGTTTTTATTAGTGCGATGTGCTAGGAGTACTTCTAATAGAGAGGAAATAGAAAAATGAGCAATAAGAAAAATATTTTTAAGCTAGTCTTGTATAGCAGTGTAATTTATATATCAATGATGGGTTCCCCTGGTGCCACAATATTTTTGGATATTTTGGATGAGAAGTTTAAGAATTAATAGGGTTTGTTCATAATCATGAATTTTTGGAAAACCAAAATTACAATGTTAGGTTATTTTGAATCAGTAGTGGATGATATGCAAAATTGCATATCACAAAATAAACATCGTAATTTTTGGATTCTTGGTATAAAATACATTACTTAAACTATATATTAGAATGGAGAAAGTGAATTGGAATTATTAAGAAACAGTAAGGTTGGTACAAAACTAAACATATTAATAACTATATCAAGTATTGCATGTATAGTATTATCCCTAATAGGGTTTTGGGGATTAGAAAGAGGGAAAAGTACTTCCTCTAATATGTATGAGGATAATTTACTACCAATTGAGTGGATTGGTATTGTAGAATCTAATTTTTATCATGTTAATATGAACTTTATGGAAATTATGGTATCAAAAGATGAAAAAAGAATGAATGAATTAATAAGAGAAATGGACGGAATTCGTCAGGAAAATGATTATCTCTTAAAGCAGTTTGAGGCTAAAGTTATTTCTACTAAAGAAAAAGAATTATATAACACGTTTTATGAAACATTTAATGAATTAAGAACTCAAATGAAGAAAGCGCAAGAATTAGGGAAATCTAATAATGAGGAAGCATATGCATATTACCTAAAAGAGATTGAACCTAATATGCAAAAATCAATAAAATCAATTCGGGAATTGATTTTATATAATAGTAATAATGCAGAGCTTTTACAGAAGGAAAATAATAATAGTGCTCAAAATACAATGATAATGTTTATAAGTATTTCGCTTTTAGCAATTTTAATAATTATATTAATTGGATATATTATTAAATTAACTATCCGAAAACCACTTGTGTTACTACAAAATGATATGGAAAAAGTAGCAGCTGGAGATTTAACAACACGTACTCCTTATAAAGCAAATAATGAATTAGGGCATATTGTTCAGTCTTTTAATAGTATGTTAGATAACCTTCAACAATTAATTGCGAATGTTAAGATGACAACACAAGAGGTTATTTCTACTACGGAGGGCGTATTACAAGATACAAATCGAGCGTCTAGTATTTCAAATGAGGTTGTACAGACTGTTTTAGAAGTAAAAACAAAAATAGAAGGACAGGTAACTAGTATTCAGGAGAGCTCATCCTCAATGGAAGAAATTACAACAGGGGTGCAAACTGTAGCTGAATCTTCAGCAGTAGTCGCTGAGGTAGCAGTAACGACTACAGAACGAATAAATATCGGTAGTGAAGTGATAAATCACTCTATTCTTCAAATGAATAGTGTGCATGATGTTGTCGAGGAAACATCAAAAGTAATAAATAAACTTGTTACACGTACACAACGGATTGATACAGCTCTCGCTGCAATTACTAATATTGCCGAACAAACGAATCTTCTTGCCTTAAATGCCGCTATTGAAGCGGCACGTGCTGGAGAGAATGGGAAAGGATTTGCAGTGGTTGCCGCAGAAGTTCGAGACTTGGCTGAGCAATCTAAAGAATCTGCAAAGGAAGTGAATCATTTAATAAAATCCATTCAACAAGATACTCAAGATACAGTTAATGTCATGCGAAAAGGCCAACAGAAGGCAGTAGAAGGAAAAGAAGCTGCCCACAAAGCGAATCAAACCTTCTTGTCTATTATGAGAGATATTGATAAGATTACAAGTCAAATTCAAGAAGTATCCGCAGCGACAGAAGAAATGTCTGCTGGTACAGAAGAAGTAAATGCTTCTCTTTCGCTAGTTTCTGAAACTGCAACGGATGTAAAAAAAGAGACTCTTCAAACAGTAAAATCAATTCAATCACAAGCTGTATCAATTGAACAAATATCAATTCAATCTAACAAAATGAAAGAAAAGGTGGAAGAATTAACGGAACTGGTTTCAAAATTTAATATTACAGAATAAGATAATTTATTCAATTACAAATGTAATAACATGTATGAAAACACATGAAGACTTAAGGGGCTTCGTGTGTTTTTTTATTGAATAATGTATGAAATAATATTGGATCATTTCACGGTATTTCAAAAATTTCGGTTTTATATCCGTATATGCAAAATTACATATATTTAATGATTGATAATCATGAGCTAATGTAACTATAATAATTACACTAATAAGTAACTTACTGACGACAGTTATAAGTAAAGAAGGAGGGTTTTATTGTATTTTGTATATAAAAAATAGAAAAGGAGATATGTAAATGAAAAGGCTACTTGTTATAGGCATCATGTATACAATGTTTTTCCTCATAGGAAATATACACTTACATGCTGATGAACGAACAAATGTAAAAGAAATTACTAGTTTAGAAGAGCCTACTTGGATATTTCAGGCGGGCATAAGTAAGGGTAAATATCACGATCGACAAGATTTAGGATTTATTTTGCAGAGAAATACACCATTAAAGGTAAGACAAACGAAGCCTAATTTTAAAGACAAATTAACATTACGTTTATTGTCTAATGACTCTAAAAATGAAAAATCCATACAAGTAGGAAATGAATGGATTACCATTCAAGGTTATACGCCTTTAGTTCCTTTCATAGATACTCCGTATGGTGAAGAGCACGCTGTACTTGAGTACCAAGTAGGGAATGAAAGTGCTACTAAACCTCTTCCCATTTATAAACAACAAGGAAGTGTATCTCAATTTTTTAGTACATGGGATCAATTTGATGGAGAGTATGCGTTACTTCAAGGGGAGAGTTTTCAATTATTTATACCTAAAAAAGATAAAGAAATAGTAAGGTCTTTAAAAGATTTTCAATCATTGGATGAGTTAATTGCGTATTATGAAAATATTTTTGCGATGTATGATTCAATTATTGGTTTAGATGGTTCAGCGGTTGAAAATAAAAAAAGTCAAAATCGTTATTTTTTAAAAGCAGATATATCCGGTGCTGGCGGTGCCTATTATGGTGCAAATTGGACAGCGAATAGTTCAGATAGTACAAAGATGTGGTTAGATAAACTGAGTTGGGGAACTTTACATGAAATCGCTCACGGATACCAAGCTGGTTTTGATAATCAAGGAATATTTACAGGAGAAGTTTCTAATAATCTATTCGGTGTTCAATATCAATATAGTAAATATGGAAAAAAAGCAGATCAAGTTGGTTGGTTGTTTAATTTCGGGAAAAAGGAACAAGTAGAACGGAATTTATATAATGCTTTAATGAAAGAAAATAAAAATTATGATGACTTAGATTTACGACAAAAACTTATTCTTTTAACGATGGCGAAACAAAAAGCTGGCGATGAAGCTTTTGCAAAAATGTATCAAGGTTATCGAAAACTAGCTAGCAATGCTGCTTTCAAAAAGGGGGATTATTCTTTACCGGATTTAATGAATCAGTATTATAGCGAGAATGTACAAGTTGATTTTACACCCGTTTTTGAAAGATGGGGCTTTAAGCTTAATCATAAACAAATAGAGATGAATAGGGCGAAAGGTTATCCGGCAATGACTTCTTTAGCGTATATAGTGCCTGAATCACAATTAGCTAAGGCGAGAGCTCTAGTTGATCCTGATATTCCGATAAACTCTAACTTTGAAATAGTTACGAATCAGCAAATTGCTTCACTTGGGTTAAAAGGGAATTTGCATATCCATTTAAATACAAATGAAATAGATACATTGAAAGGAAGAAAGATTAAATTAAAAGAAGGGAATACAGTTGTTCAAGAAAAAACAATTGAAACAGCAGATATCAATTTACAAGACGTACCAAATGGGGTTTATACGGTTGAAATTTCAGGTGAGAAAATGGATAGAATGTATCATTTCCGTTCGTATTATGCCTATGTAAAGGAAAAGGATAATAGTCTAACGATTGATGTTAACGAAATGAAAGTGAGCAATTTGGTAAATGAAACGATTCAATTCCTAGGATTAGGAGATGATCAGTTTGCCGAATTAAATACAGACTTAGAGCAAAAGCGGGCTGTTTTTACGGTTACTACTAAAACGCCTCATAGCTATTATGCAGATGAAAAATACGCATCAATAGAGGTGTTTAATGAGAAAGGTGAAAAAATTTATACGAAGGAAATGGAAGGGACAAATGTAACGATTATAAAAGATACTATTCCACTAAAAGAAGGATATAAAATTAAAATCTATCATGATGAAATAAAAAAACGATTAACTAGTAAAGCTACTATTATTAATCCTATGAATAAAACGAATGAATTTATAATGACAAAATGGGGACTGAAAAATACTTATTTAAAAAATAATCCAGAAGAAAATCTTATGAAAAGAATTGATGAAGAAATGGAAGAAATTATAAGTAATCCGGTTTTAAAAGAGATACCAATGCAAAAATTAGAAATGAAAAAGAATGTGTGGATGGCGATAAATATGTTATCAGAACCACAAAAAATAACGTATATAAATAAATATAAAGATAGCTTATATAATGAGTAATTTTTGAGGAATGAAATGAATCTAAAAGTAAAGACGCAATCTATCTATATTATGAGGAATCACAATTCATAAACAGTAGATAAACATAGATAGTTTGAAATATCTATGTTTCCAATTTTGAAAAAACATTTATTTAACTTAATAATAAGATTATAAAGGAGTAAGAATATGAATAATTTCGTAAAGGTAGGTTTAACTACAGGAGTGGTGTTATCGGCGATTATGCCCTATGGAGGAGTGCATGCGGAAACAGAAGATTTAAAAGTGGAAACAAAGGAAGATACGTTCCGAACAGGTAATTTAACAGCACCTTCTCAAAATTCGGCAGAAAATGTAGCAAAGGATGCACTAAAAGGAAAAACAGAACAAGCATTATCATCAAAGCAAGTTAATACGGAATCCAAAGTTAATTATAATGTTACGCAAAGTCGTAAATCTTATGATGGTACTACATTGGTACGTCTTCAACAAACGTATGAAGGACGTGATGTATACGGATATCAACTAACAGCACATATTAATGATGATGGTGTACTTACGAGCGTTTCAGGGGATAGTGCCCAAGATCTACAACAACAGGAAGATTTGAAACAACCTATTACTTTATCAGAAGAGGATGCAAAAAAACAGCTTTTCAACATCTATGGAAATAATCTCACATTTATTGAAGAACCAGAAATTAAACAAGTGGTATATGTAGATGAAAATACAAATAAAGCTACAAACGCATATCAAATTACTTTTAGTGCATCTACACCTGAATATGTATCTGGTACAGTATTAATTGATGCTTTTGGTGGTAATCTATTAAAAGAACTCGTTCAAAAATTGGGTATACAAGTAGATAGTAGTATTGTCCAATCTGCGACAGCAAATAAATCACAAGATTCTTCAAGATTAACAGGTACAGGAAAAGATGACTTAGGTATTAATCGTACGTTTGGAATTACGCAGCGAAGTGATGGAACGTACATGCTTGCAGATTATTCTCGTGGTAAGGGAATTGAAACATATACTGCTAATTATAAAGATTATAATAATTATAGAAGAAATGTATGGGGTTATCTCGATGATTTAGTAACAAGTAATTCTACAAATTTTACTGATCCTAAAGCAGTTAGTGCTCATTATTTAGCAACGAAAGTATATGATTTTTATCAAGAAAAATATGGCCGTAACAGCTTTGATAATAACGGACAAAAAGTAATTTCTGTCGTTCATGGTTGGAACACAAATGGTACGAATAAAGGAAATCCTAAGCAGTGGTTTAATGCATTTAGTAATGGAGCTATGCTAGTATACGGAGATCCAATTGTTAGAGCATTTGATGTGGCAGGACATGAATTTACACACGCGGTTACAAGAAATGAGTCTGGACTTGAGTATGCAGGAGAAGCTGGTGCAATTAATGAGGCTCTATCTGATATTTTAGGAGTAGCAGTTGAAAAGTATGCTAATAACGGAAAGTTCAATTGGACAATGGGAGAACAATCAGGTCGTATTTTTAGAGATATGAAAAACCCATCATCTATCTCTTCTAGATATCCGGAGGACTATAGACATTATAATAACTTACCTATTGATGCTGACCACGATCATGGTGGTGTACACACGAACTCTAGCATTATTAATAAAGTAGCTTACTTGATTGCTAGTGGTGGAAACCATAATGGAGTAAACGTACATGGCATTGGAGAAGATAAAATGTTTGATATTTTCTATTATGCAAATACGGATGAATTAAATATGACTTCTAACTTTAAAGAATTAAAAGAAGCTTGTATTCGTGTAGCAACGAACTTATATGGTAAAGACTCATTAGAAGTACAAGCTGTCCAACAAGCCTTTAAAGCAGCTTATATTTAATAATATTGCGATGAATTATAAACCCTTTTATTTTAATATAGTGATTAATTTGTGTGTATAGGCAAAAACCTTGTAGAATTTTTCTGCAAGGTTTTTTTGAATGTTATCCCGCTATTTGCCGGGCAGTAAGACCCCGCCCTAAAATTCAGCGGAAGAAAAGAAGTTAGGTGGGGGTCGGGCTGATTAAAGTTTCACTTTATGTTATATGGTTTTTAGTTAATTAGGATAAAAAATAATCCTATAACTGTATGTAAGAATGTGTAATTTTACACTCTTTTTTATGATAGAAAAGGATACTACGTTAGTAAATATAAAAAGTTAGAAATTATAGTATATAGGGCACTTTTTTGTTCCTATGGAACTTTAAAGTGCGTAATTTTCTTTCTAGTTAATATAGATCATAATGGTATTTACTGGTTGGTTTTAGCTTTACTCTGCTGTTGATGTGATTTTTTAACATGACAATGGTTAGAATCAGAATTATCGAGTAGATCTAAATGATGATAATTTCGATTTTTAATTCAGTACAGAGTGCAATAGCTACATAATTTTCGTTTATACTCTTTCGAAAAAAGGGTGGATCTGCTTATTTTCTGTTAAAGATAAGAGAAGTGAACCACAATATAAACGTAATTATTTATTCCAACGTAAGTCAATCATGTAGCACATGAATTTGGAGGGATCTATATGCATATGCAATTAAAAGGGAAAACAGCACTGGTTACTGGATCTACGGCAGGCATTGGAAAAGCAATTGCCACTTCATTAGTAGCGGAAGGAGCTACTGTACTTATTAATGGACGCCGTGAAGAAAATGTTAATCAAACGATAAACGAAATTCGAGCGCAGTATCCGGAGGCTATCCTTCAACCTGTAGTAGCTGATTTAGGAACAGAACAAGGGTGCCAAAACGTGATTGAAAAGTACCCTGAAGTAGACATTCTTATTAACAACTTAGGAATTTTTGAACCTGTAGAATATTTTGATATCCCTGATGAAGATTGGTTTAAATTGTTTGAAGTCAATATTATGAGTGGTGTTCGACTTACTCGCTCGTACTTGAAAAAAATGATTGAAAGAAAAGAAGGAAGAGTTATCTTTATTGCTAGCGAAGCAGCTATTATGCCATCTCAAGAAATGGCTCACTATAGTGCGACTAAAACGATGCAACTTTCACTTTCTCGCAGTTTAGCTGAGCTGACGACAGGAACGAATGTGACTGTTAATACTATCATGCCTGGTTCGACTTTAACGGAAGGAGTGGAGACTATGTTAAATAGTCTTTATCCTAATGAGCAATTGACAATAGAAGAAGCTGAGAAGCGATTTATGAAAGAGAATCGACCAACCTCTATTATTCAAAGACTTATTCGTCCAGAAGAAATTGCCAATCTTGTCACTTTCTTAAGCAGCCCACTTTCTTCAGCGATTAATGGTTCCGCGTTGCGAATAGACGGGGGATTAGTACGTAGTGTATTTTAATAAATTAAAAACAACATAGTATTCTGTAGAAAGTAAAGATGGTAAGACAAATAAGTTGTATTTTACTCATTAATAGAAATATACAAAAAGCAAATTGTGATAAGAAAACAGCCGGATTTTCTACTATAAGAAAAATTCGGCTGTTCTTTTTTACTTGTTGTAAAGGATGGAAAGCTTTTAGCGTTGTGGCATTTCTTAAGAAAAAGATAAGACGAAGCAATCCCGCTGTTATTTGTATTATTTAGTGAAAGTTACCAAACGTTTTTCAACACTATTTTCCCAATTGCTTTATTTGATTCCAAATATTCATGTGCTTGTGCAACTTCATCAAACGTAAAAGTTTTCGAATCTAGTAATGGTCGAAGGTGTCCCTCTTCTACTATTTGCGTTAGTTTAGTTAAAATTTCCCCGCAAGCGTCACGTTTATCTGTATGTAATATTTTTAACGCCATAAAAGTAACGTGCAGAGAGAGTCCTTTTGCGTGTAAAGGAGAGAGGTCATGGGTTGAACGAGCTGCAATTGTTACGACAGTTCCGTTGACTGCAGCAGCTTCGAAAGAGTTATCGAGATTCTTGCCACCTACTGTATCAAATATAACTTCAAATCCGTTGCCATTCGTATGTTTTTGCACATATTCTTGAACAGATTCTTCTTTATAGTTAATAGCTATGTCGGCTCCTAGACGATGGGCTATTTCCATTTTGTTCTGCTGAGAAGCAGTTGTAAAAACTTTAGCACCAGCCCATTTAGCTAATTGAATGGCTACGTGTCCTACGCCACCAGTAGCTCCATGAATGAGCACATTTTGACCTGATTTAATATTTGCACGATCAAATAAAGATTCCCAAGCTGTAATTGCAACCAATGGTAGAGCAGCAGCTTCTTCCATTGTTAGGTTTTTAGGTTTGTGAGCAATCAGTCGTGCATCAGCAAGCATAAACTCTGCAAGTGCACCACCAGTTTCTTTAAAACCTCCGGCACACCCGTATACTTCATCGCCAGCTTTGAATTTCGAAACACCTTCTCCTACTTCAATAACAATACCGGATACATCTCCATGTAATATAGCTGGAAACTCAGAAGCGACTGCTGAAACGGCACCACTACGCATTTTTGTATCGATTGGATTTACACTTGTTGCTTTTACATGGATTAGAACATGACCTGGTAAAAGTTTCGGTTTTGAAACCTCTTCTAATTGAAATACAGATGAATCCCCAAAAGAATGGATAATTTGTGCTTTCATTGTTTATACCTCCTGTTTGTGCTTATAGCATAGCAAAGTACGAAAAATAAGTATAATATTTTGAATTTGGATATTGAGCATTTTATATAAAGAAGAGGAAAGTACGTGGGATCATGTAACGTACTTGCAAAAGCAACTGTAAAGTTTTTTGAAGAAAGGATAGATGTTATTTTTGCAGCACGATTTATTCATTATGTTTATTACTACTCACTTAGTATAGGTACTTTAAAGTGCCTACATCACTTTAAAGTACGTACTGTTATTCATGTTATGACCGATTTATAATAACACTCGTAGCACAAAGAAAGTTATAACGATGACAATCGGCAACAATGTGGTGCTACAGTATTGCTTATGAATTTTGAGAAGAAATATGAAAAGTATAGATTTATATGAATAAAGGAAAGTGAGTGAAACACATGGAAAAGTTTGCGAATCATTTTGGATATAATCGTATGTTTGCGAAAGATCAACTTACGTTAGGAGTTCACATTCCGATTGAAAATTATCAGTTTCATGCTCCAACGATGGAAAAACAAGTAGAGTTAGTACAAAAAGCGGAACAATACGGTTTTACAGGTGTATGGCTTCGCGATGTATTGCTGCAAGACCCTGATTTTGGTGATCCTGCAACAGGTCAAATTTACGATATGATGATTTATTTGACGTATTTAGCAAGCAAGACAGAGAAAATCGCATTTGGAACGTCGGCAACAGTGTTGTCACTTCGTCATCCATTGCGTGTAGCAAAAGAAATTGCTACATTAGATCAACTATTTCCAGAAAGAATTATGCTTGGCGTTTCATCCGGTGACAGACGTGCCGATTTCAAAGCGTTAGGTGTTAGTCATGAAACACGAGGTGAAAAGTTTAGAGAAGCATTTGCTTACTTGGAAGAAATTTTGTATAAAAACTTCCCGTCTATCCAGTCG
Organism: Bacillus sp. cl96; assembly: GCF_900100505.1. NCBI lineage: Bacteria > Bacillati > Bacillota > Bacilli > Caryophanales > Bacillaceae > Bacillus > Bacillus sp. cl96. The sequence continues at coordinate 41,879 of NZ_FNDM01000010.1, forward strand.
ACACTAGGAGAAGTTCATGGTGCGAATTTAGTTCCAAAACCGTCTAAACGTGTTCCAACCTTTATTACAGGTTTTAGTCAGCAAAATATGGAATGGTTTGCTGAACATGGAGATGGATGGATGTATTATCCACGTAGTCCGGTGCATCAGGCGGGAGCAATTGGACAATGGAGAGAACTAGTAGAGGATTATCATCCAGCTGTATTCAAACCATTTATCCAACCGATGCATTTAGATTTATCTGAAGATCCAAATGAACGTCCTACACCGATACGTTTAGGTTACCGTACAGGGCGTAAGGCACTAATTGAATTACTTGATATATATAAAAGTATTGGTGTGAATCATTTATTCCTTGCTCTATTTGATGGTCAACGTCCAGCTGACGAAGTATTGGATGAGCTAGGAGAAGAAGTGCTACCGCATTTCCCAGCCTTGTAAAGGAGTGAAAAGAATGAAAGCAATAGGACTTATGCAATATGGAGATAAAAGTGTACTACAAGAGATTGAAATGCAGACACCGCTATTGGAAGACAACGATGTACTGATTGAAGTATATGCAGCTGGTGTAAATCCTGTGGATTGGAAAATACGTGAGGGTTTACTTCAAGACGTAATTTCTTATGACTTCCCGCTCGTTTTAGGATGGGATGTTGCAGGTGTAGTTGCTGCTATAGGAAAAAACGTAACAGTATGTAAAGTGGGGGATGAAGTATATAGTCGTCCAGATATTGAACGAAACGGCACGTACGCAGAGTACGTGGCTGTAGATGAAAAATATGTGGCGAAAAAACCGAGAAATCTATCTTTTGAAGAAGCGGCATCAATCCCTCTAGTAGGTTTGACAAGTTGGCAAAGCTTAGTGAAGTTCGCAAATGTTCAAAAAGGTAATAAGGTTTTAATTCATGCTGGATCTGGCGGGATTGGTACGTTTGCTATTCAGCTAGCGAAAAGTTTCGGTGCACATGTTGCAACTACGACTAGTACGAAAAACATGCAATTTGTAAAGGATCTAGGCGCTGATACTGTCGTCGATTACAAAACGGAAGACTTTTCTTTGCTTTTGCATAATTACAATATTGTATTTGATGTGTTAGGTGGGGATGTACTAAAGAATAGTTATTAAGTACTTGCACCAAATGGAAAGTTAGCGTCTATTTATGGTCCGAAAGGTATGGAAATTCCGCAAACCGAGATATCAAGAGAGAAAAATATTGAGAGTGACCATATATTTACTGAACCTAACGGATATGAACTTTCTCTTATTACAGAATTAATTGAGAGCGGGAAGATTAAACCTGTTGCCACGCATGTGTTGCCTTTACATGTAGAAGGTGTAAAAAAAGCACACCACATAAGTGAGTCAGAGCGTGCTCTTGGGAAAATTGTATTGAAGAAACATTGGTAAAGTATGAGGTTTTAGAGACAGTATTGTGCTAAGTAGCGAATGAACTTATATATTCTATTCTAGCAATTGTTTTAAAAGGGAGAGAACAAATGGATTCAATGACATTTCTTTTATTTGGAGCGACAGGGGATTTAGCGAAACGCAAAATTTATCCTGCTTTATATGACCTATTTAGTAATCAAAATATAGCACAATCTCTTTCGATTATCGGTATTGGCAGAAGGCTAATGTCAGATATGGAATTTCAAACAAAGGTAGAACAATCCCTTGCTACATTTTCTAGAATATCTACTGATGACGAATCAGGAGTAGAAGAATTTATTAGTACATTTCGTTATTGTCAATTAAATACAGCGAATATAGAGGACTATCAAGATTTGTTGCGTCTTGTAAAGAGGCGTGAAACAGAATTAAACATTCCTGAAAACCGCATGTTTTACCTATCTGTTATACCAGAAGTATTTGATGTCATTGCTTTAAATATTAAGGAAAGTGGATTGTGGGCTACAAAAGGATTGAACCGTCTTATTATAGAGAAGCCTTTTGGTTATCATGTAACGTCTGCTCGTGAGTTTAAAGGAAAAATGATTGAAGATTTTGATGAAACTGACATTTTTTATATCAATCATTATCTTTGAAAATGAATGGTAATTAGGAATACACTTAGAAAAGCATTACGAAATAAATAGTATGTAATGCAAGACATTTTTATTGACGATAATAATTTATATGGTTAATATACTAGACATAAGATTATTTAATTACTAAAAGTAATCGAATATACATTTGTTTGTTGAGTTCGATAAATAAGTAATCTGTGGTAGAAGTGCTTTGAATTGCCACTATTAATATTGGGGACAATTAGAAAGCGAAAGGTATAAAAGGAATTGGAATTTGATAACTCTTTGTTTTTTTTTATAAAAACAGGGGCTTCTGTACAATTCATTTTTAAAATATTGACAAGGATTATACAACAAGAGGGGGACTGAAATTGGAATCAATGACCTTTGTTTTATTTGGAGCGACAGGGGACTTAGCGAAACGCAAAATTTACCCCGCACTATATAACTTATATAGAGATCAAAAGCTTCCAAAGCAAATATCCGTTATCGGGCTTGGGAGACGTCAAGTATCTCATGTGGATTTTCAAGAAAGAATAAAAGAATCAATAGAGACGTTTTCCCGTCATAGAGAAGAAGGTACTCCAGAACTCGAAGTTTTTTTAGATAACTTTCGCTATTGTCCATTAGATGTGAGTAAGCCGGAAGACTATGAGAGATTATTACAAGTCGTTCGTGAAAGGGAAGAAGAACTACATATAAAAGGTAATAGAATGTTCTATCTTTCAGTTGCTCCTGAATTTTTCGAGACGATTGCTTTAAATATTAAGGAAAGCGGACTTGATAAAACAGATGGATGGAAACGCCTGATGATTGAGAAACCGTTTGGGCACGACCTTGCATCTGCTCGTGAGCTGAATGATAAGCTTAGTCGCACGTTTGAAGAAGACGAGATATACCGTATTGATCATTATTTAGGTAAACCGATGATTCAAAACCTTGAAGCGCTAGAATTTGCAAATCCTGTTCTCCAGTCGATTTGGAATAAAGAACATATAGCGAATGTACAAATCACAGCTAGTGAAACAGTTGGGGTTGAAGAAAGGGCAGGATATTATGACCAGGCAGGAGCCATTCGAGATATGGTTCAAAATCATATGTTACAAATATTAATGATGACTGCTATGAATCTGCCGGAAAAGGTTAATGCATGTGAAATTCGAGAGGAAAAGCGAAAGGTAATGGAGACGCTTCGTAAAGTGAAAAAAGAAGACGTTCAAAACCATATCGTTCGCGGTCAATACGTTTCAGGAGAAATAAAAGGCGGACAAGTTGTAGCGTATAAAGAGGAGCCAGGAGTAAATCCTTCTTCTAACATAGACACATTTGTTGCTGCTCGCCTGTGGATCGATAATCCATTTTGGACTGGCGTTCCATTTTATATACGAACAGGTAAACGAATGAAAGAAAAGTCTACTCGTATTGTAATCGAATTTAAAAATACGTTAAAACAGCAATATCAAGATAGTAATCCAAATGCAGCACCTAACTTATTAATAATTGAAATTAGTCCAGGTGAGAACGTTTCATTACAGTTAAATAGTAAAAATCCATTGAAAAATGGAGAAATTGAACCGATGCGTATTAACTTTACTTGTGAGCAAGCGGATGTGGGAGTACCTGAAGCGTATGAAAGACTCATTCATGATGCGGTGAGTGGAGACGCTACATTCTTTGCACATTGGAGAGAAGTTGAATTGTCATGGGAATGGGTACAACCAATTCTTGAAGCATTCGAGGAGAACTTATTACCACTTCATGAATATGAGTCTGGTTCATATGGTCCAGATGCGTCTAATGAATTATTGCAAGAAAGTGGATTTAAATGGTGGTTAGATCAAGAGACGGAAAAATAAGTACTTTCTTTCATGAAAGCATGTAGGGGGACGATTACTATGACACAAAACATAAATCAATTAGCAGTGAATACAATTCGTACATTATCAATTGATGCTATTAATGCGGCAAACTCAGGTCATCCAGGTCTTCCGATGGGAGCAGCACCAATGGCTTATGCATTATGGGCGAATCATTTAAATTACAATCCTAATCACCCAGAATGGTTTAACCGTGATCGTTTCGTTTTATCGGCGGGACATGGATCTAGTCTGTTATATAGCCTACTTCATTTAGCTGGATATGACGTTTCAATTGATGACTTGAAAAACTTCAGAAAGTTAAATAGTAAAACACCAGGACATCCTGAGTTTGGTCATACTCCTGGAGTTGAAGCGACGACAGGCCCGTTAGGACAAGGGATTGCTAATGCTGTCGGAATGGCAATGGCAGAAGCTCATTTAGCAGCGAAGTTCAATAAGGATGGTCACTCTATTATAGATCACAATACGTATGCTTTAGTCGGAGATGGTGACTTAATGGAGGGTGTCGCTTATGAAGCGATGTCAATGGCAGGACATATGAAACTTGGCAAGTTAATTGTACTGTATGATTCAAATGAAATTTCACTTGATGGTGAATTAGGCATTGCTTTCTCTGAAGATATTGAGAAAAGGGCAGAATCTGTACATTGGCAATATGTAAGAGTTGAAGATGGAAACGATGTCGATGCTATTACAAAAGCTATTCAATCAGCGAAAGAAAATACGGATCAACCTACTCTTATAGAAATTAGAACCATTATAGGTTATGGAAGTCCAAAAGTTGCTGGAACGAACAAAGCACATGGTAATCCGCTTGGAGTAGAAGAGGCAACAGCGACAAAACAAGTGTATGGTTGGGGTTATGAGGAAGATTTCTTTGTACCTGAAGAAGTAAAAGCTCATTTTAATGAACTGAAACAAAAAGGTATTGAAAAAGAAAATGACTGGAATGAGCAGTTCAATTCATACAGAGAGTCGAACCCTGCACTAGCAGATGAATTAGAAAAAGCGATTACAGGTGATGTTTTAATTGAAGCGAAAGACATTCTATCCTTTGATATTGAAAAAACGATTTCCACTCGTGTTGCAAGTGGGGAAGCTATTAATCATTATGTGAAATCGATTCCTTCTATTTTCGGTGGAAGTGCAGATCTTTCTCATTCCACTATGACAGATATAAAAGGTGAAGCTGTGTACGCGGTAGAATCGTATGCTGGACGAAATATATACTTCGGTGTACGTGAACATGCAATGGGCGCGGCAGCAAATGGACTGGCTCTCCATGGAGGAGTAAAACCTTTCGTAAGTACATTCTTTGTATTTAATGATTACCTTCGTCCATCGATTCGACTGGCTGCACTGCAAAATTTACCTGTTACTTACGTATTTACACATGATTCGATTGCTGTAGGAGAAGATGGTCCAACGCATGAACCAATTGAACAATTGGCAGCGCTTCGAGCAATTCCTGGTCTAACAGTTATCCGTCCGTCAGATGCAAATGAAACAGCAAGTGCTTGGGCGTATGCTTTACAGCAAACGGATGGTCCAGTCGTTTTAGTATTGAGCCGTCAAAATTTACCGGTGTTTAATGAAACGAAAGCGAACATAGAGAATCTCTCTAAAGGAGCTTACGTATTAACACAAACGAATGAAAATCCGGATGTAATTTTAATTGCGACAGGTTCTGAAGTATCCTTAGCTACTAGTGCGAAAGCAAAATTAGAAGAAGATCAAGTTTCTGTTCGCATCGTTGCAATGCCGAGCTGGGAGTTATTCGATCGCCAATCGAACGAATATAAAGAATCCGTTCTTCCGTCTTCTATAACGAAACGAGTATCTCTTGAAATGGGTGTATCTCTAGGTTGGGAACGTTATGTAGGACAAGAAGGAAAAGTACTATCAATTGAAACATTTGGAGCTTCAGGAACTGGAGCTGAAGTCATGAATCTATTTGGATTTACGACAGAAAATGTTGTTCAAATTACAAAAAATGTGTTGAATTCTTAAGCTATGACTGTGAATACCTTTCTGTACATACTAACATTTCAGTGCTGAAAGGTATTCCAGATTGTAGTGATATGAATTTTTAATAAAAGATGATTTGAGGAGGAATTATATTATGCAAGTAGGATTAATTGGGTTAGGTAAAATGGGATTAAATTTAGGGAAAAATTTAATGGATCATAAACATGAAGTAGTAGCATTTGATTTAAATACGAGCGCAGTAGAAGAAATGAAAGAGTATGGGGCAACGGGTACATCTAGTTTAAGTGAACTTGTTCAGTCATTACAATCACCAAGAATTCTTTGGGTAATGGTACCACACGCTGTTGTTGATTCTGTTATTGATGAGGTTACACCACTTTTATCAAAAGGAGATATTCTAATTGAAGCTGGTAATTCACATTATAAAGAGTCTATCCGCCGATATGAGCAATTAAAGGAAGATGGCATTCACTTTATGGATGCAGGAACTTCTGGTGGAATGGAAGGCGCTCGTAATGGTGCTTGTTACATGATCGGAGGAGATCAAGAAGCTTGGGACATCGTTGAACCTATCTTCCGCGATACTGCTGTAGAAAATGGATTCTTATATGCTGGAAAAGCTGGTAGTGGTCACTTCTTAAAAATGGTTCATAACGGAATTGAATACGGTATGATGGCTGCTATTGGTGAAGGATTTGAGATTCTAGAGAAAAGTGAATTTGACTACGATTATGAAAAAGTATCAAGAGTATGGAACAACGGTTCAGTCATTCGTTCTTGGTTAATGGAATTAACAGAAAATGCATTTTCTAAAGATGCAAAACTCGATGAAATTAAGGGTGTTATGCATTCTTCTGGTGAAGGAAAATGGACAGTAGAAACAGCATTAGACCTTCAAACAGCAACTCCTGTTATCGCAATGTCTCTATTAATGCGCTACCGCTCATTAGACAATGATACATTTACAGGAAAAGTTGTAGCAGCTCTGCGCAATGAATTTGGCGGACATGCAGTAGAAAAGAAATAAAGTGAAACTTTAATAAGTAGGGGCTTTATTCCACATCAATCGGGCTTTTACGGGATAAGCATATTAAACATGTAACTCATCAACGTTTAAAAACTGGAGGGAATTGATCATGAAATTTTTTATTGATACTGCAAATCTTGAGGACATAAAAAAAGCATATAAACTTGGAGTTTTAGCTGGTGTTACAACGAATCCTTCTTTAGTAGCAAAAGAGGGCGTTAAGTTTGAAGACCGTATCGCAGAAATTTGTCAGGCAGTACCTAAAGTTGAGTCTGTTTCGGCAGAAGTAACGCCAGATGCTGTTACAGCTGAAGAAATGATTGCTCAAGCAGAAGAATTAATTAAAATTAACGGTGGCGATAAAAACGTCACGATAAAACTTCCAATGACGCTAGCAGGATTAGAAGCTTGTCGCTATCTTACTGAAAAAGGTGTGAAAACGAACGTTACACTTATTTTCACTGTGAACCAAGCACTTTTAGCTGCTCGAGCAGGTGCAACGTATGTTTCTCCATTTTTAGGACGCTTAGATGATATTTCTGAAGATGGTGTACTATTAGTTGCTAAAATTGCTGAATTATTCGATGTTCATCAATTAGATACACAAATTATTGCGGCTTCTGTCAGACATCCAGATCATGTAACTCGTGTAGCGATGGCAGGTGCTCACATTGCAACAATCCCTTATAAAGTAATCGAGCAACTTGCTATGCACCCATTAACAGATCAAGGTATTGAGAAGTTTGCTGCGGATTGGGCGAAAGCTCCTAAATTATAATGTATAAAAGTGAAGGGGCTTGCTGAAAATTGCTTTTCATGAGAGGACAAATTCTAAGTAACTTCATCGTTTAAACTGGATCCCGAGTTTGTAGTCTTACTATGTGAAAACAGCAAGAGAAGAAAGCGTCATTCACTTTTAAAAAAGGAAAATTTGCTTACGCGAAGCGTTTATCACAATGACATTATAATTATGAAAGAGAAATCCCCTTATCAGAGAGGTGAGTTAAAGTATATCTCTGATAAGGGAGATTCTTTTTGTATAAATCATTATGATGTGAGGATGCTTTTAAGTGCATATCAATATGTAAAGCTATCTTTTACTCAAGTAAGAACTATATAGGTTCTTTTCATTATATAGCATTTTTGAAAGGGTTTACATAAAGGGGGATTAAGTATGAATATGTACCTTTTAATGATTACATTATTATCAATTGTAATTGTTATTTTAGGGGTTTCGTGGTGGAGATGGCATGCGTTTATTAGTTTAACGGTTGCAAGTTTGTTTTTAGCAATTATGTCTGGAATGCCAATGGATAAAATAGTGAGTGCTTATGAAACGGGAGTTGGGAGTGTTCTCGGGCATTTAGTAGGTATTTTAGTTTTAGGTACAATTTTAGGGAAAATGATGGCAGAGTCAGGTGCTGGAATGCAAGTGGCAGAGTTCTTTATTAAATCCTTTGGGATAAAAAACTTACCGTGGGCTATGTTAATTGCAGGTTTTATTATTGGAATTCCGGTGTTTTTTGAAGTAGGTATTTTAATATTGTTGCCGTTAGTAATTTCAATTCATAAAACTACGAAACAAAATATTTTATTGATAGCGTTACCAGCAATTGCTGGGCTATCTGTCGTACATGGCCTAGTTCCTCCGCATCCAGGGGCAATCGTTGCAATTGGTATTTATAAAGCGAACCTTGGGAAGGTACTATTGTATTCACTCATTATTACATTTTTTGCAGCGATTATTGCAGGTCCTATATTCGCTAAATGGATTCACAAACGTGTAATTCCTGAAAATGAGCCAGAATTGATTCGTGTAAATACAAAATCAACGAAATTACCAGGAATAGGAGTTTCATTTTTAGTCATATTGTTACCAGTTATGTTAATGGTTTTAGCTGCAGCGGCTCCTTATGTTCCACTTTCTACTACTTTGATGAAGATTATCACATTAATCGGTAGTCCTATCATTGCGTTATTGATTGCATGTTTTGCAGCGTTTTATTTTCTTGGATTTCGTCAAGGTATCGATAAAAAGGCTATTAAGAAGGTAACAGAAGATAGCTTATTACCAATCGGTTCAATTGTTGCGATTATTGGTGCCGGCGGGGGATTTAAGCAAATTCTTATCGATAGTGGTGTAGGCAATGCTATTGCTCAAATGTCTGAGCATTTAGCTCTATCTCCAATTGTATTAGCATTTATAGTAGCAGGACTAATTCGAATTGCGACAGGGTCAGCGACAGTCGCTTTAACAACAGCAGCAGGCATCGTTTCACCAATCATTGAAAATACGACAGGTGTGAATTTAGAGTTGCTCGTCATTGCAACAGGTGCAGGAGCATTAATGTTTTCACACGTAAACGATGCTGGGTTCTGGATGGTAAAAGAATACTTAGGTTTAACAGTGAAAGAAACATTTAAAACATGGACGGTATTAGAAACGTTACTTTCATTTATCGCTTTTGGAGGAGTTTTACTACTCGATATGTTTGTTTAAAATAAGGATATTTTTATATCAATTAAGAGAGACAACTTTAGCACATAACGTTATGAACAGATAAAATAAATATATTTTTATGGTTCTTATATGATTAGGATACTGTAGGGATTTTTGTTAGGAGGAAGAAATGGTGAGCACAAAATATATGATTGGTGTAGACATTGGGACAACTAGTACAAAATCGGTTCTATTTTCTACTGATGGGTCTGTTATTGCAAGTCATGGAATTGAATATCCTTTATATTCTCCTACACCTGAAATAGCAGAACAAGACCCAGAAGAAATTTTTCGTGCAGTAATAAATACGATTAAAGAAACTGTACAGTCAAGTAGTGTACAGCCGAATGATATTCTTTGTGTCTCTTTTAGTTCGGCAATGCATAGTATCATTGCTGTAGATGAGAAGGGAAAACCGTTAACGAGATGTATCACTTGGGCAGATAATAGAAGTGCAAGCTGGGCAGAGAAAATAAAGAATGATATGAATGGTCATGAAATTTATTTGCGTACTGGGACACCAATTCATCCGATGTCGCCACTTTCGAAATTAGTTTGGTTACAGAATGAACAGGCAGAATTGTTCGCAAAAAGTTATAAATTTATTTCTATTAAAGAGTATGTTTTTTATAAGTTATATAAGGATTATGTAATTGATTATTCTATAGCATCAGCAACAGGGATGTTTAATTTGAAATCTTTAAAATGGGATGAAGAGGCTTTACATGTTGCGGGAATTACAGATGACAAGCTTTCTAAACTCGTTCCAACAACGCACAGTTTAACCGGATTAGATGAAGAGCTTGCCAAAGAGATGAATGTACTTGTTTCTACGCCTTTTGTAGTAGGAGCGAGTGATGGAGTCCTATCCAATTTAGGTGTAAATGCAATTGATCCTGGTGTTGTTGCTGTGACAATTGGTACAAGCGGTGCGATACGTGCTGTAACAAATCGTCCTGTAACAGATCCAAAAGGTAGAATTTTTTGTTACGCCTTAACTGAAGACCATTGGGTAATTGGTGGACCAGTTAATAACGGTGGTATGATTTTCAGATGGGCTCGTGATCAATTAGGCACTTCAGAGATTGAGCTTGCGAAGCGTTTAGGAAAAGATCCATATGAAGTGCTTACTGAAATAGCAGCAAAAGTGAGTCCGGGGTCCGACGGTTTATTATTTCACCCGTATTTAGCAGGAGAAAGAGCTCCTTTATGGAATGCAAATGCGCGAGGATCTTTCTTTGGACTTGGATTGCATCATAAGAAAGAACATCTGATCCGTGCTGTTTTAGAAGGAGTAATTTATAATTTATACACCGTTCTTCTTGCTTTAAAAGAGCTAATTGGTGAACCGAAAAAAATTCAAGCGACAGGTGGTTTTGCAAGATCGGAACTTTGGAGACAGATGATGGCAGATATTTTCCATCAAGACGTATATGTTCCGGAAAGTTTTGAAAGCTCTTGCTTAGGAGCTGCAATCCTCGGTTTATATAGTTTAGGTGAAGTAGATACGTTGCATGTAGTTTCTGAAATGGTAGGTGCGAATTTCCATCATGAACCAAACATGGAAAGTGTGGAAAAATATAAAGATTTAACACCAATCTATATTCGTCTGTCTCGTCAATTGGAAGAAGAATATGAAAGTATAGCAGCGTACCAAAAAAAGTGGGTTTAAAAGCTAGTTACCAAGAAAATATGGTAACGTATAAAGAGGTACTCCGATTTTTTAGGATACTCTTTCAACATAAAATATTTTAAGAAGTATGATGAATGAAAAATATAGGGAGAGAGGGTTATGAAAATGAAGAATAACAAAGAGTTTATCGGATATGTTGGAACATACACGAAAGAAAATAGTGAAGGAATATATAAGTTTACTTTAGAAACGGAAGCAAAAAAAATTAGTAATGTAACACTTGCCGCTAAGTTGGATAACCCTACATATGTAACGATTAATCGAAATAATGAATATCTCTATTCCGTTGTTAAGGAAGGCGAATCTGGCGGTGTAGCTGCATATTCCATGGATAGTCATACTGGAGAACTAAAAGCGAAAAATAGACAAGTAGTAGAAGGGGCTTCTCCTTGTCATATTAGTGTTGATAGTGGAAATCATACAGTAGTTACAGCAAATTACCATAAAGGAACGATTGAGTCTTTTGAAGTAAATGAAGAAAATGGAACTGTAAATCCTGCTGCATCTATTATGACACATGAAGGTTCAGGTCCGAATAAAGAAAGACAAGAAAAACCACATGCACATTACGCGGGATATACTCCTGATGAAAAATATGTAGTGGGCGTTGATTTAGGGATAGATAAAATAATTACGTATGAAGTAAAAGATAGTATATTAACAGAAGTGAATCGTTTATCTGTAAATCCAGGAAGTGGTCCAAGACATATTACTTTTCATCCGAATGGAAAGTATGCGTATGTAATGACGGAGCTTAGTTCAGAGGTTATTGTGTTAACATATAATCCTACAGAAGGATCCTTTACAGAACTACAGTATATTTCTACTGTTCCAGAAGAGTTTGATGAAAATAATCAAGGAAGTGCGATTCATATTTCTTCTGACGGCTGTTTTGTATATGCAGGTAATCGTGGTCATAATAGTATCGCTGTTTATAGCGTAGATCAAAATTCAGGTCAGCTTACATTTGTTGAACATACATCTACAGAAGGAAATTGGCCAAGAGACTTTGTATTAGATCCTACTGAAAAGTTCCTTGTTGCTACAAATGAAAAGTCACATAATCTTGTGTTATTTTCAAGAGATGAATCTACAGGTAAGTTAACACTTTTACAATCTGATGTTGTTGTGCCAGAGCCTGTTTGTGTGAAGTTTTTAAATATATAATTTCAGATGCCTAAACAAAAGCAAAGCGATATCGCTTTGCTTTTTATTGTTTCTTTTTCGGCCTACGTACTAATTCGCCGCCGCAGTTTGGACAAACGTTATGTCTTTCTTCTGTACATGGTGCGCAAAATGTACATTCATATACACAAATGTATGCTTCAGAATCTTGTTCGAGCGATTGATCGCAAATTTGACAGTTTGTTTTCATTTCTAGTGCCATAATAAGTCTCCTTTTTAGTCAGAAAATTTATAATTTAATTATAATTCATTAAATAGAAATAGTCCTTTTCAATTGAAAGGAAATCGAATGATAAAGTTATGAATTGAAACGAAAGATGCTGGTTTATTTTAAAATTGATTATTTATTACAGTTGGAATATTATGAAATAGTCAAAAGACAACAGGGGGTATAGATTTTGACTAATCATAACGATCATTTAAAAGCAAACTGCGAAAAATGCTTCGGTCTATGTTGCGTTGCATTACCGTTTGCAGCATCGGTAGATTTTGCAGTGAATAAAGATGGTGGTAAACCATGTTCCAACTTACAATCAGATTTTAAATGTAGTATACATAAAAATCTTAGAGGAAAAGGTTATAAAGGTTGTACAGTATTTGAGTGTTTCGGTGCTGGGCAGAAGATTTCTCAGGGTACGTTTAAAGGGATTGATTGGAGGAAAGATGCAAAGCATGCAAGAAAAATGTACGATGCTTTTCCGGTTATGCATCAACTTCATGAAATGCTTTGGTATTTGAATGAAGCGATTCTTTTAAAGGCAACACAGCCAATTCATAAAGAGCTGGAGACCGCAATTGAGGAGACAGAGCGACTTTCGAATTTAAATCCAGATGAGCTAATGAAAATAAATGTTCCAATGCATAGGGCAGAGGTGAACATTCTTCTTTTAGAAACGAGCGAATTAGTATGGAAGGAAATGAATACTGCGCGTAAGAAACGAATTATTCACCGCGGAGCAGACCTTATGGGAGCGAATCTGAAAAAGAAAAATTTACAAGGTGCAAATTTAAGAGGAGCTTACTTAATTGCGGCTAACTTAAATGGTGCAGATTTAAGAGGAGCAGATCTCATCGGAGCAGATTTGCGAGATGCAGATATTCGCGGGGCTGATTTTACTAATAGTATTTTTCTGACGCAAGTTCAAGTTAATGCTGCTAGAGGGGACAAACATACGAAATTACCGAAATTATTGTCTCGTCCATCGCATTGGAGTGCGTAAAGAGTGAGGAGTATTTAGTGTGGATATATTTCAGTATTTAGAAGAGATGCAAGAGGATGTCTTTTCGTTAGCAGTAGAGCAAATAGAAGCGAAGTATTATGATATTTGTTGCATGTTGGCGTCTACAGAATATGCAGAACGAATTAAAGTAATTGATGTAGAGTCATATAAGGTAAGTATTCGAGTAGGTTTGGATGCAGCTGTAGATATGGCTACTAATGAAGAAGCAAAAGCGATTTATTTTGAGTATGACCTTGATAACGAGTGGACTAGTCAGTTTTATATTTGTGAGGAGTATGCTCCACTTGAAGAAGAGGATGATGATTGGGCTTCTGAATGGACATATGATGTTGAGGGACCGGAGTCTGTAGAATTAGCGGATATGTATAATGAAAATGGCTTTGACGCAAGTGAAAAAGCAATTGGTATCACTTTATATTTAATTGCTAAAACGCTGTGTAGTTTTATAAGTGTACGTAGTGAAGTGCAAAATAATATACCGATTTGTATTGGTTTTCACGACCAAGATCCAATAATGCGAACAGGCAGAGACTAAGAATCTCTGCCTGCTTTTTATTTCTTTTCAAAAGTAGTAATTAAAACGCTACATATAATAAGAATACCACCAATAAAAAAGTTACTATTTAATGTTTCATTTAATAAGAGCCAACCAAGTAACGATCCAACGATAGGTTGGAAGAAGAAAAATAAGGAACCTATGCTTGCATCCAGTAATTCTAATCCTTTATTCCAAAGGAAAAAGGCACCTGCTGTTGAGACGATTCCTAAATATAATACGCCTAATATTACGTACGTATTTACTGTTCCGATAGAGGCCGCTTGTAGCTCCCATATCATAAAAGGTGTAATAAAAAAGAGTGAAAAGAAAATTGCGTACGTTGTAATAACTAAGGATGAAAATTGGATTGAAGCGATTTTTACATAAATAGATAGTAAAGCCCACGTAATAGCGGCTCCAACTAAAATGATTGTTCCAATAAAATAGGAGCCAATTTCAATATCCCATCCGATTACGATAATGACACCGATTGTCGCTATTATAGTAGATAAAAGTCTACGAGCAGTTAGTTTTTCTTTCAAAATGAGCGCTGCAAATATAACCATAAATGCAGGTGTAGCTGATGTAACTAACGAGCCTGTATGAGCGTCGGATAATTTTGTTCCGATAAATTGGCATGTGATCGAAATGAAATAGCCGATAAATCCAATCCAAGCGAATAGGAGCCAATCTTTTTTGCGAATGGTTACTTTTTTCTTTTGCTTTTTCTCAGCTAGTTTCAAAATGCCATATAAAACAACAAAAGCGATAATAAAGCGTAGCCAAACGAGTGTTAGTGGTGGAATGAAATCGAGTACGTATTTGCTAACAACATACATACCGCCCCATATACTTGCTGCTAGTGATAAGCATATAGCTCCTAAAATTGTTTGTTTCATTTGAAGTACCTCCGTCTATTTTTAGGGTAATATGAGTTCCCTAAGACGAGGCATAGTGTATGTGTTATAAGCCCGTCTTAGTTTATAGACGGCCTACAGGTTGATCGTTTTCGAATGAAGTGTTGTAGTACATGAGTGCATTCCTCCTCTTTAAGTTATAATGATATTATAACTTAATTTTCTGATTATTGGAGGTTGTTATGAAATATATCGTTATAAAATCACATGTTAGCAATTATCCTAATCCAATTCGCTTAGAAGAGGGGGATGTAGTGAAAATGATAGAGAGTTACGCTGGTCCGGAAAACTGGGAAAACTGGATGTTTTGTCACGAAGAGAAGTATAACCGGAAAGGATGGGTTCCGGAGCAAATTATAAGAAAAGATATGAATGGAACAGGAATTATTATAAAACAATATACTGCGAAAGAATTAAATGTGAATATTGGAGAAAGATTGATCGGATTAGAAGAATTGAATGAATGGGTTTGGTGCGAAGGAAGAGATGGTGAGAAGGGCTGGGTACCAAAGGAAAACTTACAAAAATATTAATAATAATATTTGATCAATAATTAGGAAACATATTTTTGCTTATGAGTATATTGGTTGTAGGATAAAAAGTAGATTAATAGAGAAAGAGGAGGAGATTATTATAACTACAACCGTTATTTCACATTTTTACAATGAAGAGTATTTATTGCCATGGTGGCTTATGCATCATACGAAACTTTTTGATCATGGTATTTTAATTAATAAAGGTTCAACAGATCGTTCCGTTGAGATTTGTAAAAAATTCGCACCGCATTGGGAGGTGCGAGATTCTGTAAATCCAGAGTTTGATGCATATGCGACAGATCATGAAGTGATGAGGATAGAACAAGAAGTACAAGGATGGAAAATGATTTTAAATACGACTGAGTTTCTTTGCGTGCAAGATAAAAATCAGTTTTGGAAATCGCTAAATGAATTGGGGGGGAGGATGTATTGGCTGGACGGGCTTATTATGGTTGATGATCCTAACTACAACTATCCTGACCTTAACTTTGGAATACCTTTAATGAAACAGCGATTTCATGGTTATTTACCAGAAGATTGGCCGTTATGGAGAAGAGGTAGATTTATTCATAATCATGAGCATGGAAGTTATACGGTTGGAAGACATTTATCTGCGCATGAATCGATGATTTATCCACCTCTTGCTTGTATATTATGGTTTGGATTTAGTCCGTGGAACGATGTGATGAGAAAGAGAAAGTTACAAATTGGTCCGACTCTTTCTGAAGCTAGTAAGCATGGGGGAATGGGGACGCACCATATTATTACGCCGGAAAGATTAGAAGAATGGTATAAGGAATTAGCGAGAGGAACGAAGGATTTACGTTTTAGTGACGTATATCGTTATGTTTTTGTATAAATGATTCCCACCATAAAATTGTTTCTTCTATTCCTGTATTTAAATCGTATGTTGGTTTCCAGTTTACTTCAGTTTTTAAACGTTCTACACTAACGCCGACGAATAAAGGTTCATCCTTAGAGAAAGGAATCGCGTCTAGTTTAATTAAATGTTCTTTTCCTATCTTTTTAGCGATGATAGAAGCTAGTTCTTTAATTTGTACAGATTGACCTGAAGCGATATTGATGGTGCCTGTAACGCCATGTTCTAATACTGTTACGAGAGCGTCAGCGACGTCACTCACATGGAGGAAATCTCTCGATTGTTTTCCATGTGTACATAGTGCTTCCTCATTTTTTAATAAGGAAGTGATAATGTTAGAAACGAGCCGATTACCTTGTTCGTGAGGTCCATACATATGAAAAATGCGGCCCCAACACATGCTGAGGCCTGTTTGTTGTGCATACGTTTCTAGCCAGGAGTGCAGTGCATTTTTACACAAAGAATACGGGGTTTTATAGGAAAGGAGCGGTGAATCTTCAAATAATACGCCGTTAAACCATTCGTATTCTGCGCCAGTACCTGCAACGACAACACGCTTTCCACCGCATATTGTGAAGTGTTGAATCAATGAAATACTAGACTTTAGCCAATAGTAATTATTAATAGATATATAGCATGCTGGTGGCACTGCTTCCCAAGCAAGGTGAATGAGATGGCTAGGCTGAACATCCGAAATGAATTGTTTTACTTCGTCATCGCGAAGCAAGTTTACTTTATGCCAATGGCAAGGGAGGTGAGAGGGGTTATTTTTATTATACGTGGCGTGCACTTCATATCCCTTTTGTATAAGTGAATGTACAACATATTTACCTATCCAGCCACTACCACCTGTTACAACAACTTTCTTCATGGCTCGATCACCTCAACTTCTGGAACCGTCACTAAAAATTTACCGCCCCATTCACGAATGAAAGAGCATTCTTTCATAATTTCGTCTTTCAAATTCCAAGGAAGTATGAAAATGTAATCCGGTTTTGTACGTTTAATTTCTGCTGGAGATTTTACTGGAATACGAGTTCCTGGTAAAAGGAGATTTTGTTTGTGAGGATTTTTATCTACTGTATAAGCTAGAAATTCTTTACCTATCCCGCAATAATTCAAAAGGGTGTTTCCTTTAGCTGGAGCACCGTAACCGATAATTTGTTTGTTTAAAACTTTCGCTTCAATAAAAAACTTTAAAATATTTATTTTCAATTGTTCGATGCGTTTAGAAAAAAGGAGATAGTAATCTAAAGTATCTAACCCATGATCGACTTCTTTTTGAATTAATTTTGTAACATTGGAATGGATAGTTGATTGGGCACTTAGATGGTTTACAAAAATCCGTAAGGAACCACCATGCGTTGAAAGTTCTTCTACATCAATAATTTTTAAATGATGATAACTTAAAACTTTTTGAAGGCTTATAAGTGAGAAGTAGGAGAAGTGTTCATGGTAGATGGTATCAAATTGGTTAAAGGATATAAGGTTTAATAAGTGTGGGAATTCAATTGTTATCGTGCCATCACGTTTTAATAGTGTTTTTAAACCAGCGACAAAATCATGCAAGTTCGGAACGTGTGCTAATACGTTATTTGCGACGATTAAATCAGCTTGTGGCAATTTTTTTGCTAAGTCATTACTGAAAAAATTTACATGAGTAGGAATTCCTTTTTTGATAGCAATTTCTGCTACGTTTTTCGCGGGTTCAATTCCCAATGTCTCGATATTTTCTTTTTTAAAGTATTGTAATAAGTACCCATCGTTACTTGCGATTTCAATCACTTTTGAATGTTTCGTTAAGTTGAAACGCTTAATCGCCATTTCTACGTATTGTTTAGCGTGTAGTAGCCAACTTGAGGAGTAAGAGCTGAAGTATAAATAGTTATGAAAAATATTTTGTGGGGATTCAAATTCATCTAGCTGTACGAGTAAACAAGAGTTACAAACAAATGTGTGCAGCGGATAAAAAGGTTCCATTTTATATGAGCTTTCAGGAGCTACAAATGAATTAGCAAGAGGGGAAACGCCCAAATCTAAAAAAGTGTTGGTTAGTAATGAGTGGCAAAAACGGCATTTTTTCTGTTCCATTTTATAGCCCCCTTATAAATTTTTGAATGCATCGATTTGTTGTCGTGTGAAAGATTCTATATTTTCACCAGATGCATATTTTTTGTACCAATCAACAGTCCAAGCGATAGCATCATCTGTTGATAACTTAGGAGTCCAGCCGAGTTTATTTACTGCTTTTGTACTGTCGAGTGTTAAAACAGGTGATTCATAAGGAGTATTTGTAGAGGAGGAAATGATTGTTAGTGGGTTATTCCATAATTTTATTACAGATTCAATGACATCATGAACGGTTCTGTTAGGTTCATTCATTGGGCTGAAATTCCACGCTTCTGCATATTTATCATCATTCCAAAGTTTCTCAGCTAAAAGGATATAGCCATGTAGAGGATCTAAAACATGTTGCCACGGACGGACGGCATATTTGTTTCGAATACACAAAGTATGATTGTGCAAATATGCCCGAATGATATCAGGGAATAATCGATCTTCTGCCCAATCACCACCACCAATAACGTTACCTGCTCTTACAGAGGCAAGCGAAGTAGTATTCGTGTGAAAAAAAGATTTGTGATAAGATGTTGCGACTAATTCAGCGCAAGCTTTACTAGCGCTATAAGGGTCGAAACCTCCTAGTCGGTCATTTTCCACGAACGCTCGGTCGCCACTACCGTCATTCTCATAACATTTATCGCTTGTCACATTAATAATGGCACGTACGCTTTCGACGGACTTTGCTGCTTCTAGCACGTGGACAGTACCTAAAACATTCGTTTTGAATGTATCGATAGGATTTTTGTATGAAGCGGTTACGATTGGCTGAGCTGCTAAATGGAATATTATGTCAGGTTTATGCTGCTTCATGGCATGAAATAAAGAATGGTAATCTGTAATATCACCTTTCATTGTCGTGCACTCTTTTGCTACGTTACTTTGTTCAAAAATGTTAGGAATGGATGGGGGATGAGAAGAAAAGCCTACTACTTCTGCACCTAAAGAAGTTAAGAAAAGGGTGAGCCATGAGCCTTTAAATCCAGTATGTCCCGTAATAAATACTTTTTTCTTATTCCAAAAAGATGATGAAGCCATATTACCAAACCTTCCATGGAGCGTTATTACTTTCCCATAGCTCGACTAATTTATTTTTATCGCGCAATGTATCCATCGGATGCCAAAAACCAGAATGTTGATATGCGGCCAATTCATTTTTGTTTACTAACTGAACTAAAGTGTCTGTTTCAAAAACAGACTTATCTCCACTAATGTAATTGAAAACTTCAGGATTTAAAACGAAAAATCCACCGTTAACCCATCCGCCATCACCTAATGGTTTTTCTTGAAAAGATGTTACAGACTGTTTATCTAATATGAGAGAACCAAATCTACCAGGAGGTTGTACGGCAGTAACAGTAGCCAATTTTCCATGTTTTTTATGGAATGTAATAAGTTCTTTTATATTTACATTACTTAATCCATCACCATAAGTGAGGCAGAAAGGTTCGTCTCCGACATAATTTTGAATCTTTTTCACTCGGCCACCCGTTTCGGTATTTACACCAGTATCGATTAGTGTAACTTTCCATGGTTCTACACGATGAGAATGGCTAGTAATTGTATTATCGTTTAACTGTATTGTGAAATCAGACATGTGTAAGTTGTAATTTAGAAAGAACTCTTTAATTGCATATCCTTTATAGCCTAAGCAAATAATAAACTCAGTAATCCCGTAATGACTATACAAACTCATAATGTGCCATAGAATGGGTTTTGTTCCAATTTCAATCATAGGTTTCGGTTTTAAATGTGTTTCTTCCCCAATTCTTGTACCGTACCCACCAGCAAGAATAACAGCTTTCATTTTTTCCTCCTAAAATAAAAATTTATTATTTATACAGTATTCATGTTTTATGCAAATGAGATTGTTTTTGATTAAGTGAATGAAAATGTTTGAGGTGATGACGATGCAGAAAATATTACGGTTTGAATTTTGGAAATAATTCTTGATATTCAGGGTTATGACGGAGGTCTTGTGTTAGGTTACTAAGCTCTAAAAAACGTATGTCCAGTACTTCAGGAGATTGACCGTAATGTGTTTGAAGTCCCATTTGAACACCCCTTTTTGAAAGGGTAGGTGTAATTTGTAATTTTCTTGCCTTTGATTGTTCATTCCAAGGGCTAAAATAAAATTTTAAAATAAATGAAGGATAGTCATAAATTATATATCCGTGCCGCGAATGATGTCTACCAGGTAAATATGCACCGTCTAGATGATTGTGAATAAATCTCCAAGCACATCCGAGATTTGGGTTATAAGGGAAGACACCGTGGTATCGCTGTTCTACTAAGGGGATAGAATATCTAGGCTTTGAATAATTATAATTATGATTATCTATCATTAAAATCATTCTAATCGCATACATGTTTTGGCCTAGTGTATGAAGAGATGAAAAAAATTCTTCAGTATTATTACAACAAAAGAATTCAGTAGTATTTAAAACGATTTTCCAACCTGAAACTTCTCTTTCAATTTCCATCACTTCAATATCAGTATTAGTTGGATCAAACTCAAGAAATCTTGAATTTCGTACTTCCCAGTGGGGTGCTAATAGCTTACAAATTTCTACGGAACGATCTGTAGACCCTCTATTAATTAAAATGCCGTGATCGAATATTTTCGTGTGATGCATAAGCCACCATGGAAGTAGGTATTCTTCATTATAAAAATGAGAAATGATTGTCTTTTTCATATTAATTCCCTCCTATACAAGCAATCATTATTAGTAGGATATGCTTTTAAATAAGAAAGGTTAAAAGTGGCAGATAATGTAGTGATTAGGTAGTAGTTTAGTAATTTTATTGTATAAGTGTAGATTACTCGTATTGAATCATCATAGGAGGAGATTGGAATTTTGTATAAATTGTGAATAATAAACCGTCACGTTTGACTGTACAGTTTATGTATTGTATGATGTAAGTAATATAAACAAGGGGGGAAGATCGTTGGGAAGGTGTATCGAATCGGACAGTTGGCTCTCATGGCTCACGTGTCGAAACGAACGATTGATTATTATACGAATCTAGGTATCTTAAAAGCGGAGCGATCTCAATCTAATTATCGCTATTACGACGAAACAGCATTTGAGACATTACAATTTATTGAGAAGTGCAAAGAAATGCATATGCCGCTTTGTGAGATTAAAGAGAAAATCGAGGAGAAGAAGAAGCTGCTCGGTATCAATGAACACGTTTCGAAACAAGTGAATGAAGTGACAGACCATATTCATCGATTAGAAGTGGAGCTTACTGAGTTAAAACCGCTTTTAGATGAATTGACTGATTCACAACGTGAAAAAATATCGAAATCTTTATCAGGTCAAACGACAGCTTTAATACAGACACTTGCTCTATTATTATAGAATAAGTGAAATCCGACCTCTTTAATTTTTGTATCGGGCTATGTTTTCTAACAAACAAATAAGAAAACATTATAGTATACAGGAGGTGGACACCTTAGTTTTTTAACTAAGGGGATTCATTGGAAATATTTAATTTAGTCATGGTTGCGATTTTAATCGCATTTACTGGATTTTTCGTAGCAGCAGAGTTTGCGATTGTAAAGATACGTTCAAGCCGTATCGATCAGCTTGTTGCGGAAGGAAAACGCGGTGCTTTAGCAGCGAAAAAGGTAACAACAAATTTAGATGAATATTTATCTGCTTGTCAATTAGGTATTACAGTTACAGCTATGGGATTAGGTTGGTTAGGTGAACCGACAATTGAAAAGTTATTACACCCGTTATTTGAGAAATGGAACTTAAATCCTTCTATTTCATCAGTATTAACATTTGGTCTTGCTTTTATGATTATGACGTATTTACACGTTGTAGTAGGAGAATTAGCTCCAAAAACGATGGCAATTCAAAAGGCTGAAAGGGTAACGTTATTATTGGCAGGTCCATTAATGATGTTCTATAAAGTGATGTATCCATTTATTTGGGTATTGAACGGTTCAGCTCGTGTGATAACTGGTTTATTTGGTTTAAAGCCAGCTTCAGAACATGAAGTAGCTCATACAGAAGAAGAATTACGTCTTATCCTTTCAGATAGCTATGAAAGTGGCGAAATTAATCAAGCTGAATACAAGTATGTAAATAATATTTTTGAATTTGATAATCGTATTGCAAAAGAGATTATGGTACCGCGAACAGAAATCGTTGGTTTCTATCTGGAAGATTCAGTAGAAGAACACATGAAAGTAATCCAAAATGAGCGATACACACGTTATCCGATTTTTGGAGAAGATAAAGATGATATTATCGGTATGGTCAACGTAAAAGATTTCTTTATTCGATATATGACCGAGGATCAAAAAGATTTATCATCTATTCGCTCGTATATGCGTCCGATTATTGAAGTGATGGAAACGACTCCAATTCACGATTTATTACTTCAAATGCAGAAGAAGCGAATTCCGATGGCTGTTTTATATGATGAGTACGGAGGAACAGCTGGAATTGTAACGCTTGAAGATATCTTGGAGGAAATCGTCGGCGAAATTCGTGACGAATATGATGAAGATGAAGCACCACCAATTCAACATGTGAACGAGCAACATATTATTGTTGATGGAAAAGTGCTTATCTCAGAAGTGAAAGATTTATTTGGATTACACATCGAAGAAGATGATGTGGATACAATCGGTGGATGGATTATGATGCAAAATCATGAAATCGAAGAAGGACAACACGTTGAGGCGGAAGGTTATGAATTTAAAGTGTTAGAAAAAGACGCTTACCAAATTAAACGTGTTGAAATTCGTAAGATGGAACAAGAACAAGAAGAAGAGAAAGCAGCAACTGTGTAAGTTGCTGCTTTTCTTCTAAAGTACAAAAAATGAGAACTTAGGAGCGGATATTTTGATTCAAGAAGCCTTACGTGTATATCGATTACAATTGTATGTGATCTTTAGTGGTTTACTACTTATGTGGACGATTACTCCGTTTGGAAAACAAGTGACAGGGTTCGGTATTGGATTAGCAGTAAGCGCCTATTGTCTTTGGTTATTAGCTCGCAGAGTGGAGAAACTCGGAAAAAGTATCGTAATGAAGAAAAAGGCTCCTGGATTAGGAGTTTTAAACCGATTTGCAGCTGCTATTTTAGGAGCTATCATCATGTATGAAATTGAGCATGAAATGGAAATGTGGGCATTCGGTACAGGTATTTTAGGTGGTCACTTTTTAATGATTGCAAATTTAGCTTATGCAAATATGCAGTTAGTGAAAGAAGAAGAGAAGCAAAGAGAACATGCTTCAAAAAACATAGAGCTATGATGAAAGGGACCTAATCAGGTTCCTTTTTTAGTTTAGCGATATGATACAAGTAATCAAATTAACGACAAATATAATACGCTTCTTTTTTGCGTTTTTCAATAGTATGAAAAATAATAAAAAAAAAATTAAAAACCCATCGATTTCTAAAGGTTATGTATGTTATTATGACAAAAGACTTTTTGAAAGAGGTGGATACCAATGTTACAAGCGCTACTTATTTTTGTGCTTCAAATTATTTACGTTCCAATTTTAACAATCCGTACGATTTTGCTTGTAAAGAATCAAACAAGATCCGCTGCTGGTGTTGGATTGTTAGAAGGAGCTATTTACATTGTCAGTTTAGGTATTGTGTTTCAAGATTTATCAAATTGGATGAACATCGTTGCCTATGTCATTGGCTTTAGTGCGGGACTGTTATTAGGCGGTTATATAGAGAATAAATTAGCAATTGGTTATATTACGTATCAAGTTAGTTTACTAGACCGTTGTAATGAATTAGTAGATGAGTTACGTCACTCTGGATTTGGCGTTACAGTATTTGAAGGCGAAGGTATTAATTCTATACGTTATCGCTTAGATATCGTCGCAAAGCGTTCTAGAGAGAAAGAGCTTTTAGAAATCATTAATGAAATTGCACCGAAAGCGTTTATGTCTTCGTATGAAATTCGCTCGTTTAAGGGTGGATATTTAACGAAGGCGATGAAGAAAAGAGCGTTAATGAAGAAGAAAGATGAACATGCATCGTAAAAAAGAGGAATAGTGATGCATTAAAAGCGCAGTATAAGTCTAAATGTAAAAGGGAGGAATCTATTTTGATGTAGATTCCTCTCTTTTTTTATGAAAAATATTCATCTGTTAATTCAAAAAAACTAAATCGTATAATTATGTTTTTTACTCATCCTCAAATTAATGATTAGCCATATAACTTGAAAAAATACCGGTATGATAAACGCGATTAATATAACGATAAGTGATATGGATTTAATTTCAGGTGTTTGAATAACACCAGCACCATCAACCTCTCGTAACCAAATAATAGCGGCCCATATTCCAAAAACGATAATCCAAAATAGGTTACCAATCCACCAAGAAATCCATCGTTTTTTCATGTTAGCACCCCCTATATTTATCTACTGTTAAAAGTATATTTTCTTTTGTTACATTTATAATGAAACAACTTTAAAATTAGTTTTTAACTGTATATCTAACTTGTTTGAAGGTTACTATTTCTTCATCATCATCATCGTCTTTCGTTTGTAAAAGTTGAACTTTTGGTTTGTAGTCCGTCCTATGAGCGTGTTCGATATCTTTAATGTTAAGTTTGTAGGATTCACCATTTTTTAGTTTTTGTTCCAACACTTTTTTATTAGCAACATAAATAAAAGTTACTTTATTTTCATCAATGCCTTTAGTTTTAATTTCTAATTCATTATCTTTTGCTGTGATCGTTGGTGTTAATAATTCCATACTGCCTTTCCCGCTTTCTAAAGAATTCTCTGCTATAGTTGAACATCCTGATAATATGATTCCAGTGAATAGAAGAACAAGTAATTTCTTTTTCATAACATCCCCTCCGATTCTATGTGATTTTTGATTTTGGTATTGCTAGATTACTAGTGCGGAGCGTAAATGTTTAGTTAGTACCCCCTTAATTGTACCATAATATGTAAATTAAAACAGGTGTATATCCAATTTAAGGGAGATTGAAGAATTTACTGATTGTTGTAAATTCTTGTGTTTTAGCTTCTATTTCAATCGAAATGTAGACGAGAGAAAGAAATTTTTTTATAGAAATTACAATTTTTACATTTTACAATAATGATAGGGAATAGATGAATTCATTCACTTCGGAGGTAGTTATTTGAACATTAATGAGAAGGCAATTGAAATGTTTGAACAAAATAAATATGAGGAAGCAATGGAACTATTTCAACAAGCAGTACATAAATCTAGAGATGTACAATCTCTCAATAATCTGGCTTGGATGTACTTTTATGAGGAAGAGAATGATGAGAAAGCTCTTGAATTAATAAGAGAAGTTGTTAAGTTGAATCCTTCTTCATACTTTCCCTATAACATCTTAGGGGAAATTTATATAAAACAAAAAAAGTGGGAAGAAGCGAAGGAAGTATTACAAAAATCTATTTCGATTCAACCATCGGATGAAGCATATCATAATGTAGCTGTAGCGCATTATAACCTTGGAGAGCTGGAAAAAGCTTCAGACTTTTTCTTGCGAGTTGCAGGGGATTCGGACTATATCATGTATAGCTATGTAAAATGTTTAATTGATTTAGAACGAACGACAGAAGCAAAAGAGAAGTTAGATACTTTTAACAGGGAATCTGATAATTTTTTAGGGGAAATTAATGTAGCAGATTTATATGTTGAGTTGAATTGCTATAAAGAAGCAATTGAATGGTTCGAAAAGGGATATAAAGAATGCTGGAAAAGTCCTAATTGGATTGGTAGATTTGTGTATGCTCTATATAAAACGAATAATTTCTCCCGTATAAATGAAGTTATACGGGAATGTATCGAAGCGAAAACAGCAGAAATAGAAGATGTTCAGAATGAAGAAGTAGAAGAAAACTGGACAGAAAATGATAAGAAAGAGTTAATTGAGGAATATACAGAAGAGAATAATTGTTATAAAACAATGGTAGAACGTATCAAATCTGGATACGTTCCAGGGTTAGAATTTGAAACGGATTTTATAGGTGGGTGCTATTTGTTTGGTTGTAAAAGGCATAATCATCTTGAATATGAACAATAAAAAGATTCGACTGTCACATACGATGGTCGAATCTTTTTATTAATAGAAGAGCCTGGACCATCGAGCTCATTTGATGAAGAACTAGCTGACCTGTCTATGTCTACGAAATACTATTCTTTATATAAAGCTAGAATGGTGCCAATTACTTTTATTATTAAGGCGAGAAAGTAAAGTGTTTTATAAAAAGCAGCCTATCGTTTCAAATAGATGAAATGATAGGCTTCTTTATTTTAAAAAAATGAGGTCAAAGGTGTACTTTTCTTATAAAAATGCATTTCATATAAAAGGTGTAATTATTTTGGGGAAGGGGGATTGTTGTGCGTCATCATAGAAAGTGCAAAAAATTTGGAGTGGCACTGCCTCTTCCGCTTATAGGAGCAACGGGTCCGACAGGTAATAGTGGTCCAATCGGTCCAACTGGAGGGCATGAAGGTCCTGTTGGTCCTACAGGGGTGACTGGACCGACGGGAGCAACTGGGCCCCAAGGTCCTCAAGGTATCAGGGGGATACAAGGTCCCCGAGGGACAACAGGAGCACAAGGAATACAAGGAGTTATTGGTGATACAGGAGAGCAAGGTATAACTGGCCCAACTGGTCTCCAAGGTACTCAAGGATTAATCGGAAACCAAGGTCTAATTGGTGATATTGGAGTACAAGGATTAGAAGGAATACAAGGAGCTACGGGTCCTGCTGGTAGTCAAGGAATACAAGGTATACAAGGAATACAAGGGGAAATAGGTGAGCGAGGACAAACAGGGGCACAAGGAATGCAGGGAGAGAGAGGCATAACTGGAGTCTCGGGTGTAACTGGTCCACAAGGCCCTCAAGGTGTTCAAGGAATACAAGGAGAGCAAGGGGCTATTGGTATACAAGGAGAAGACGGCTTCCAAGGTATACAAGGAATTACTGGGGAGGAAGGCCCACAAGGAGCTCAAGGAATACAAGGTGAAGTGGGTCCAACTGGTTCTACTGGAATGCAAGGTGCCCAAGGTATAAGTGGAATAAAGGGGATAACAGGTGTAATAGGTTTACAAGGACCACAAGGTGTGCAAGGAATACAAGGTATAACGGGAGCAAC
Source organism: Bacillus sp. cl96 (assembly GCF_900100505.1). Classification (NCBI taxonomy): domain Bacteria; kingdom Bacillati; phylum Bacillota; class Bacilli; order Caryophanales; family Bacillaceae; genus Bacillus; species Bacillus sp. cl96. The sequence continues at coordinate 69,547 of NZ_FNDM01000010.1, forward strand.
AGGTTTTCAAGGGATAAAGGGAATAAGAGGTATAACAGGAGCGACGGGTAGTATTGGTACTCAAGGCTCAGAAGGACCACCGGGCGGTCCGACGGGAGTGACCGGTCCAATTAATTGGCCCTTCTAGTGGAGTGACTGGACCAGCTGGCCCACCCGGTCCACCAGGAGGTCCAACAGGTCCAACGGGTGCGACCGGTTCAACAGGTGTAAGCGGAGGGATAGGTCCAATTGGAGGGCAAGGTGTGCAAGGTATAACAGGTCCAACAGGTCATCAAGGTGTAAGGGGAGCGCAAGGTGCCCAAGGTGTAGTTGGAGCAGTTGGAGTACAAGGAGCACAAGGTCCTCAAGGTAACCAAGGTATAACAGGTCCAACGGGTGCAGAAGGTTCTCAAGGAATACAAGGTCCGCTGGGAGTAACTGGTCCAACTGGTGCAGAAGGTCCTAAAGGTATTCAAGGTATTCAAGGTGTGATAGGTCCAACAGGTGCACAAGGAATGGTGGGAATACAAGGGATAGCTGGTCCAGTTGGTGTTACAGGAGCGGAAGGAGCTCAAGGAGCACAAGGAATCCGAGGAGCAACAGGTCCTGCAGGAGCACAAGGAATACAAGGAGTTCAAGGAATTCAAGGGGAAACAGGAGCAGCTGGAACACAAGGTCCTCAAGGGGTTCAAGGGATACAAGGGACTACCGGATTGACAGGCATACAAGGAGCACAAGGTCCTCAAGGAGTGCAAGGAATAATAGGACCGACTGGAGCTATTGGTTTGCAAGGTCCTCAAGGATTACAAGGAATAACGGGGCCAACAGGAGCGCAAGGAGTGCAAGGAATACAAGGTATTCAAGGTGTAATAGGTCCAACAGGTGCACAAGGAATTAGAGGTCCCCAAGGAAATACAGGGGAAGTCGGTATAACAGGTCCTCAAGGAGTCCAAGGGGCACAAGGTAGTCAAGGGCCCCAAGGCCCACAAGGAAATGTTGGAATTATAGGTGAAGCTGGTGAAACTGGAGCGACTGGAGCAACCGGGGCAACTGGACCACAAGGTGTGCAAGGAGTGCAAGGGATTACGGGAATACAAGGAATAACGGGAACGACAGGCAATACAGGTGCAACGGGTCCGCAAGGAATACAAGGGATACAAGGTATTCAAGGGTTGCAAGGCCCAACTGGAGCAAGTGGAGTGACAGGTGCTAGTGGTAGTATAGGACCAGTTGGAGCGCAAGGTAGTCAGGGACAAAATGGAGCGGTTGGACCTACAGGTGCAACTGGTAGCGTAGGAGCAATAGGCTTCTCCGGAATAGTAGGAGTGACCGGAGCGACCGGTTTACCTAGTGGGGGCGGTTATTTCTTTTCCACTGCCACGAGTGCAATTGCAGCGAATGCGCTAATACCAATCAACTCTGGTTCTACGATTTTTGGATCAGGAATTAGTTTAACAAGTGCAACAACTGTAACGTTGAGTACGCCTGGAATATATTTAGTAAGCTATTATTTTCAAGGTGATCCAACGGCCGGAAATGAAACAATTTCAGTGAGGCTTACTTTAAATGGAACACAAGTCGCAGGGAGTTTTATTTTTTATGTTACAGGAGGTACTTTTATATTAGAACCAGCAGTTTCGAATACGATGGTCATTGAAGTTACTTCTTCAAATGCAACTTTGTCTTTACAAAATGGTCCGTTAGCTATCGGGCATGTAACGACATTATCTGGTGTGATAACAGCTAGTTTAAATGTATTAAAAATAGTTTGATACGTTAGTTATAACGGGGGAGATGCTTGTGAAGAATCAAGATAAGTGTAGTAAGTTTCAAGCACCTATTCCTTTTCCACCGCCAGGTATTACGGGGCCCACTGGACCAACCGGTCCAACTGGTGCTTTAGGTGGCCCAACTGGACCGCAAGGAATACAAGGCGTACAAGGTCCAATCGGTCCAACCGGCCCACAAGGAATACAAGGAGTGCAAGGGGTGCAAGGAGAAAATGGTCCGACCGGCCCAACTGGTTTAACTGGACCACAAGGTTCTCAAGGTAATCAAGGGCCTATGGGAGAACGAGGCCCACAAGGAATACAAGGTGTTCAAGGAATACAAGGCGAAAGAGGTCCGACTGGTCCAACTGGTATTCAAGGGATACAAGGAATTCCTGGCCCAATCGGTCCAACAGGTCCAACAGGAATACAAGGCATACAAGGAATGCAAGGAGAAATCGGTCCAACCGGCCCAACAGGAATACAAGGAATACAAGGAGTGCAAGGGGAAATTGGTCCGACTGGACCAACTGGAAATACTGGTATACAAGGTGTGCAAGGTAATTTAGGAGGTAGTGGTTTACAAGGTGTAACCGGAATACAAGGAATACAGGGTCCGATTGGTCCAACAGGGCCAACTGGTTCTCAAGGAATTCAAGGGGAGCAAGGACCAATGGGGCCACAAGGGGAAACTGGTGTTCAAGGTTTACAAGGTCCCCAGGGAGAAATGGGGCAGGTAGGTCCAACAGGAATACAAGGAATACAAGGAGTGCAAGGTGTAATCGGTCCGACTGGTCCAACCGGTTTACAAGGTGATCGAGGTCCAACCGGCCCAACAGGAGCCACTGGGATAACTGGTCCGACAGGTTCTGCAACTGGCCCGACTGGAGCAACCGGTCCAACTGGTCCACCAGGAGGTCCAACTGGTCCAACCGGTCCAGCAGGATCACCAGGGGGTCCAACTGGTCCGACTGGAGCAACAGGGGCAACAGGGGCGACCGGAGCAACAGGAGCGACTGGAATTCAAGGGGTACAAGGAATACAGGGACCGACCGGAGCAACTGGTGTAACAGGTTTGCAAGGAGTACAGGGACCAATGGGGGCAACGGGTCCAACGGGTGATCAAGGTATTCAAGGTCCACAAGGGATACAAGGAGTAACCGGTCCGACTGGTCCGCAAGGTCTACAAGGAATTCAGGGACCGGTAGGAGCAACCGGTCCGACTGGTCCACAAGGAGTGCAAGGGGCACAGGGGCCAATCGGTCCAACCGGCCCTCAAGGGATACAAGGCATACAAGGTGAGCAAGGAGTAAGGGGAGCGACCGGTCCAACTGGTTTACAGGGGCTACAAGGAGTAACAGGGCAGGTGGGAGCAACTGGCCCGACAGGAGCAACCGGTCCACAAGGTTTGCAAGGAATCCAAGGACCGCAAGGAGTAACAGGGCAAGTGGGAGCGACGGGAGCGACAGGAGCAACGGGTCCTCAAGGTCCCCAAGGAATCCAAGGTCCCCAAGGGATAACGGGTCCAACAGGAGTAACGGGCCAGACGGGATTGACTGGTGCAACCGGCCCGACAGGAAACCAAGGCATACGAGGAGTGACTGGTCCAACAGGAGCAACGGGAGCAACCGGTGTAACAGGAGCAACCGGTCCAACGGGAGCAACAGGCCCAACCGGATCATCTGCTATATCGACAGGTGGCGGATATTTCTTTTCTACATCAACAAGTACAATTGCGGCAAATGCCACTATCCCAATTAATTCTGGATCCACTGTATATGGAACTGGTGTATCGTTAACTAGTGCTACGACAGTCACAGTAGCGACGCCAGGAATATATTTAGTAAGCTACTATTTCCAAGGGGACGCGACTGGTGGGAATGAGACAGTATCTGTGAGATTGCTATTAAATGGAACGCAACTAACAGGGAGTTTTATACAAAACGTAACGACATCAACTGTAGTAATCGAACCGGCCATTTCAAATACACTTCTTGTGAATGTAACGAGTGCTAATTCAACGTTAGTATTACAAAATGGTCCATTAGGTGTAGGGCATGTAACAACCATAGCAGGTGCAATTACGGCAAGTTTAAATGTAGTGAGAATATTATAAGAAAAATAAAAAACACAAGGAATGTCTTTTTAGACACACCTTGTGCTTTTAATGTTAAATGAACCGTTTCTTTATCTTTTCGGTTGAAAAATATGCTGAAAGAAGTATTTGTGATGTAAGTTATCTACAACTTTATTTGCTTGATATGTGCGTTGTTTTTCAATCCGGAGTCTTTGCTCCATCATTTTAATTGCGTGATCAGATAAACGTAACATAATACATTCTCCTTTTCTATAAATATAGGTGACTATTTGATATCGATCCCATATTTATAATTAAGGAGGCAAAATGTGTAACATAGGCAAAAAGCACCTTCCTCTCCCATTACGCTTACGAGGTTAGCTGTCGGACTCGGGAAGTGAGAGTTTCCCTACTTAAAAAAGATTCGCCCCAAGTAGCATAGCTACAAAAATGGTTCCCCCGCTCCAAAATTTGGACTCAGCAAAAGGTTTTATAAAGTAAAAAATAACATAAAGGAGCGAAGAAGTCAAATTATTTTGTGTATTCTGTCTTTTTTAATTGCGTAAGAATCATACCGTCAGGAAGTATTGTATCTGATACTGTAATGAATCCGTGTTTTTTATATAAAGTAATAGCAGGGGTATTCGCTTTACCTGTTTGTACAATGTATGTCATTGAAGAGGGAAACATGTTAAATATATAAATTAGGAGTTTCGTTGCGATTCCTTTTTGAAAAAAATCGGGCGATACAACTAACCTGTGGATATCGATTAGTTTTTCTTCTTGTACAAAAGAAATAAAACCGACAAGTTTATTTTCAGAAAAATATCCATAGAATGTTTCAACGCAATTTTGAATATCGTTTACAGTATCATATAAACGAGGTATGGCAGTACTATTCAAGTAGTCTGCTTCAACTTTATAAGCTGGAATTTGAACCTGTAAAATGGAGGTTGCTACTTCAAAAGAAGTGGAATTTAACTTAAGAATCATAGATAATGAAGCCTCCTTTAAATATGGTATATGAATATAATTGCTTTATGGGTTAGTTTGACAATATTTTTCTTTTTTGCATATAATATATGTATCTCCATATGTAAAATAGTAGTAAATATATTTCTATAGTGAAATATGATTAGCAATGATAAATACATATGTTTGTATTGAATCATACAAACTATAATAGAAATGGAGGACTAAAAATGGGATGGATTATCACATTAATAGTTGGTGCTATTATAGGTGCAATTGCTAGTTCTATAACAGGTAAAAATTTCCCAGGTGGTATGTTCGGAAATATTATCGCAGGTTTATTAGGTGCTTCGTTAGGTGGTAGATTATTTGGATCCTTTGGGCCATCATTTGGTGGGATTCATGTCGTGCCGGCATTATTAGGTGCAATCGTGTTAATTCTTATTGTATCATTTGTAGTGAAAGCTGCAAAGAAATAGAGATATAGATTATGATGAAGAGCCCTGAATAAGGGCTTTTCATCATTCGAAGAGGTGGTTTCATTGGAGAAAATAAATATAAGAAAAAGAGATAAGTTAAGAAAGTTTTTTAGAGAACAAAATTATTTGGCGGTATTACTTGGATTTGCGTTATTGTTCATTAATATTTTATTGCTAACAAAAATATCATTTGTTTTTACACCGTTTATCGTATTTTTAAAAACAATTTTCTTCCCAGTACTATTAGCAGGCGTGCTATTTTATATTTTGCATCCATTCGTTTCGCTTTTAGAAAAGAAAGGTGTTTCAAGAATCGTATCGATAGCTTCCATATATTTAATCGTACTAGGATTATTTGTATTTTTAGTTGTAACGGTTATCCCTATTATTAAAGATCAAATTGATGCATTAATTGATAACTTACCGTATTTTGGCCATGAGATTGAACAAGCAGCACGTAGATTCGGGGAAAGTAATTTACTCGGTAAAATTCAGGAGAATTTAAATATTAATGTTGCGAATATGGTAAAAGAATACACAGTTGATTTTACAAAGTCATTATCATCAGTAACTGGGAATGTAACTGGATTTTTGAGTACTGTTACAGAGGTTGTTTTGACATTTGTAATGGTTCCATTTATATTGTTCTATCTTTTAAAAGATGGTGAGCAATTGCCGAATCACTTTTTAAAGTTTATTTCAGAGCAAAGACAACCAGCAGCAATGAGAATACTAGATGATATGCATTATGCGATTAGCTCGTATATTAGAGGTCAAATTATCGTCAGCTTATTTATCGGTATTATGCTATTAATTGGTTATCTTATTATTGGTATTAAATATGCGGTATTACTTGCGATTTTAGCGATGATTGTAAATATCGTTCCGTACGTAGGACCAATTATCGCGATTACACCAGCGTTAATTATCGCATTTATCGACTCGCCAGCAATGGTGTTAAAAGTAATTATCGTTATGATGGTTGTACAATTAGCAGAAGGTAAATTTATTTCTCCGCAAGTTATGGGTAAAAAGTTAGATATTCATCCGATTACTATCATTTTTATCATTTTAACTGCCGGAAACTTATTCGGGATTATGGGGATTATTTTAGCGATTCCAGGATATGCGATATTGAAAGTATTAGTTACGCACGGTTATAGATTTGTTAAGTTGAATACGTGAAAAAAAGCGCTAAAACAGTGGGAACTGTTTTAGCGCTTTTTTATTAACAATTCATTTGCATATTGGCGTGCCCATTGATCCGCTTCTAATATAGCATCTAGTGAAGGATCTTTTACGTTATGATGAGCTTCAACTGTTTTGTAAATTGTTTTTTCAATATCGAAAAAGGCAATTTCATTTTTTAAGAATAGCGCATTCGCAATTTCATTTGCTGCATTTAATACAGCGGGAGTAGTACCACCGATTTTGCCACATTCATATGCGTATTGTAGACAAGGGAACTTCTCTAAATCTGGTTTTTCAAAATGTAAACTACCGATTTCTAATAAATTTAATTTTTCATAGGAAGAAGGTAGCCGAGTAGGATAGTGAAACGCATATTGAATCGGCATTCTCATATCAGGAGCACCGAGCTGTGCCATAACTGATCCATCAATAAATTCTACTAAAGAATGAATGATACTTTCTTTATGAATCATTACATTAATTTTTTCATATGGAATATCAAATAGCCATCTCGCTTCCATTACTTCGAACCCTTTATTCATTAATGTGGCAGAATCAATCGTTAGTTTTGCGCCCATTAACCAGTTTGGGTGCTTTAAAGCATCTTTTGCTTGTAATGTTTGCATTTCATCACGTGTTTTATCACGGAAAGCACCACCGGAAGCTGTTACAATTAACTTCTCAATCTCTTTATTATTTTCTCCTTTTAAACATTGGAAAATAGCTGAATGCTCACTATCTACTGGAATTAAGCGACATCCGTTTTGTTTCGCTAGTTCAGTTACGATATGTCCAGCTGCAACCAAAGTTTCTTTATTAGCAATAGCGATATCTTTCTTCGCTTTTAATGCTTCAATTGTTGGAAGTAATCCTGAAACACCTACAACAGAGCTTAATACAAGATTTGAATCAGGGTGAGTAGCTACTGCAATGAAGCCATCAGTCCCGTGTGTGATTTTTGTATTTGCTGAAATACGCGTACGAAGCTTGTCTGCTAAGTCTTTTGTCGCAACGCTTACAATACGAGGTTGAAACGTTTTGATTTGTTGCTCAAGAAGATCGATATTATAATTTGCGGTTAAACCGACGATTTTAAAATGTTCAGGATGAGCTGAAACGACATCTAATGCAGATGTGCCGATGGATCCTGTTGAACCTAAAATTGATATATATTTTACCATGAAAAAACCTCCAAAGTTGTTTCGAATATTTCAACAAACCTATATAATATTAGACAATTGAAGTGGAAATTCCTGCTATATAAAATAGAAAATTAGGGTTTGTTTGGAAGTGAAATGTGATAAACTGTAAAAAATAACGAAAAAGCAATGAAAGAGAAGAGTACATATTCGAAACTTTTCAGAGAGCTGATATGTGGTGGAAATCAGTAAGGGATGAATATGGAATGGACTCTGGAGCTTCTAACTGAAATGAGTAGGTAAAGACGGTTACTTCACGTTATTGAAGTATGAAGTGAGCTAATGATAGCTAATTAAGGTGGTACCGCGGGAGTCTCTCGTCCTTTTTTAAGGATGAGGGGCTCTTTTTATTTTGCGAAAGGAGGAGTTAGTGTGAGTGAAAAAATAATGTTAACAGGAATTAAGCCGACAGGTTATCCACATTTAGGAAATTATATTGGTGCGATTAAACCTGCATTACAAATGTCAAAGAATAATGAAGGAAGAGCATTGTACTTTATAGCTGATTATCATGCATTAAATGCTGTGCATGATTCAGAAAAGTTCAGCAGTTATACGAAAGAGGTAGCAGCTACTTGGTTATCGCTTGGACTTGGGGAAGATGTTGTTTTTTATCGGCAAACAGAAGTACCGGAAATTCTAGAATTAGCTTGGATTTTAGCTTGCCTAACTCCGAAAGGTCTTATGAACCGTGCTCATGCGTATAAAGCGAAGGTGGAGCAAAATAAAGAAGCAGGGTTAGAGGTCGATGCGGGAGTGAATATGGGGTTATACACGTACCCGATTTTAATGGCAGCTGACATATTATTATTTCAAGCTACTCATGTACCAGTTGGAAAAGACCAAATTCAGCATATTGAAATTGCGCGTGATATTGCGACGTATTTTAATCATACATTTGGCACGACATTTACACTACCGGAGTATGTAGTGCAAGAAGAAGGAGCTATTTTACCTGGTCTTGATGGAAGGAAGATGAGTAAAAGTTACGGAAATGTAATCCCATTATTTGCAGAGCAAGAAAAACTTCGAAAGTTAATATTTAAAATCAAAACAGACTCTTCACTTCCAAATGAACCGAAAGAATTAGAAACATTATTTATGATATATAAAGAGTTTGCGACAGAAGACGAAGTACAGTCATTACGTGAAAAATATGAGACTGGAATCGGATGGGGCGATGTGAAAAAAGAGTTGTTTCGCGTTGTAGATTGTGAGTTAGCTGGACCTCGTGAAAAGTACGCAATGTATATGAATGAGCCGGATTTATTATATGAAGCATTAGAAAACGGTGCTGAGAAGGCACGCGCTATTGCGAAGGTAAATTTAGCGGAAATTAAAAAACGGATTGGATTTGAGAGGGAACGTTAAGCGTTCCCTTATTTTTTTAGATAATCTGTAATAATCTTCTCGATAACAGGAGGAAGATTATTAGGTAATTCATCAAGTGAAAAGAAGCGTAGTTCTTTCGATTCCGTATGGTCGCATACAAGCTCACCGTGGAATTCGCGGCAAATATAAACAACGAGTACACCGTGTACTTGATCGCCATTTGGATAGATTTGAAAGAAATCTGGTCCTGAGTATGTACGGAATAGTTCTGGATTTTTAATAATAAGTCCAGTTTCTTCAAACACTTCTCGTTTTAAAGCATCTTCTAACGTTTCGTTATATTCTAAGGCACCGCCAATAATGCCCCAGCGGTTAAAATCTGTACGGAGCTGCAGCAATGCTTCATCTTTTTCATTTAATATAATGGCGTGTGATCCTATTAGAATAAGTGGATGATTTCCTACTAGATTTCTCATATCTTCAATATAACCCATGTCATTGCTCCTTGTATTTAATAATAGTTAGGAAGTTCTTTTAACATTCTTTCTGTTTTACGTGCTGTAAAGGCTAAGTTATGGTCATCTTTCGTTCTGAAAAATAATGTGCGTAAAAAGGTTTTAATATTGGCACATAAAATACAATACTCATTAAGCGAAAGGCGTTTTCTAATTTGAGGAAGCCTTTTTATTTTTTTATGAATAATAGAAATTAAATCGTTCTGAGGAAAATCATGATACAGCATTGCTAGTAATGGAGTAACAATGCGTTCATCTTCGTTATTATGAAAAAGGTCAGATGGAATAAAGATTTTATTTAATAAACAATGAATTAATTCTTCGTACCATTCAAAAGTTGTATACGTATTATGAACAATTTCAGTAAAGGCATCAGATACATGAGCAAGACAATGAGCCCATCCTTTATTTTCAATATAGCCCCGAAAATCCGTTTCTAAGTTTGTGTATGTAATGAGTTTATTTTTTATTTCTTCGATATCCTCCTCTGTACAAAAGTAGTGCGAATTAGCGAATTGGAGTATTAACGCAATTAACGAAACAGTGTAAGAACGTGTGAAAACCCCATCTGTATGTGGGGAGTAAATGTCACAATATAAATACTCATCACTTAAACAAGTTTGCAGAAGTAATTTCAGCTGATCGTCCATAAGGAATTCATGATGAATGAAATGCGCAAAACATTTATATATAAGTTGGTAACGAACGTAGCTATCAGTCGTTCCGATATACTGAAGCATGTTCAAAGTTAACTCATTTACGTCTATATGTTGCAGTTGCGTGTAGTCATTTTGTTGTATAAGCTCTAACTGTTGTTGCAATGCTGTAATATCCAATGGAGAACCTCCTCCGCACTTTAAAGATGCGATCTTTTCTAGTATTCTATATATTCAAGGACAATCCTGCTCATGCAAGGAGAACGATTAGAAATTCGAGTATGATATAGATGAGGGAAGAATATGACGACGATAGAACAGTTAGAAAAACATTTTAAAATAAGAAGAAGTGCTTCTTCTATTATGATAAAAGAAAATAATGCAGAGATTTTTACAGAAGAGCAATTAGAGGAAATGATGCAATATTGCGTTGCTAAAGCTAAAAAAGATGGATTAGAAAAACTACATTTTGAAATCTCTTCAAAAAGTCCAAATTATGATGTGTATAAAAAATGTTTTGAAACGTATTCATTTGAATATGTTACGGAAAACATGATTGTATTTAAAGATATATACGAAGTAGAAGATGTAGAAAGTGAAATTGATTTTAAGCTTATTGAAGAAGTTGGAGAAGAGGCTTTTTATTCACTGTGGAATGAAGCGACGGGAGAACCAGTCGCTCATGATCAATTTGTGCATATGATGCTAGAAGAAATTGGTGAGCAGTGGAAAGAACATTGTTTAATAGCGAGTGTAGGTGAAGAGCCGATAGGAATTGTAATTCCACATATTGAAAGAGGTGCGTTAGAAGAAGGGAAACTTATGTACTTCGCAGTTACTCCAAATATGCGTAATAAGGGATATGAAGCTGCACTATTTGCAGGTGCGATGTTTGTCTTAAAGGAAATAGGTGCATCTTATTATATTGGTGAGACAAATATGCAAAATGAGTGGATGAAGGATGTTTTTGAAAAGAATGGATGTCAGCTGCTTAGTTCAACTGAGAGATATGTGAGAAAGTTTTAGGAGGATGAATGATGTATACTCTCGAACTCGTATAGCGGGAGGGGACTATATATGTTAAAGCAATCCATGCATTCATTCGTGTTATTGTATCCAAATGTATTGTTAGAAGGCTGGAATGTTGAAAAAGTTTCAGAACGTTATGAAGGTGAAAAGTGGGGAACTTTTTGGTTTCAGGTTGTTACTCCAACTGGGATGTTTCGAGTAAAGGAATTTTTTCTCGATATAATAGAACCAGTATTTCCGGATAGCTGTATTTCTCAAGCAAAAGGAGATTGTTTTCAATATAAAGGGCTTGTGTATTGGAAAGGTGTAAATTATAAAGGAAAAGAAAGTTACGTTACATCTATATGGAAAACACAAGTTGAAATTTCTGTTGATCATGGATATGTAAACCAAGACGAAATGGAACGATTTCTATTTGAATTACAACCAGTAAATATGGAGCTTGGGAAAACGATATTACATACATCATTTCACATATTAAGCTTTCAAGCGAAGAGAAGTGAAATGGGTGAGATAGGAAGATGTAGAGAGTGGAATGCTCCAGATGACGTATCCTATGTAAATTTGTTAATTCATGAAAAACTAAATTGGAAACTTGAATCGGTCGGTTTCGGAAATGACGAAACGCAGTATGTATACTGGGACGAAGTTAATAAACTATATGCACTTTGGGTTTGTAGACATAAAAACAAAGCGTATTATCCTATTTCTTCATGGACAATGAACTATGGCCCAAAACAAATTATAAACGGGTTAGAGTTTTATTCGCACCCTAATCGCGGAACAGTTGTATACGAAGATTTAGGTAATGAACAAATCGCATACGTATTTCGCGGTAATCCATGTACAAATTTTGAACAAGTAAAAGAACTTTTTGCCTGTTTGTAAGATAAAAAGAAAAATGAGAACGACAAAGTAGATATTTGTATAATACAATAGAGTGAGATTCGATTATAAGAGAAAGCGTTGGTGAAAGAATGGAGCAGCAAAGAAATTGGCTACAAGCAACTGTAGAAAGAATTGAAGATAATACGTTACAAATAAAGTGGGAAAATAATATAGAAGAAGTTCGTATTTATTGGAGTACTTCACCAGATCATATTGAAGAAAATGGAGAACTACTTGCAACTGTAAATGGAGAATTATCATATACAATTGAAAACCCGAGTGAAAATGAACGTCCATATTTTAGACTAGTAGGAAGTAATGGACAAGCAGTGACAGTAGCTGAGCGTAGATTGCCATTACAAGGTGCGTTTAACTTCCGTGATATGGGTGGATATGAAACGACAGATGGACGTAAAGTGAAATGGGGCAAATTATACCGTTCTGAAGAATTAGCAGGACTAACAGAGTGGGATATCGACTATTTACAAAAGTCTGGTTTAAAGTTAATTTGTGACTATCGTACAGACTTTGAGGTAAAGCATAAGCCAAATCCTGAGATTACAGGTGCTCGTCAAGTGTGCTTACCAGTTATGCAAGACTTAGCGAAAGACTTAAATATTAATGAGTTTTTCCAAGTTGGTGACCTTTCTATGTTAGGAAAACCAGGTGAGTATCTTGTGAAAATGAATCAAGATTTCGTAAGTGGTAACGAGGCGTTCGTAAGCTTCTTAAACTTAGCGCAAAACCCGGAAAACTTACCGTTAGTAAACCACTGTACAGCTGGAAAAGATCGTACTGGATTTGGTTCAGCATTATTACTACTTTTACTAGGTGTACCAGAAAAAACAGTAATGGAAGACTACTTACTAAGTAACGGATTCCGTGAAAAGCTAAATGAAAAAATGATGGCCTTTTTAGGTGCGAAATTACAAAACGATGAGAGCAGAGCGATATTAGGTGCAATGTTTGAAGCACGTGCTGAATACTTGCAAGCTGCGATTGGTGAAATTCAAAAGCAATACGGATCAGTTGAAGCATACGCTGAAAGGGCTCTTGGCTTTACGAAAGAGTCGTTAGAGGAAATGAAAGAGTTATTACTAGAAGACTAATAAGTAAAAGGAGGCTGAGCGGATTAGCCTCCTTTTACTTATAGCGTAGTTGAAAATAGAAGATAATGGTGTATTCAATAAAGAGCAGGTTAAGCGCCTCATAATGAAATATATAAACTTATATTACTATCGTGTTATTATGTTAAGTGACGGTAAAGTCGTGTGATTTATAATGATTTCTATAATGAACTATAGGGAAAAAGCAAGAAAATGTCTATGTATTTGATGGAGGGTTATCATAATAGAAAGGAAATTAGGAGATGGAGAAATCAATAAAAAGTGAATTAATAGGATTGTTTACCTTTAATGAGACATGTAAAGCATATCAGCAAAAAAATGGGGAAATACATTGGCAATTGGATATTAGAAATGAATATGTAGATGTTAATGAGATGATTAAAAGGGCAGAGAAGCTTTTTTTATGCATAGAAGAATTTGATAAAAAGGCTAAAGTAGCCATAGCAGAAAAATTGATAAATTACAAAAATGATTTTTGGCCTGAGTATGATGAGAATGATGAACATTTAAATTGGGATGCTGTAGATGCAGGAGAATATGATATAACGAAAGAAAAATTCGCAAAAGCAATTACGCTCTATGAAATTGAAATTAGAGAAAATGATATATACTGTGAATATCATGATGGAGATTTATTTGGTGGACACATGATACATGCCTATTTTAATAATGATTATAAGTTATTAAACGCAGAGGTGTAGTTTTAGTTATATAAAAATTGAATTAAAGTGTGCTTTAGTTAAAAGAATTAAATAAATTTTAAACAATGAGAACGAAGCTTTTAAAATAGGAATTGAGGAGAACATCATGAAATACAAAGTTATATTATTCGACGTAGATGATACATTATTAGATTTCCCCGAAACGGAAAGACACGCATTACATAATGCGTTTGTACAGTTTGATATGCCTACAGGGTATAATGATTATCTTGCAAGCTATAAGGAGATTAGTAATGGATTATGGAGAGATTTAGAAAATAAAATGATTACGCTAAGTGAATTAGCAGTAAATCGATTTAGACAATTATTTGCACTTCATAATATAGACGTAGATGCACAGCAATTTAGTGATGTATATCTTGAAAACTTAGGGAAAGAAGTACATCTTATAGAAGGCGCAGTACAATTATGTGAAAATCTACAAGATTGCAAGTTAGGTATTATTACGAATGGATATACGAAGGTGCAACAATCAAGAATCGGAAATTCGCCTTTATGTAATTTCTTTGATCACATTATTATTTCTGAAGAAGTTGGTCATCAAAAACCAGCACGTGAGATTTTTGATTATGCGTTTGAGAAGTTTGGGATTACTGATAAATCAAGCGTACTAATGGTTGGAGATTCGTTAACTTCTGATATGAAAGGCGGAGAAGATTACGGCATTGATACGTGTTGGTATAATCCGAGTTTGAAAGAAAACGGGACAGATGTTAACCCGACTTATGAAGTGGAGAGTCTGCTACAAATTTTAGAAATTGTAGAAGTGGCGGAAGAAAAGGTAGCTTCATTTTAATCATGCTGATATTTGTCGAAAAATCGATATATTGAAAAAATCGTTGATATATTGTAAGTTGTGATAGATATATTTGAAAAATCGTTGATATATTGTAAGTTGCGATAGATATATTTGAAAAATCGCTCATATAAATTCATATACTAAGATATAGAACAAAAAAATAGAGCTACTATACAAGGTCATTCACGTGTTATAATGCGTGAATTAAATATGCGTATATAAATAGTTTCCTAGCGTGATGCGATGTCATGTATGATTAGTGTAACAACTAGAGGTGAATAAAGGATGTTAACGTTTTTATTTGAGTTAGACAAGAATCTCCCGCAGAAGGATGAGCCACGGTATGATGCTTATTCAAAGGGCTTTATCGAAGGAGATGTAACGATTTGCGCGAGTGACAGCGTATTTTTTCAAAAATCATGTATGAAGGTTGCAGAGCTGGGGATTTATTTAGGTCAGTGGATGGAACAAGTTCAACATGGGCAGAACGTGCCTATGAAATATGAAACGGCTGACCGTGAAGAGGTAATTCTTGGTTTCTTCTATGAAGAGGATCATAATCAATGGAATGTTTTTTCCAGCTGGCAAGAATTTGAACTTCAAGAGCGTATAGCTACTACAACATTAATAGAGAGTGTTCAACGCTATTTGTATGAGTTAAATAAAGAACTGCGCATGATAGAATATCCTGTGACGTTTGATCAGTACTTAAGAGGAGAGCGAATGATGCAGCTCTCTTACAAACGACCGTGTGATAGTAAAGCAGATACGACACCGATAGAGGTTTATAATGGAAGTGAGCAAGTAGGTGTAGTAAGGGGCTATTATAAAAATACGCTGATGAGAGTGCTGGATTTTATTCCGAAAATTGGTAGTAATATTATTTATGAAATAAAGGATAGTAAGGACAATATTCGCGTCATTGCAAAGGATGTAAGTAGGCAGCGCCAAAGAAGGATTTTAGTAATGTACAAAGATAATCATGATGCAGAGCATGAAATACTTGTATGTGACGGAAAGTTATTGGATGCAAATTTCTTATTTACCTTTACATATAAGGCAGAAGAATACGTTGTTCATAAAACTTCATTTGGAATGGGAAAATTATTACGAAAAGGCTATGTAATTGCAGATTGGAATATTCGTCTTGAGGAAGATATGTATTACATTGAGATGAATGTATATGATGGAGATTACATGGAGGATCAATACTTACTATTAGGCGTATTTCATGCGGTTTTATATGGATAATCAATGAGAAATACCGTCATTCTTCTTGGAAAGAATGACGGTATTTTTTTATTTATCCTCAAAAATAAAAATCTCATCAATCGTACTATGTAGTGCCTTCGCTATATCGTGAGCAAGTTGTAAGGAAGGATTGTATTTACCTTTTTCGAGATGACTAATTGTTTCACGTCGCACACCAACGCTCTTTGCTAAATCTTCTTGTGTCATGTTCAATTTTGCGCGGTATTCTTTTATCTTCGTTACGAACGCCATGGTGCATCTTCCATTTCATCAACAGGTTTATCATAAAAGAACATAGAAAAACCGAATGTAAGAATGAGTGTGCCGAAAATAAGAGCGATATCAATCTCTTGTAGCGTAGAGTTTGGAAATAACATTTCAATAAATATAATGATAGCAGTAGTTAGTAATGTAACGATAAATGCATTGCGACACGATTTATTGACAATTTGTTCAAACAGTTCATCGTGTTGAACTGTTCTATACGATGTGAAAAAGGAGAAGAAACAGAACATAGTAAACAATCCTTTTTCATAAAAAAATCCGAGGAAACCGAAGAAACCGAGAAATCCTAAATATTTTATCCAAGTTGTTTTCATGATAGGTCCTCCTTACGTTGTTAGAAATAAGTCACGTTATGTTACAAATATATCACAATTGGATAGGAATGGTAATAATAGTTTTCCAGTTTGCTTCATAATAATAGTAAAAAGAGGAAATATGCTGCGAAACAAAGAGGATAATATTGTAAAATGGTTGTAAGGAGGGGGAGGAAGGTATGCTAAATTGGATTATGATCGTTGTATTACTTGTAGTCATTACTGTAGTCGCGACGGTGTTAATTGGGCGAAAGGGTGATGCAAACTATAGTAAAGCGACAAAGGGGAATATTAGAAGGCTTACGATGATTTATATTATACTAGCTGTCGTTTTGATTGTTGGATTAGGTCTGTATATTTATTTCAAAGGTTAAAAAACTGAAAAATACAAAAATCTAAAAATAGAAGTATGCTATAATATCAATATAGTTATTTGGTAATTAAGGAAAGGATTGGATGGAATGATTGAAATTACGAATGTGTCAAAAAGTTATAATGGGTCTACCTATGCAGTAAAAGACTTAAGTTTATCTGTACCTAGCGGCGAAATCTTTGGATTTTTAGGACCGAATGGTGCGGGTAAATCAACGACAATTAAGATGATTACTGGTATTCACGGGGTGGACAAAGGGACTATTACGATTAACGGAAAAAATATTATGGAAGAGCCGATGGAAGCGAAGAAGACGTTTGGTTATGTACCAGATAGTCCAGATATGTTTTTACGATTAAAAGGAATTGAATATTTAAACTTTATGGCCGATATGTATGAAGTGCCGAAAGAAGTACGACAAGAACGAATAGAGTCTTTAGCGAAGAAGTTTGATCTTTATAATGCTTTATCTGATCAAATTCAAAGTTATTCGCACGGTATGAGACAAAAAATCGTTATTATTGGTGTGCTCGTACATGAGCCAGATGTATGGATTTTAGATGAACCATTAACTGGGCTTGATCCGAAATCTGCATATATTTTAAAAGAAATGATGAGAGAGCATGCGGATAAAGGAAAGATTGTATTTTTCTCTACACACGTATTAGAAGTAGCGGAAAAAATATGTGACCGGGTTGCTATTATTAATAAGGGGAATTTGCAGTTTAAAGGAAATTTAGATGAAATGAGAGATCATTTTAAATCCAATGAATCACTTGAAAAAATGTTCTTGGAGATGACGGGCAATGAGTAAAATTTGGACGTTAACGAAGGCACTATTAAAGTTAAATTACGCAGATTTTATAACAGATAAGAAGAAGCGATGGGCGTATGTATTTTCATTTGCAGCTATTTTATTTGTCGGCTTTTTACTGTTTGGTTCTATCACGCATGCAATGTATGAGGGAATGATACATTTAGGGCAAGATCCAGGAATGATTATCGCAATGGGACTTGCGATTGCGAGTATATGGGTATTTTTAATGAGTATTACGAACATTTTAACTGTATTTTACTACAGCAATGACATTGAAATGTTATTACCATTACCATTAAAACCAGCGCAAATTATTTCAGCCAAATTTTTAACAGTATTAATTACACAATACGTAATGAGTTCATTTATTTTATTACCGATCTTTATTACGTACGGTTTAAAAAGTGGAGCATTTATTACATATTACATATATATGATTTTCATTTACTTACTCTTCCCAATTGTGCCGTTAGTACTAGCTTCGTTACTGATGACAGTTATTATGAGGTATACAAATATAGCGAAAAATAAAGACCGAGGAAATATATTTATTGGAATCGTAAGTATACTATTTATTGTAGGAATTAACGTATTTTTGCAGTGGAAAAATAAAAGTTCGTTTTCTGAAGATGCAATTGCGGATTACCTTGCAAACAACCAGTCTTCTCTTTTAGTACAAATGACAAACTATTTTCCAACTACATATTTTGGAGCAGTAGCATTAGTAGAAAATGCAAATTGGAAGGGACCTTTATATGTAATAATCTTTGCAGTTATTTCATTTGTCTTCTTTGTGTTGTTTTATTACATAGCAGAGCGTACATATTTAAAAGGGGTTATTGGACTTTCAACGAGTACAGCAAAGAAACAAGTTATTTCGGCGGAAGGTTTACAGAAATCAACAGTACAAAGTTCGCATTTAAAAGCGTATGTGAAAAAAGAATTTAAAACGTTATTCCGTACACCACAATTTTTCTTAAATTGCATTGTACAAACTTTCGTTATGCCAATTATGTTGTTCTTTATTTTATTTGTGCAAGATGGAAACTTAAAGTTTATTACAGAGTATATTAACAATCCAAAGACAACAGGATTTGCAATTGGTGTTGGCCTTTGTGCATCGTTATTTTTAATGGGTAGTAACGTCATTGCAACAACGTCATTTTCGCGAGATGGAAGCTCTTGGTTTGTGAATCGTTATTTACCAGTAAAGGCTTCGGATATCTTTTTTGCGAAAGCAATCACTGCTTGGTTAATTAATGTAATCATTTTAGCAGTATTTGGTATTACGATGGCAGTTGTAGCTGGGATTTCTCCAGTCTTTATGATACTGTGGTTTTTACTAAGTGCGAACGGGTTGTTATTAATTAATTTAATCGGAACACGCTGGGACGCGCAAACTGCAGATATTCATTGGGATACAGAGCAGAAATTATTTAAAAGTCGATATACAACTTTGTGGAATTTTTTAGCTAATATTTTAATAGCTTTAATTATTGTGGGGGGAGTAAGTGTATTATACTTCTTCCTTCATGTCGGACTGTGGGTTATGTTTATCGTTTTATTTGTAATGTTTACGATTGTAAATTATATCTTTATTAAAATGTTAAAATTAGGTGCTGAACGTATACTGTCAAATATTCAATAAGAAGATAGATCCTCTGTATTCATGCAGGGGATCTGTGTATAGATGGAGGAGAAAAAGGTGAAGAAAATAGCAATTGTAACAGGGGCAACTCGTCTGAATGGAATTGGTGCAGCTGTATGCAAGGTGCTTGCTCAAAAAGGGATAGACATTTTTTTCACGTACTGGCCAAAGTATGATAAAGCGATGCCATGGGGAATGAGTGATCAAGAACCCTTTTTGCTGAAAAAGGAAATTGAAAGTTACGATGTTCGATGTGAAATGGCAGAAATCAATTTATCGCAGTCTTATTCGCCAAATCGTTTGTTTTATATGGTATCAGAACGGTTAGGTGATCCATCTATTCTAGTTAATAATGCAGTATATTCTACTCATACGAGGATTGAGGAATTAGATGTAGAGCAGTTGGATAAACATTATACAGTTAATGTTCGAGCTACTATGCTATTAAGTTCATTGTTTATAAAACATTATTCACTTAAAACGGGCGGGAGTATTATTAATCTTACTTCAGGACAGTCAGTAGGTCCAATGCCAGATGAACTAGCATATGCAGCAACGAAAGGGGCAATTGAAGCATTTACAAAGTCAGTAGCACCAGTAGCGATGGAGAAGGGGATTACTGTTAATGCCGTTGATCCAGGACCGACGAATACAGGATGGATTACAGAGGAGCTGAAGCATCATTTAGTATGGAAGTTCCCGCAAGGTAAAGTAGGAGAGCCGGTGGATGCTGCGCGCTTAATTTCTTTTTTAGTAAGTGAAGAAGCGAAATGGGTTACTGGGCAAGTCATTCACTCGAATGGTGGTTATTCATAAAAATATTATGTTAACAAATGTTGAGAAACAAAAAACGAAAGAAAATTTTATTTTTTTGTATAAATAAAATGTCAAGAAAGATAAAAATTTGATAGAAGAGTATATCGTCATATGAAGATAGTAATTCTTAATGTGACAATATACTCTTTTTCTTTTACTTGCGAGTAGAAAAATGAAGTAGAAGAAACTCGAATATTAAAATGAGTTTATCAGTTTTTGTACGTATTATTATGAAGATTACTGTCGGAAAGATGATAATTCGTATGAAAAGGGATTTTTTAAGGGGGAATCGAATCGTAAAGGGGAGGATAAATTATGTAAAACATAGGGGGATTTATATGAAAATGAAAAAGGTCGCTATCGCATCGATAACAATTGGTACAATGCTTACTATGGCAGCTTGTAGTCCTTCAGCAGATAAAGAAACGGAAAAGAAAGAGCAAGTAACTGCGCAAAATGATGGAGAAGCAAAAACGACAAGTGCAGATGAAGCGTCAAAAACAACGAAAGATACTGAAAAAGAAACAAATACTTCTTCAAATGAAAAAACAGATAAGGATGCAAAAAATATGAAAGAATCATCAGGGACAGAAAGTAACGGCAAAACGTCAACTCAAAACGAAAATGTAAAAACAAAAGAAAAAGAGACGACAGGAAAAACGAATGATCAAACGACTAGCGGGAAAACAACAGATCAAAGCACAAGTACAAGCACAAACAATAACGGAAAGACAACGAAAGATCCGAAGAAAAGTGTTGCTGTGAAAACGAATGTTAAAGAAGTTGTAGCATTAATTGATAGCTTGGACAAGCAGTTAGCTGCTAATCCAAAATTGGAAACAGTGAATAAGCTTGGCAAACAAATTAATGAAAAGTGGGATGTGATTGAAAAAGAGCTAGAAGCATCACATCCGACGGATTCTAAAACAATCGGTCAAAGTATGTATCCGTTAATTGTAGGAGCGGAGAAAGAAAAAATCGATATTAATAAAATGAAATCATTAACGATGAAAACGAAAAAAGATTTAAATCAGTTATTGACGAAACTTTCATAGTTTCAAAAGCCTACTCGTGTGAGTAGGCCTTTTTTAGGTTGTTGTAATGTGCATAGTATAACTTATTTATTTTCATTTTCAATTACGATGCGAAAGGAACTGAATGCTTGTTGACTGATATAATCTTCTTCGCTAACTTTATAAGGAAATGGAAAAGCGACGAGTTGCAAATTACTTTCCTGATCCACTGAAGGCAATGTGAAATTAAAGATTTGCCTCGTTTCAGGTGCAACCTTAGTATAAACGACTTTTCTATTGTTAAATATTTCAACTTGTTTCCAATCTTTAAAAGCCACGATTGCGTAAGTCATTTCATCATTTGTTTCATTACCGTTTGATAAAATTAATTGCTTGCCTTCCTTTTCAAAGAAGACAGTTTGTAAGTTCTCTTCACGGTTCGTAACAAATAATGGTTCGTAAAGACCATCTTTTAGAATAGCATCTGGATCTATAAGGGAGAGTTTTATTTTTTCGTTTTCTTTCTGAAGAGGATGTATTGAATATCGCATACTTAGAATATCTTCTAAAATAGCTGCTTTATTTAAGTTATTATCTTTTAATTTGTATTCAGGTTTTTTTAATTATTAAAAAGGTTAATTCACTTGCATTAGGAGAAGTGTGTAAAGAGATTTTCGTAGTAATTGAACTGTTTGGTTTCATATCAAAAAAATAGTGTGATATTTCAGTAGTAGTATCTTCTATTTTAAAAGGTTTTTGTTCGTAATCTTCTAGAACAATTAATCCATATTTTCGGTTTTCATTAATAGTATGTACGAATGATAATGTTACATTAATTTTATTATCCTCACTAGTAATTGTACTACCATTGTTAATATGTTGGCCTTGATTATCCTTCAATCCGTAAGAAATAGTATTGGTTTGTTGCTCTCGTTTATTTTCTATGGAAGGTGGATGAGGTTGTATGAATGAAGTATTGAACAAAATATAAATTGTAAGTAATGAAATAAGTAAAACACCGCTAATAATATATATTTGTTTCATAAATAGCACCTCAATATATGTAAAATATTAGAGAAAAAAGATATGCAAGATGCATATCTTTTTTCTCTTTCTTACCAGAAAGCTTTTGTTTCGTGATTCACATCATTATAACCACTTAATTTATAGGTATGATTACCGATAGCGTAATCATCTCCATAATAAATGCTTGTGTTGGTCGCTGTAGCACTTACAAAGGATGATTTTTTTGCACTATTACTTTTCGTATTCACTAATGAGCCATCGCCATTGAAAGTTCTTGCTTTTGCATAAACATAGTCTTCGGTCGTAGTTGAATTCGATTTAGCAACTGCATATGGGTTACCAAAAAAGGGAGTATATACGCTAATGTTAGAGTCATTCTTAGGTGCAACTGCAACAGTCAAACTAGGAACACTAGATGTTTTTGTTGATTGAATTGTATCAAAGTCAACTAAAACGGGCTGCTTGTCTACAGTATCGACCTCTGAAGCACTTGCGTTATTAGTAAAACCAAAACCTAAAACCGCTAACCCTAAAGTTGTCACCGATAAAGATTTTTTCATATTCACTAATTTTCCCACCTTTTTAAATTTTTGAGTTCGAACTCAATTCATACAATATATGAAAATTTCGAAACTCTCAATGGTTTATCCCATACTTAACTTTTCTTTTACTTTCGATTCAACATGTCTTCATTTGCAAAAAAGCGAATATATCTTCTAATGCTTAGCCAGCAAGGGATACAGGTTTAATTTTATGAAATTCATGTAAATTTAAATCTATTCATGTCAGAATCTCTGTTATTTTTAAGTTCATATGGGAAACTTATTAAAAAAAGGATGGTGACAAAAATGACAATCGATCGAATTTGTACAATTGGACCCGCAAGTAATAATAAAGAAACGTTAGCACAGTTAATAAAGAATGGTATGAAAATTGTTCGACTGAATTTATCGCATGGCACGCATGAAAGTCATAAAGACATCATTCGTTTAGTGAAATCATTAGATGACTCTATTAAATTTTTGGGTGATGTACAAGGTCCTAAAATAAGATTAGGTGAAGTGAAGGGAGAGCAAATTACACTTCAGGCAGGAGATTCTTTTATTTTACATACACAACCAGTTACAGGGAGTAATACAGAAGCAAGCGTTGATTATGAAGGAATTGCGAATGATGTGAAAGTAGGCAGTAGAATTTTAATTAATGATGGAGAAGTTGAATTAATTGTTGAAAAGATAAGTACGGACAAAATAGAAACGAAGGTAAAAACAGGTGGCAATATCTCATCTCATAAAGGAGTTAATTTACCAGATGCGGCTGTTCGTTTACCAGCTATTACAGAGAAAGATAAAAAAGATATTCAGTTTCTTTTAGAAGAGAATGTTGATTTTATCGCGTGTTCTTTCGTAAGAAAACCTAGTCATATAAAAGAAATACGAGATTTTATACAACAGTATAAAGAAACGTCACCTAATGTAATTGCAAAAATAGAAACGATGGAAGCAATCGAGAATTTTCAAGATATATGTAAAGAAGCAGATGGAATTATGATTGCAAGGGGCGATTTAGGAGTAGAGTTACCGTATCAATGCATTCCGCTTTTACAGAAAATGATGATTCAGGAATGTAATCGAACGAATACATATGTCATTACAGCAACACAAATGCTTCAATCTATGGTAGATCATTCTATTCCAACAAGGGCAGAGGTGACTGATGTGTTTCAAGCTGTACTGGACGGGACGAATGCAGTTATGCTTTCAGCTGAAAGTGCATCAGGAGAGCATCCAATCGAAAGTGTGAGAACATTACGTCTCGTTTCAGAATTTGCGGAACATGTTAAAAAAGATGGACCTTTTGCGATGAAAGATGTACTGCAATTACTGCGTGAGTCTCTGGATGAGTAATAAATAAAAAGAGGGCGGATATACATCCGCCCGCGTGTTTTTCATTCATACTATTCTTGCTCTTGCTCATCCAAAATCTTTTCAAACGCAGTAGATACTTTATCAAACTCTTCATCATTTTCAATGTATGAAAACTCATTATCTTCTTCTACTTTTAAAAAGAAAATATCAATGTCTTCCTCAGTTTCTGTTTGGATATCTTCAACAAAGGCAACAGCAATATACTCTGCACCTTCGACATCCATCGCTCCAAGTACTTCTACTTCTTGCTCTTCGTTATTCTCATCACTAAGAGTAAACACTTCGCCAACTTCAATATCAGACATATTCATTCTCCTCCTGTTCGACTCTAAAAATAGAGCACTCAAACTGTATACATACTAACATATCTTTCCATGAAAAACCAAATTCATACATAAGAAAAACGACTGATAGTTCTTTAGTATAAGTATCCAGCTATTAGGAGCATTATTTGTCTGTGCTATATTACTTAATCCATTCAACAATTGTATCCATAGTCTGTCTTGTTTTATCACGCTTTGGCTCTTCTTTACGGTAACCAAAGGCAACCATAACTGATACTTCAAAGTTATCGTCTTGTATAATGCCTTCTTGACGAAGTAAAGAATCTACTTCCTCTTTATCAAATCCTTCTATTGGACAAGAATCAATACCGATTTGAGCTGCGCTCGTCATCATATTACCTAAAGCAATATAAGTTTGTTTAGATGCCCAATCAAATACAGCACGATCGGATTGTAATAAGTTAAAATCTGTTTCCTGGAACTTTTTGAAGAATTCATATCTAATTTTTTGAGTGTCTTCAGGCAATCCAATAATATCGTTCATCATATATTTAATATACTCTGCATCATAATGCATATCTTTAATGTTTCTTGAAAGAACAATAACAAAATGACTAGCTGTTGCAAGTTGCCCACCAGCGCCCCATGAATACGGTTGTAGTTTTTCTCTTAATTCTTTATTTTGTACGACAATAAATTTCCAAGGCTCATATCCAAAAGAAGAAGGAGATAATCTGCCTGTTTCTAAAATAAATTTAAAATCCTCTTCTGAAATTTTGTGCATAGGATCGAATTCTTTACATGCATGTCTGAAATGAAAAGCCTCCATAATCTTTTCTTTTGTAATTTCGTTTGTATTTGTCATAAAAGTTCCTCTTTTCATGAATTTATTTTTGTAAGTAAATTATATTTTTAAAGTAACATAGATACAAGTACGCACATTTATGTGATATAGTATCAAAAAAGATACTATTGTTAAGGGAAGGGATTTATTATGGATTGTCCAAACGAAAATAATATAAATTACCCATTTTTAAATAAATATTCTTGTCCAGTTGAAGCTATGGTTGAGGTGATTGGAGGGAAATGGAAAGGGGTAATTTTGTATCATTTATTAGATGGTACAAAGCGCTTTAATGAATTAAAAAGATTAAAACCAAATATCACACAAAGAATGTTAACGCTGCAGCTGAGAGAACTTGAAGCTGATGGCATTATACATCGTGAAGTATACCGTGAAGTGCCACCTAAAGTTGAATATTCGTTAACTGAGCTTGGTGAATCACTACGTCCAGTGATTCTATTAATGATGGAATGGGCAACTCATAATATGGAGAAGGTTTTGGAGAATAGGAATACGAAAAATAATAATTAAGAGTTGAAATTGTTATAGAAGAAATAAAAGGTGCTTTCATACATGAAAACACCTTTTATTTCTATATTTTTTACTTTTTAACTTCAACTGCTGAAGTTGGAAAGTTATTTAAGTTTGCAGTTTGACCATACCAATCAGCATGTTTAAAAACAACACCTTTTCCATATCCGTCAGTTGAAGTACGTTCCCATAGTGTTGTTGAATAGCTAGCAGTAGGAGCTGCTGTACGTACAGAAACAATTTGATTTTGCCAACTAGCAGACAAGTTTTTATAACCGCTACTTAGTGAAAAATACTCGCTACCTTGATTTGTGAGTTTATAGAAGTCTGTACTACCAGGTCCGCTTCCTCCAACACCAAGGGGAGTGATTGAATGATTCAACCTTTGTTTATCTTTTTCAATAAAAGACTCTAAACTTTCTTTGCTCGAAAATCCATAAGATAACCAGTCTCCATTTTGATTTTGTTTCGGTAGAACTAACGTTATTTTTACGTCTTCCCTTGATGGAGCACTCAATTTGTTAAACGAATCAACAGTCTTTTCATCTACAGTTACATATTCGAAAGAGGAAATCGTATAATCTTTTTCGGTACTAGCTGATACTAATCCCATTCCTCCAGTTAACGACGAAACAGTTAATAATGCACCTGCTACCAACTTTTTAAGCATGGATTCATCTCCTTAAAACTTAGATTTTTTACATAACTAAAATGTATGTTAATTCGAATGTATTATAAATATTTAGAAATTTATAAAAATTATACAGAATATTCTTTTATTATTCTGGAGTAAGGAGGGGAATTTAAAAAAGGATTTACTTAAAAAGTAAATCCTTTTTGGGTGTTAGCAATGAAGTTATTGTGTAAGTTTTGCAATTTGCTAACCGACTTCAAAACTCTACTGATTAAAGTTTCATTTCATCCTGTTATGAATCATACACTTCTTTTGCATTCGTAGAAGCAGCATCTAATAAAAGGAAAATGGCTGCTATCATATGTAGAAAGATGTCTATATAAGGAAAGAAGGCAACTAGAGTAACGATAATACCGATATAATGAGGGTACGTATTCATGCCTTCTTTTTTAGCTAATAAAATAGTATTGATATGTAAAACAATCAATAGTAGTAAAGGTAACCCATATAGGTTAACAAGACTTGGAAATACATAATAACAAGGAAATAATAAAAGATGATAGATCCCTGTAGTCCACTTTAGTGCTTGAATGTAGGTTTTCAAAGTGAATCCTCCTAAAACAATTCATATCTATATATTACCAAAAAAAATAGATAATTGGATATTGTTTATTTGTATTTTTAATAGAATATAATAATTTTATGTAAACTAATTGTTGGGTATCTATAAAATAGAAAAACCACCCAAACGAGGGTGGTTCGTATTATAAATAATTACTTAAAGAAGAAATCGGAACCTTCACCTCACTACCTTCCTTCATATTCCGCAACACAACAGTGTTTGTACTAAGTTCGTTTTCCCCAATAATAAGCACATAAGGGATATTCTCTTTATTGGCATAATTAAGGGCACGTTTTAATTTGCGTCCTGCTAGTTCTAGTTCGACTTTTAAGGAAGTGGTAGAACGTAATTGCTGGGCAATTGGTAAGCATTGTAACTCTGTCCCGAGTGGGATGATAAATAGATCCGCTGTAGATGAGATTGTTTCTTTCTGCGATAGTGCTGTATAAATAACGTCTAAACCGAATGAAATACCGACTGTTGGATAGTTCATATTATCACCACGGAATGCTCCGATAATGTTATCGTAACGGCCGCCGCTACCGATGCTAGATGTAATCGATCTATCTTTTAAAAAGATTTCATATACAGTACCTGTATACATTGTGAGTCCTCGCGCTAAAAACGGGTTGAATATCGTATTTTCATTTATTCCAAGGGCGATTAAATATTGCTGTAATTGTTGTAATTCGTTTACTCCATCGGCAACGAGTGGATTATTGAAAGCTTCTTTAAAGTCAGCGATAGTAAGCTTTAGACAAGATAATACGGTATTACATATCGTATCAGCCATTTCTTCAGAAATCCCGCGCTCTAATACATCTTTTCGTACACCATCAATCCCAATCTTTTCGATTTTATCTAATGACAAAATGACGTCACTCGTTAACTCAGTAGGGATGTTAATAGACTCGAGAATACCGTTTAATAATTTTCGGTTGTTATATTGGATCGTTACTTCTAAGTTTAACGTTTGGAACAGTTCAAACGCCATACTCATAAGTTCAGCTTCTGCCATGACAGACTCAACACCAACTATATCAACGTCGCATTGTATAAATTCACGAAATCTTCCTTGTTTAATTGGCCCATCTCGAAATACTTTCCCAATCTCATAACGTTTAAAAGGGAGGCGGAGGTTCGGATTCATTGCCACGACTTTTGCGAATGGAATTGTCAAATCGTATCGTAAGGCAAGGTCGCGTTTTCCTTGATCCTGAAGTGTATATATTTCTTTTAATATTTCATCACCACCGCCGTACTTGTATGACATAAGCTCATACATATTTAACGTTGGTGTTTCTAACGGTTTGCATCCGTATCGTTCAAACGTATCTTCACAAGCTCTTTTAATTTTATTTCGCAGCACTTGCTCCTCTGGTAAATAGTCTTTCGTTCCCTTTACATTTCTCATTTCCATCATAATCACTCCTTTTTCAAATTTAAAAAAGCTATGCAGGTATATAAATACCCACATAGCTTTATGAACGCTTCGTGGGTCAACAGGAAAAGCCCTGTACCCACGAAGAAAAATTTTTCTTCGGATACACGGCGTTACGTATGATGATGAAGTTGGAAAGAAGTATTAAAATTTCGCATTACAAATCTCTCCTTAACGTAAGTTTTTCCAAATTATATCAGATGATTTTTGAATTATCAATATTTTTAGTTTTGAAATATACGTGAAGTTATGTAGGAGAAATGGAAAAGGGTGTATAATAAAACTTAATAATATGAAATAACCTTTTAAGGAGATCACTATGAAAAAAGATAAAACAAATGCGATGCGAATATTAGATAAAGAAAAAATTGAATATTCGATGATGTCATATGATCCAGACGATGGGAAAATTGATGGCGTATCAGTAGCCGAGAAAATTGGACGAGAAGTGAGAGAAGTATATAAAACGTTAATCGCTCAAGGGAATAGTAAAAATTATCATGTGTTTATTATTCCGGTAGATGAGGAACTAAATTTAAAAGCTGCCGCAAAAGCAGTAAGTGAAAAGAAAATTGAAATGATTCCTGTAAAAGATATTACGAAAGTTTCAGGATATATTCGCGGCGGTTGTTCGCCAGTCGGAATGAAAAAGTTATTTTCTACATGTATCGATGAAAGCGCCCAATCACTTGAAACGATGATTGTAAGTGGCGGGAAAATTGGTATACAAATTGAGCTTAAAGTAGATGACTTGGCGAAAGTGACGAGAGCGCAGTTTGGAGAGGTAACGAAGTAAATATACATAGGAAAAGAAGTTCTAGTTTTATCCCGCTATTTGCCGGGCAGTAAGACCCTCATCTCAAATTTCAGCGGAAGCAAAGAAATTAGGTGGGGATCAACTGCCCGTAAAAGCCCGATTGGTGAGGGCTGATTGTCCTTTTTTATTTACAAACTGGATAAAGATTGAATGTTTAGTTTGATATAGGCATGTAATCTGAATTGTTTGTTTGGCTTTGGGAGAAGGACTTAAAATAAACAACTAGAGTCACTTTTAAAGATAGACAAAGGACGGGAGAGTGTTTTAATGAAGGTTCAAGAAATGCAATAAGAAAGCGTATATTCGGGAATGTCAGTATGTTTGAACCCCCCTATGCTAAGAGTATGCAAGATTTTATACAGTTTTTTTGCTAATCCAGTAACAAACAAGAACCCTAAAACGGTACCAGGATAGGAATGTATACAACATGTATTGAGTCATAGAACTAAAAAGAAGGTTCCTGTGTGAGAGCAGGGTTCTCCTTTTTCACTGCTACCGATAATGAGACGTTATGTTAACTAGGTTTGAATATTGTATACAGACTAAAAACAGAGAAAACTACCTGTCGTGTAGGTTGTTTTTTCTGTTTTTTTGATGATAGTTGTTAACTGATGTCTCACATTTCAAAAAACAACTTTTTTGTTTGCTTGTCCACACCATTTCACCTCTTTATGAATTATATAGTATTAAAGGAGGTGAAAAGAATGAATGAAGATATTATTTCAATTGGGGCAAATTGTATAGTGAGAATTAGAAACAGATTCTTTCTTCTAGTAGAAATTGAAGTGGAATTTGGAAATGTAGCCATAGAGGAATTTGTTTTTATTCGAATATCTGAGCAAGAAGCTAGAACATTGTTAGCAGGGGGGATTCAACGTTGTACTATTTCTAATTGTATTCCTAGGTCTCATGATGATTTAGAAGTAGAATTCATTTGTGTTTTAATCGTGGGTGGGGAAGCATTTGCGGTTTTTGATGTAGAAGACGATGTTGATGAAGCTGTACTTGTTCCAATTTCATTAAGAGAAGCCGAGCGTTTAATCTGTAGAGGAGCAAGACGATGTACAGTTATTAATAGATAAGAGTAAGCCTTTTGGGAGCTAAAGAGGTTTCATTTTGTGTGGCTTCTTTTAAGAATGATTATGTAAATATGAATATCCTCCAGAGTACTTAACTGGAGGATATTTTTGTAGACTTCTAGATGTATTAACTACCAATAACGAAAATTATGTAAATAAAATGTTCACTGGATTCCCATAGAAAACTGTGGTGAGATAAAATTTTTGATTTTGCAGCACTTCAAAATCTTAACTAGAGGGCTAGTATCGGTACCCCACAATAAAAAGGCAGGAACATATCAAATATGTTCCTGCCTTTCATTTTAGAGAGATGTTTCCTAACAGTTGATTTTGTTAACGAAAGTCGACTTTAAATCCATATTTTGTGTGAAATAAAAGCATATAATAAAAGTATGAGGTGATGATGTGAAGGAGATAAACATTCATAAAATAATTGCGGATAAGAGAAAAGAAAAGGGAATTACGCAGGAAGAGTTAGCGGCGTATATCGGTATTACGAAGGCGTCTGTTTCTAAATGGGAGACAGGGCAAAGTTATCCGGATATTACATTTTTACCACTGTTAGCATCGTACTTTAACATAAGTATAGATGAACTAATTAGTTATACACCACAAATGGAGCAGGAAGATATTAAAAATTTATATCATCGACTAGCCGAAGCTTTTAGTGAAGAACCGTTTGATGAAGTAATGATGGAGTGCAGGGGAATAATCAAAAAATATTATTCTTGTTTTCCATTATTAATTCAAATAGGAATACTTTTTATTAATCATCACATGTTAACAGAGGACACGGATAGAGGAATTGAAATTTTAGAAGAGGCAATGAATCTCTTTAGCAGAGTGCAGGAAGAAAGTGACGATGTTTCTCTTGTGAAAGAGGCGGCATCGTTTCAAGCAACTTGCTATCTTATACTCAATAGACCAAATGAGGTGCTTCAATTACTTGGCGAAACGATACGTCCTAACTTTCCAGAGGAAGATCTAATCGCACAGGCGTATCAAATGCTTGGAAATACTGAGAAGGCAAATGAAGTGATGCAAATTAGTATGTATCAACATTTAATACAACTCGTTGGGACAATACCGAATTATGTAGTAGTAAATGCTTCAAGCGCTGAAAAAGTAGAGGTAATTTTAAATAGAGCTTTTATGTTAATAGATATATATGAATTAGAAACGTTACATCCCAATATGACTTTAAAAGTATACTATGCTGCTGCACAAGTATATTGCATGCAAGGGAATTTTGAAGGTTCATTAGAAATGCTACGGAAATATGCAGCGGTTTGTACGAATAGCTTCACAGTAAATAGCCTGCATTTACACGGCGATTCCTATTTTGATGCGATTGATGGATGGTTTGCAGAATTTCCACTTGGTGCTAAAACAGTTAGAAATGAAGAGATTATAAAGCGAAGCATGTTACAAACTATTGCAGAGAATCCAGTTTTTTCTCCAATGAAAGATGTAAGAGAGTATAAAAATATAATAACGAGTTTGAAATTTAAATTGGATATAAAAGAATAGGGGTGACAAAATGATGACTTTTGATGAATATGAAGTAGCGATCAATAGTGAGTTTACTTTACAAGGTACGATTACAAGGCCCAAAGTTGACGGGAAGTATGCGGCTGTTGTCATTATCGCGGGATCTGGGGAGATTGATCGTGATGGAACGATTCTACCGCTAAAGCTTGCGTCGAACATATATAAAGATTTAGCGCATATATTGGCGCAACTGGGCGTGGTGACGCTCCGCTTTGATAAGCGCGGAGTAGGAAAGAGTGACGGAGATATCATGAAGACTGGAATGTGGGATTTAGTTAGTGATATAGAGTCTACGATTACGTATTTAAAAGAACAACCATTTGTTGATCCAGAAAATATCATTTTGGCTGGTCATAGTGAAGGGTGTATGTTGGCAACAGTAGTAAATGCAAGAACACCAGTTAATGGGCTCATCCTTCTTACAGGAGCTGCGGAATCATTAGAAGAAGCTACGAAAAGACAAAGAGAAATTGCATATAAAGAACTAAAAGAGCAGAAAGGAATAAAAGGAAAATTAATGCGTCTTCTCAATGTGGAGAAACGTGGAGAAAAGCAGATGGAAAAAATAAAAGAGAAAATGATGAATACAGAAAAAGATACGATTAAAGTTGGTTTTAAACCGATGAACGCAAAGTGGTTTAGAGAGCATTTTCAGCATGATATTTATAAAGATTTACAACAAGTAACATGTCCAGTACTAGCTATTGCTGGTGATAAAGATATTCAGGCTGACCCTGAAAGAGCGAAGCGGATTGGTGATTATGTGAAGGGTGATTCTGAAGTACATGTAATAAAAGATATGGATCATAGTTTAAAAGGTTTTGAGGGGGAGTTCAAAGCTTTAGAGTTTAAAAAGAATTATGAAAAAGGAGCGGGAAAGCCCCTTCATCCAGAGCTGGAAGAAATAATTGTGAATTGGATGGATACGCATTTTATCTCGCAACATGCGGGTAGAAAGATTTCCGGTTCAATATTAGGCGAAAGTGAGGAAGTCGGAAGGGAGAGGAATTGTCTGTAAAAAAACGGTTGTTGTAGGTTGATTTAGTTTAGTATATGAATTTATTTTTTGCGAATTCATTCATTATAAAATGTTCGTTTTTATTAATTCACGCGATAAAAACGAGCATTTTTTTATTTTAAATAAATTGGGTAATTAGACTATAACATTAATGTTTATCATTGAATATAATAATAATATAATGGAGGTGGTGTTATATGGCTCTTACTACAGGACCAATTGAAAACGTAGGAAATCAACCTGCTAATGCAAATAAAGTTAGGGTGAAGATCCTTAACCGTACTGCGGGCCCACTTACTGGAGTAGCTAGAGTTTTTAGACTTGACGGTTCATTAGTATTAATTGAACAGGTAAACTTCAATGTGAATTCTAATGCTTCTACTTTTGCAACTCTAAGTTTAGTTCATCCTGCTCTTGGACAAGCATTTGAATATGAAGTTCAAATTGTTCCTAATCAACCTGGTGGACTATATAGTGTTTATGGACTAACAGCTGAAAATGTTATTATTACTGCACAACGTGTTGTGAACTCAGAATTGACACAGTTTCTTTAATTAAAATAGATTGGTGCCTACATGGTATCCAATCTATTTTTGTACGTATTATTCAGAGAAAGAAAGGTTTTACACAAAAATAAAGATAGTTATGGAAAAGGGAAAAGTCGAGCTATCATCTTAATTTTTATTATTTCTGTCTTAGACCGTATCTGTTTTGTGGCACGGTTTTCTTTGAATGCATTTTATTCAAACTGTTTTTAAAGTATTTATCAAATATGCATTATTGCATAAATAAATTTAAATTTATAAGTTAATATTAAACTACTTTTTAGTTGTAAAGAATATGTTAATAATCTTTATAAGAAAAGGATATTCCTTGTAAAAAGTGAAATTGTTTGGAATGTGAATAAACAAAAAGTTTAGAAGTGATACAGACTGGATAGAGTCTTGTATTAAATAAACAGAAAAGGGGTATGGGTTTCTAAAAGGTTTCGGGGGTTAGAAAGCACTTTTTAGTTAATAGCTTTAAATTATATTTTAAAGGGGAATGGGTATATGAAGTTTCGAAATACAAAGATTGCTATGGTTACACTATCTTCATTTTTTATTTTAGGTTCTGCATCTCTATCATTCACAGATACTATTATACATGGTGAAGTGGTTCCTGCATCAGCACAGGAGATTATTGTAAAAAATTATGACGATACATATTATAATAACGCAATAGGAAAAACGGGGTTAGAATTAAAGAAGGAATTGCATAATATTATTGATAATCATACAAAGTTATCATACAGTGCGGTTTGGGAAGCGTTAAGAGATACTGATGAAGATCCGAATAATAAAAATAATGTG
This sequence comes from Bacillus sp. cl96, assembly GCF_900100505.1. Lineage (NCBI taxonomy): Bacteria > Bacillati > Bacillota > Bacilli > Caryophanales > Bacillaceae > Bacillus > Bacillus sp. cl96. The sequence goes on from NZ_FNDM01000010.1 coordinate 103,925, forward strand.
ATACTCTTATATACTGGTCGTTCGCAAGGGAAACTTACGAATGGATCAGGAGTAAATAACTGGAACCGAGAGCATGTTTGGGCAAAATCTCACGGTGACTTTGGAACGACTGCAGGACCTGGAACAGATCTACATCATTTAAGAGCGACGGATGTATCTGTAAATAGTTCACGTGGAAATCTAGATTTTGATAACGGTGGTGTAAATCATTCTGAAGCGACAGAATGTAAATATGATAGTGATTCTTGGGAACCTCGTGATAGTGTAAAAGGAGATATTGCTAGAATGCTGTTTTATATGGCTGTTCGTTACGAGGGAGACAACGGCGAAATAGATTTAGAACTAAATGAAAAAGTGAATAACAATAAAGATCCATACATGGGGAAACTATCTGTCTTATTAAAATGGAATGAACAAGACCCGGTCGATGATTTAGAGCGAAAGCGTAATGAAGTGATTTTTACAAAATATCAACATAACCGCAACCCTTTTATTGATCATCCAGAATGGGTAAATAAAATCTGGAACTAAGATTTTTAAAGGTATTATATTTTGATAAAAGGGATTGATCATTATGATCAATCCCTTCTTATATTTTTACTAGAATAAATGATTTTTATAGGACTAGTGAGGGAAATAGAATAGATATTTATATGGAACGATAGTACTTATTTATCTAGTTAAGTATTTAGTAAGGTCCCCACTCAATATTCACCCCAACAATAAGAAAAACAAGTCCAATGATAAACCAAATGAGTGCAAGTGGAGCCATGAAACGAATCCATTTTCCATAAGAAATCCCGCTTGCTGCGAGAACGCCCATTAAAACACCGGAAGTTGGATTTAAGCAGTTTACTACACCTTCTCCGAGCATAACAGCCTGTACTGTAACTTGGCGTGTAATGTGCATGAAATCAGCTAATGGAGCTAATATCGGAATAAAAATAACCGATTCTCCTGTCCCGGATGAAATAAGGAAATGTAATGCAGCACTACTTACGTACATACCGATAACGCCAAATACAGGGCTTTGTCCTTCAAGAGACTGTGCGAGCTGGTTAACGATAGTATCAAGTAATTTGCCTTGTTCTAAAATGACTGAAATACAGCGAGCCATTCCGACGATTAAAGCACCGTAGATAAGATTTTGGCAGCCAGTTAGAAAAGTGGATGCGATATCGTTTGCTTTCATGCCACCTATTATTCCTGCTGTAATTGCTATGAAAATAAAAGTAGCGGTCATTTCTGCGTCCGTCCAATGTAGACGAAAAGCGCCTATTAAAAATGCAATTAATGATAAAGCTGAAACGAGTAAAATTAATTTATGACGTATCGTCCAAGGGACTTCTTTTTTCTCTGCTTCTTTTTCGCTTGAAAGAGCGTTACTGGGAAACCAGTTGTCGCCAAGGATGCTTCCTTTATTTGATTTTTTCAAGCGTTTTACATACCAATTTATATAAAGGATAGTGGCAAGTAAAAAAGATATATAGATTGCGGTGCGTAAACCAATCCCGGAAAACATCGGAAGTTCTGCGATCTTTTGTGAAATGCCTAAAGGTGAGGGAGATAAAATAGTAGCATTAAAACCAGCATAAGTGCCTAAATAAATAATTGCTACACCGACGATAGCGTCCCATTTTAACGTGCGTGCAACGATGATGCCGATGGGGATAAAACCGATAACTGAGTTAACGATAATACCAGTCGTTCCAAGAATAGAAAAAAGCGCAGCAACTATACAAATGAAAAGTAATTGCTGATTACGAAATTTGTTAATAACATGATAGATTAAACCGTCAAGAGCACCTGTTTTTTCAAGAATTGCAATAGCTCCACCTGTAAATAAAATTAGAAAGATAATAGGAGCAGCAAGTGTCATTCCTTTTTCAATAGCGGTAAAAAAAGAAACAAATCCTACGGGTGATTGCGGAACAGAATGGTAGCTACCTGGTATTGTCGTTGTAACGGTCCCGTTTGTAACCCTTTTAAATTCTCCAGCAGGAACGAAGTACGTAGCAATGGCGCAAAGTAAGGCAATAAAAAATAGTAGTACGTACGCATCAGGCATTTTAAACTTTTGTTTACTAGGTTGTTTTTTTGCCTCAGTTTGTATTTGCATAAAATCCCTCCTTCTTCACTTGGTTAATTTTTAATATTCTGAATTTAATCTGTGAAATAGATTATAATAAAGGTAGCTTCTTAAGGCAATAGTTTTTGTATCCTTTTCCCGCACGTACAAATTATTGCAATATTAGACAGGGAAACGATAATAAGCCAAGAATATGTTATGTAGAAAGAAAAAGGAAAAGAGGGAACAAGATGTGGAAAACTACTGATCTATGTGATGAATTTGAAAAGGAATTACAAATATGTCGCCAGTCTTTTCGGTCTTTTGGGAAGAAAGAACAATTCCACGGGAAAATTGCAACTGTAAAAGTGAAAGATGATAATGTACTAGTGAAGGAAGGATTGCAAACATTACCAGAAGGAACAGTATTAGTTGTTGATGGCGGAGCGTCTACGAATTGTGCGTTACTTGGTGATAATTTGGCAGCTATTGCGGAAGAAAGAAAGCTAGCAGGAATTATTGTGAATGGGTATGTTCGTGATTCTAGTGAACTAAAGAATATTAATATTGGTATTTTAGCGTTAGGAACGATGCCAAATAGAAGTGTGAAAGAAGGAAAAGGAGAACGAAATATTTCATTGCACTTTGGACAAGTGGATTGGAATCCAAATGAATATGTCTATGCGGATGAAGATGGCGTCATTATTAGTGAAAAGAGTTTACATCGTTAAGAGTTAATAAGTTATTATTCTTAGAAAATAAATCCGATAAAGCATGGACAAAATTCTTTGTCAATAGTAAAATAATACAGAAATTTAAAATTTACAGAATGTATAGGTTTATCGTTTTACGATAACTTAAATGGAAGTAAGTTGTGCCAAGAAAAGTGAATGTTATCACAATGATACGTTCATAAACAAAATTATTTTTCCTATACAAATATAGCCGCGAATAATGCGGGTAGGAGGTGTTGTACATTTTTGTTCGACACTTACAAAAAGAGAGTGTCAATCGCACGCCCTTGAAGGGCCTTTTTTTGTGTAAATGGTAGTAAGGGAGGAAATTTTGGGATGGCAATGTTGAAAAAGTGGCTGCTTACGTCGTTAATGGCAGTGACACTTGTATTTGTTTCTTTTGCGAATACAGTACATATTACGTTTGCTGAAGAAAATACAGCAAAACTTGCAATTATTGGGGAATCACAAAAGGGCATTATGTTATGTCCGAAAGAAGAGCAAATTAAAGATGGGGAAACAGCTTTAAGTTTGCTGCAAAAGGTCATGGGGGACAAAGTAGAATCTGAAACGATGTCGTTTGGAACATATGTAAAAGGAATCGATGGTTTAATGGCCGGGGCTACAAGTGCTTGGCTATATGATGTAAATGATAAGTCTGCAGAAGTCGGAGCAGATAGTTATAAATTAAAATCTGGAGATGTTGTTGTCTTTCGCTTTGTTTCAGACTGGAGCAATATAAGCCAGGAAACATTGAAAGAAACGTTAGATAAGTTCGGGACGTGTAAAACAGAAGAAACTAACGGTGGCAAAACAGAAGAACCAAAATCAGAAGGTCAAGATGATAAAACGCCAGATGGGAAAAACCAAGGTGACCAAGACGGTAAAACGCCAGATGGGAAAAACCAGGGTGACCAAGACGGTAAAACGCCAGATGGGAAAAACCAAGGTGACCAAGACGGTAAAACGCCAGATGGGAAAAACCAAGGTGACCAAGATAGTAAAAAACCAGAACAACCAAAGCAAGAGAATGTTCAAATTCCAGCGAAGCAATTAGAGGAAGCAATCTCAAAAACATCTGAAAAAATGTTACAAGATGGAATTGAAAGTGACTGGGTAGCTGTAGCGCTTGCTCGTTCTGGAAAGAATGTGCCAATTGAGGCGAAATTAAATTATGTTAAGTCAGTAACTGAAAAAGTAGAAAAGCGCATTAATCGTTTTTCAGCGACAGATTTAGCTAGAACAATTATTATGATGAATGCAATGAGTGCAGACCCTAAAAATGTAGGTGGACATAATTTAGTTCAAAAATTGTATGAGTCAGATAAAGTGAATTCTGTTACAGGTTATGCATTTGCTTTACTTGCATTTGATACGAAGAAGTATGAGATTCCAGTTGAATCAAAATGGAACCGAGTTGCTTTAGTTGAAGCACTGTTAAATAATCAGCATACAGACGGTGGATGGACTTATAATAGTTCAGGTAGTAAAGATAGTGCTAGTAGCGTTGATGTAACAGGTATGGTTTTATCAGCATTAGCTCCTTATCAAGAGCGATCAGATGTGAAACCAGCTATACAAAAAGCTGTTGCGTATTTATATAACGAACAGCTGCAAAATGGTGGTTTTTCAGCTGATGGACAAGAAAATTCAAATAGTACTGCGCAAGCAATTATTGGATTATCGCTTGTTAAAGATGTAGATCAAAATCGTCTTCATAAGGCAATGCAAAACCTATTATCATATCAACTTTCAAATGGTGAATTTAAATGGTTACCAGGTGATCAAAATGGTAACGGAATGGCTACAGAACAGGCTCTTTTAGCATTACTTCAATTTAAGGAAATGGGAAAATCTATTTATGATTGGTCTAATGTAGACGCTGGTGATGTAATTAAGCCAAAACCGATTGAAGAGCCAGAAAAGGTCGTTGAACCAGAAAATAATGTAGTAGAAAAAGAAGTTATTGAAGAACCGAAAGAACAAAAACAAATACAACAAGAAACAAAAGATGAAAATCTAAAAGTAGTTGTAGATAACGAACCGGTTAAGAATAAAAAAATCGGAAACGATAACAGTCTACCAAAAACAGGAGCATCTTCTCATAGTGCAGCAACAGAAGTAGGTATGGGTGTATTATGTATTGCTTTTGCATATGTATTATGGAGACGTAAAGCAGCTTAACAAAAAATTAGGAGCAATTATTTGCTCCTAATTTTCGTATGAAAGGTGAGAGATAGGATGAGTAAGGTGAAATGGTTCATTTCTTTACTGCTTTCGCTCGGGCTACTTGCCGGATGTGAAGAGGCAGCTGTAAAGCCTGAGAAGAAGGTAGAACCGAAGCAAGAAGAGGTAGCGAAACAAGAAGTACAAAAAGATGAAGCGAAGCCGGAAGAAAAAACAGAAGAAAAGCAAGCTGAATCAGAGCAAAAGCAGCAAGAAGAGCAGAAAGAGAAACAAGAACAAAAAGTAGAAGAGAAGCCGAAAGAGGAAAAGCCGCAGGCACAACCAGAGGTAAAGAAAGAAGAGAAACAACAGGAACAACAGGAACAACCGAAAGAACAGCCGGGTGTAAATAAGCAACCAGAACAGCAACAAGCACAAGAAGAGAAACAACAACCGAAAGCACCAGAAGTAAAAGAAGAAGCAAAGGTTGTGAATCAGCCGAAAGAAACACCGAAGCAGGAGCAAAAAGAAGATCCGAATAAAGCGGAGAAAACGATACCGACTCCGGCAGTACCAAAACCTGAACCACCAAAACCAGATCCAGTACCAGTACCGAAACCGCAAGCAAAACAAGTAACAATCTCGGTAAAAGGAAATAACGGATATATAATGGGTGCGAAAAAGATGGATGTACAAGATGGCGACACTGTGTATAAAGTATTACAACGTACAGGATTAGATGTTGATGCAAGCGGATCTAGAGATAGTATTTATGTAAAAGGTATTAATGATTTATATGAAAAAGATATTGCGGATACTAGTGGATGGAAATATCGTGTGAACGGTGCTTTTCCAAACCATAGTGCTGGTGTAGCTACGGTAAAACCAGGAGATACAATTGAGTGGGTATACGTATTACAATAAGAAAGGCATTCGGTAAAGGGCTATGAAAATAAGTTTTTCTTCTTTACATCCTTTTGTGAATTTTTTCTATTATATCGGGGTGATGATACTATGTACGATGTGTCTTCATCCTCTTTTTTTAATTGGAGCAATAGTATTAATTATTATGTTAAATGTGATGCAAGGAAATAGCGAAAAGATAAGAAAGATGCTACCGAGCACAATTGTTTTCTTTTTTATGGTAATTTTATTTAATTCGTTATTAACGCATAGAGGTCGAACTACGTTATTTTGGTTAGGTGATAGCCGTATTAAGCTTGAGGCGATTATGTTTGGAATAGTAATGGGGTTATTACTAGTTGCAGTTATGTTTACGTTTGCGTCATACAATGATATTATTTCCAGTCATAAATTTTTATATTTGTTTTCAAGAATTTCACCGAAAGTTGCATTGTTAACGATGATTACAGTGAGATTTGTTCCTTTGTTTATAAGACGATTAAAGAAAATCACACTCGTCCAAAAAACGAAAGGTGTGCAGGTAGATTCAGGTTCGATAATTGAACGCGTCAAAAATGGTATGCAATTGCTGCAAGTATTATTAATTTGTTCATTAGAAGATGCACTGCAAACGGCAGATTCTATGCAAGCTCGTGGATTTGGTGTAACGAAGCGTACGACGTATATTCGCTATAGAATGGAAAGGCGTGATTGGTATACGCTCAGTTATTTAATCATTTTATTTATAGCTGCTATTGTATGTAGTAATTATGGCGGAGGGAAATTGATTATTTATCCGAAAGTCGAATCTATTTTATTCCAGCAATATGATGGAATGATGTTTGTATTATTTACACTGTTTATTAGTTTACCAATTATGATGGAAGGGAGAGAATGGATATGGTGGCGCATGCAGAAATAAACAATTTATCATTTGTATATGCTGATGAAAACGAATACGCGTTACAGCATATTTCTCTTTCTGTTCAAAAAGGTGAGTTTATTGCACTTGCTGGAGGATCGGGATCTGGGAAGACGACGTTATTAAAACATTTTAAAAAGGAGTTACTTCCAATTGGTACGCGTTCTGGAGAGATATTTTATGAGGGTGTTTTAATAGAGGAAGTAGCTGATTTGTTATCTGCCCAAGAAATTGGGATGGTATTTCAAAACCCAGAAAACCAGATTGTTATGGATACAGTGATTCAAGAATTAGCATTTTCTTTAGAAAATATCGGATTACCATCACATATTATTCAAAAAAGAATAGCAGAGCTTATTAGCTTTTTAGGATTTCAAGATTTATTGCATCAATCTGTTCATACGTTATCTGGTGGGCAGAAGCAGCTTGTCAATTTAGCTGCGGTATTAGTTATGCAGCCGAAATTGCTATTATTAGATGAACCGACAGCGCAGTTAGATCCAATCGCTGCAAAAGAGTTTTTAGGATTATTAAAACGGATTAATGAAGAACTTGGAATTACGATTATTTTAAGTGAACATCGTTTAGATGAAGTTATCCCGCTTGCAACACGCGTTGTTTGTATGGATAATGGCCGTATTATGTATGATGGTAGTCCTAAAATTGTTATTACGGATATGTGGGGAGTAGAAACATTCCGTCCATTTATTCCGCAAATTCCAAGGCTATTTTTAGAGTGGAATGTGAGAGATATTCCGTTTACAGTGCGAGAGGCGCAAATGAAAATGAATGATTTTGCAGCGATATCATATGTAAATGACCCAATAGCACAAAGTGAAAAGCAAGAGGTAATTTTAAGCGCAGAGCATATTTCCTTCCAATATGAAAAAAATAGTCCGCTTATTTTACGTGATTTATCAGTTCCAATTGAAAAAGGAAAATGGGTAGCGCTCGTTGGGAAGAACGGTACAGGTAAGTCTACACTGTTAACGATTTTAGCAGGATTACAAAAAGCGAGAAGAGGAAAAGTAAAGTGGAACGGAAAAGTGGTACATAAAATCGATTCGAAAGAACGGTTTAAAAGTATTGGGTATGTATCGCAGCATCCGTATTACCATTTTACATTTGATACAGTATGGGACGAGGTTTATGAACGTGCGCGTGAATTATATGGAGAACAAGGAAAAGAAATAGCAGAAGATACGCTAAAACAGTTTTGGTTGTACTCGCTTAAAGAACGCCATCCGCATGATTGTAGCGGAGGAGAGCAACAATTACTTGCGTTATGTACAACGTTATTATCAAAGCCAACGTTATTATTACTTGATGAACCGACAAAGGGATTGGATCCATGGAAGAAAGAAAGAGTAGGAGAACTATTTAGGAAGCTGCAAAAAGAAGGTACAACAATTGTAATGGCAACGCATGATATTGAGTTTGCAGCGAAATACGTGGATCAATGTATGATGTTATTTGATGGAACAGTCATTATGAATGATGCACCGAAAGAATTTTTTAGCGGCAACTTCTTTTATACAACATCTATTAATCGATTCATTCGAAAAGAATTGCCATATGCATTAACGTGGGAGGATGTGTACGAAGCTTGTCCAAACAATATGTTGCATTCATAATATGTATCTTTGCAGTAATAATCGGCACATTACTCTTTACGACACTTGTTATGGATGGTTATTACATGTTAAGTAGTTTGTTTCTATTAGCGGTTATTATGTTACCTTTCTATATCCGTTTTGAAAGAAAGGCGTTTGTTTCACGTGAAATTGTTCTCGTTGCTGTATTAGCGGCAATTGCAGCAGTAAGCCGGGTGCCATTTTCTATTTTACCAAGTGTACAACCAACTTCTTTTGTCATTATCGTTTCTGCAATTGTATTTGGAAGTGAAACTGGTTTTATGATTGGTGCTACAGCAGCAATCGTATCTAATATTTTTTTAGGACAAGGTCCATGGACACCGTGGCAAATGTTTTCGTGGGGCATGATTGGTTTTATAGCAGGTTTACTTCGTAATACATTTTTTATGAAAAAGCTATGGGGGAGACTTCTTTACGGAGTAATTGTTGGCTTTTTATTTGGCTGGATTATGAATTTCTGGGGCCTTCTCGGTTTTATACGAGAAGCAACATGGGAAACTGTCATTTCGTATTATATCGCAAGTTTTTACTTTGATTTGAGCCATGCGATTTCGAATGTTATTTTCTTATTACTATTTAGTACTTCATGGATTACGATTCTTACAAGATTTAAAAAGAAATACGGTATATTAGATGAGCATAACGTGACATAGAAAAGCATACTCATATAAGGTAGGGTCGCGACTTACATATTCGTTTGCCTCTTTCATGCTTCTTACATAATGTAAGGAGCATTTTTTTGTCAAAAAATCGATTCAATATGCATCCGCTATTATATAAAATTATTTGTATAATTGTAGGTGAGAACTTTTTTCAAAAGGGAGGTGTATAGTTAATGAAGTTAGTTATTCCGAAGCAACATGGTGCATGGGCCATGCTTGTTATTCCTTTTTTATTAAGTGTCATACTTGGGAAACCTACTATTTATCATATTCCATTGTTTTTAGCGTGGTTCTTTATCTATTTAGCTACGTACCCATTTCTTACGTACATAAAGCAAAGACGAAAAAAAGAGTTTTTACAAGTTGCCATTATTTATTTTCTTATTGCGTTCCTATTTGGGATGATTTCTTTATTATATGAGTGGCGAATTCTTTTATTCGTAATAGTAATGATTCCATTATTTATAGTGAATATGTATTACGCTCGTCAAAAAAATGAAAGAGCACTATTAAATGATATTTGTGCGATTATTGTGTTTTGTATCGGTGGGTTAATTAGTTATTCCTTTTCAATGAAGCAAATCGATCATACAGCATTATTCATTGCGCTTATTTCATTTTTATACTTTTTAGGTAGTACGTTCTATGTGAAAACGATGATTCGTGAAAAAAATAACCCGAAGTATCGTCTTATATCTTGGGGATATCATATCGTATTAACGATAATCATATTTGTGATTAATCCGTGGTGTTCTCTTATTTTTATACCAAGTGTCATTCGAGCAATTGTGTTGTATGGCAAAAAAATTTCTATTAAAAAAGTAGGAATTTTAGAAATTGCTAATTCTGTATATTTTTTAATCATAACGGCAATAATTATGAAGTATGCCATTTGAAAAAACTTCCCATCAATTGATGGGAAGTTTTTAATCTTTTTCTAAAATGTGAACGGTGTACTCGCAACGTTGAATAGCTTGTTCAACAGCATAAAGTGATTGTTCAATACGAGCGCGATTAAAATCTTTTTCAACTGTTTCGAGCGCTTCTTCTAAACAATTTTTAGCTTCTTGTAATGATTGAAAAGAATCTTGTACATATCCGCGAGCATTTTGATGCATTTCATAATCCTCCTTGCATGTTCGTATATGGGTAGTATGAACAGTAAGGAAGAAAATATAATTTGTTATATTTATTATATTTGTTTGACAATTAAAGTGGAATTACGTATAGTAAGAATTAAGTGAATATTTTCTTATCCAGAGAGGTGGAGGGACTGGCCCGATGAAACCCAGCAACCGCGATGCAGGTGCTAATTCCAGCAGAACATATTTGTTCTGGGAGATAAGACGAAGATATATACGTAACTTCTTCTTATCGGAGAGGTTTTTTTATTGCAAAAAAACCGATTACGAAAATTTATATTAAGAAGAAAGGGGTTGCGCATTACTGTGACACTCGAAAAATACGTAAAACTGCGTAGTACAGTTTATGAATATATGATAGAGCAAGATAAGCCGATATCATTGTTAGATATTCAAGAACATATCGTTTCGCATCATGAAGGAAAATTCACGAAAAAGATGTTGCATCAATTTTATTTATCAAGATTATTAGACGAACTAAAACTGGATGGGAAAATTACATTAGCTGATGAATATCTCTATGCTGAAAAAGGGGTATTGTATAAGGCGAGAAAAGGGAGCTAAGCTCTCTTTTTTTCTTAAAATAACGGAGTATGTAGAGTAAAAGACTGCTAAAGCAGCCTGATACAGGGAATGGTGTTGAGTGTGTAGTGTCAAAAATTGAATGTGCCTGAAAGAGGCAATTCATATCGGCTGCAAATGAAAAGAGACACCTTCGCCGAATAGGTGTCAGTCGTTTTGTCACGTAGACTTGCTACTTAACAGTAATTAGAATAACATGCAGGATTTTTGAAGTCAAAAGGGAATTAAAGGAAGGGGTACAATTATGTACGCTTACTTATTAAAAGATATAACGAAATGGATCCCAAAGTACATTGTAGATAAGGGATATGAATATTATGAAGATGGGCATGTAGAAGATGTTGAAATACAAGATAAAAAAGTGTTTGCTTTCGTTACTGGAAATGCAGGGAATTATGAAGTAGTTATCGATCTCGAAGATTTTTCAGAAAGTAACTGTGAGTGTCCCTATGAAAATTATTGTAAACATATGGCGGCAGTTGTTTATGATATGCAAGGTGCTGGTGAGAGTGCAGTTAAAGAGAAACTGAAAGATTTAGAAAAAGAAGAGTTACTTATATTATTAAATCGATTGTTGCAAAGTTCGAAAAACGTACAAATTGTAGAGAAGTTATTAAAGAAGGAGAAACTTTAACGTATAGAGGGAGTTGTTTTGTAGTGAACGTACTAATTATATATGCTCATCCTAATCCTTCAAGTTTTAACGCGGCGATTTTCAATCATGTGCAAAAAGGACTACAGGAAACAAATCATTCAGTTACCGTACTTGATTTATACAAAGAACAATTTGATCCAGTCCTCGTATTTAATGAAGAGAAGAAAAGACGCGATTTAGTAAATGAAGAGGAAACAGCTCGGTATAGAACGTTAGTAGAAGAAGCAGATACACTTCTATTCATCTATCCAATATGGTGGTGGGGGATGCCAGCAATTTTAAAAGGATTTATCGATCGTATTTTCGTAGCTGGATTTGCTTATAAATATGAAGGGGCTCTGCCGAAAGGATTATTGCAAGGGAAAAAAGCATGGGTTATTAATACGTTAGACTCGCCTCTATGGTACGTCGCATTGTTATATCGATCAGCAGATTGGATTATGATGAAGAGAGGTATTTTACGTTTTTGTGGCATTCGCGATATAAAACGGTCAGTGTTTCAATCTGTGAAAACGAGTAAAGTATCAAAGCGTGAGAAATGGTTATTACAAATAGAAGAAAAGGCTCGTGCATTATGAATGAAGTCGATCGTATTATAAACTGTGTTCAGTATGATGGCGAACTTTTTCGGAAGTATGTTACGTGTTTACTTCAATTGAAAAAGTGCAGCGAAACATTTCAGCAAATTCAAATAGAGTTAAGAAATGATTATTTAATAAGAGGAATTTGTGAAAGAGAAGTTGATCAGGTAGTAAGGGGAAGTAAAGAATATGAAACATATTTTCTTCCTAAAGCGTTACAGTGGAATTTTTTGAGGGAACATCCACACCTGATCGGAAAAATTTGCGAAGATTTTTTTGCATTTGAGTCATTACATCTTACGGAGTTAGAGTGGGAGAAGATTATAAATTGCGTGGGAAATAAGTGATTTATTATGTAAAAAAGCTAGTATAAAACTAGCTTTTTGTTTAAATAAATAAGAAACATAGACTAATGATAAAACCCGCATATAGTAAGTTCACAACACAAAATCCCATAATGTCACGAGCACCTAAACCAGCTATCGCTAATGCTGGTAATGCCCAGAAAGGTTGAATTAAATTCGTCCAAGCATCGCCCCATGCAATTGCCATTGCTGTTTTTGCAGCAGGTACACCAAGTTCAGCGCCAGCTGGAATCATAATTGGTGCTTGCACAGCCCATTGACCGCCACCAGATGGAACGAAAATATTAACGATACCAGCACTTAAAAAAGTAAAGAGCGGGAAAGTTGATTCGTTTGAAATGCTAATAAAGAAATTAGAAATAGCTCCTCCAAGTGAAAGTCCTTCACTATTTGCTCCAATCATCATGCCCATAATTCCTGCGTAAAACGGAAATTGAAGTAAAATGCCAGAGGCACTTTTCGTAGAGTCTGAAAAAGCGCGAATATACTGAATCGGAGTGCGGTGGAAAATAAGTCCAGCAATTAATAACATAAAAATCACGATATCGAGAGTAAGATTAAATCCTTTCGTATAAAAGTAATTGAAAATATAAATGAGACCTAACAATCCAACGCAAAGTGTAATAATAATGCTATTTTCCATCTTTTCAGCGAACGTATTTTTTTCTACTTCTTGAGCAGCAGCTTCTTCATGGAACACGCTAGGATCTACTGTAATCGTATGTTTTTCATCTGGGTGCATCGCTTTATTAATGAGAGGCATCGTAATGAGAAAAATAATAACTGGAACGAGAGCGTATGGTGAGAATAACGTTTCTGTTATTGGAATCGCCTCTTTAATACTTCCAGCAGTCGTTTTAATTAACGTTTCACCGCCTGTTGCTAACGTAAGAGGGATAGAGGCAGAAAGACCGGCATGCCAAATGAGAAATCCAGAGTAAGAAGAGGCGATTGCTAGTCTATAATCTAATCCGTCCAGCTGCCTTGCCACTTCTTTTGCGTATAAAACAGATACAACAATTCCAAAGCCCCAGTTTATGTATGCACCGAGTAAACTTACAATTGAAATGGCAATAATGCCTTGTCCAGTTGTTTTTGGTAGTCTGGCAGCTTTCGTTAATCCTTTTTTAATAAGAGGAGCATTTGCTAAAGCAGATCCAGTCACGAGTACAAGTGCCATTTGCATAGAAAAGGCGAGGAGTCCCCAAATTCCATTACCCCAGTGATTAATCATTTCTACAGGTGTTTGGTGAGTCGCAAACATACCAAAGAAGATAACGAAAACAGTTAGTAAACATGATAAAATAAACGGTTCTGGCAAGAAGCGTTGCACTAAGGCGACGCAACCATTTGTAAAGGAACGAAACAAAATAGATCAACCTCCTTATGTATATGTATTACAATTATTCGAGGTTGTTTAGGAGATAACCTTCAATATAAAGAAAATTCAGATATTTACAGAGTGGTAATTTATTGATAGATTGATATAGAGCCTCGTATCAAATTCTGCTTTTAATATACTAGAAGAAAAACGGTTGGAAATGGGGTAGCACTTATAGGGATAGTATAGAGAAAGGTTACTAGCTGGCTTCAAAGCAACTGTTGCAAACTGGTCAAAAAATAAAGTTCATCATCCCGGAAGAAACTTTATTTTCATCTATAGAAGAAATTTTCGACCAATATGAACAGACAATCTTTGTAAGGGAAGTGTTTTAATACATTCTCCAAAAGATGTGGGTGTATTAGTTAAACGCTCAATTAAAATTGTAACCTGCTTATAAAATTTTCGATAGGTGTATTTTAGGTAATTGTTTTTTCAATCTTTTCTAATAACGAAAAGATAATTGGTATAGTAGTGTAAATAATGTACTGTAATGAAAAAGCTTCCACTACTGTGGAAGCTTTTCTAAATGATGTGCAATATCAATATACATATTTGAGTAAGTCGAATGTATTTCATTACTTGGCGTTGCGTTAGAAGAGAAATGAACGATTACCATATTTGCTTTCGGATCGATGTAAAGTGTTTGTCCGTAACTACCTAACACTTCAAAAGCACCTTGTTCATTGTGCGGAATCCACCATTGATTATGATAAGAAATGGAAGCTCCAGGGCCAATTGCAAGTTCACCTTCTTGGACATTTTTTACACTTTCTGTAATAGAAGAAGGGAGAATGTGTTTTCCGTTATATTCCCCATTGTTTAATAGTAATTGTCCGAATCTCGCCATATCTCTAGCAGTTGCATTTAATCCAGCACTAGCTTGTTCTACTTTTGTTTCATCTGTAACGTAATACGCGTTTTCTTTCATACCAATTTGAGACCAAATTCGTTCGCTTACATTTTCAGCCAGTGATTTACCAGTAATAGTTCTAATAATCCAAGCGAGCGTTTCTGTTGATCCGTTATTGTAAGAAAAGGCAGAACCAGGCGGTGCCGTTTCTTCGGCTTCTCGTAACATATCATAAATTTTCATCGGACCGTCGTAATTTTTGCCGCGGGGTAAAATATTGCTAGCTAAATATAATTGTGCATCTTGATTTTCTAGCCCAGGCTGCTCATATCCGTGGGTCGGGTATTCTGCTGACACTTGCATGTCCATTAATTGCTGAAGTGTGGCATTACCGAACGGTGTGTTTTTTAATTCTTTTATGTAAGTGTCAGCTGTTTTTTCTAAGTCAATACGTTTTTCTTCAGCGAGAGATTGTATAATTGCCCCGGTAAAGACTTTTGCTAATGACGCCATACCATGAGGTTCATTCTGTTTATACCCATTGAAATATCGTTCGTAAACAAGTTGTCCATTATGTACAACGACAAAAGCATCTGTTTTGTTATCATCTAAAAGTTTTTTTAGAGGAGTTGTATTTCCGAATCTACGCTCCACAGCAAAATCGTCTAAGTTTTGCAATGCGGAAGGGAAGTGAGCAATTTGGTCAGGATTGTTTTTTACGTTATTAACTAAAGTGAATTCTTTCATGTGTGTGTACGACCAACGTAAGTAAGGGTCATTTAACCAGTTTTCTTTTGTCACATTATGTTTTGATGGGGTCGTTTTATTTTGTTTGAAGTAAGTAAACCCAAGCCCTGTAATTACAAATATGAATGTTAGTATAAGTAAGAGTAGGGGAGATTTTTTTAGTTTCATATATGGCCCTCCTTTTTATTTCTACTATAAGTATACGCTCGTCTTGAAAGAAATACAAAATAAGGAAAGTAAACGGGGAAGTTTACTTTCCTTATTAACGTTAAGCGGAAATTTTTCCGTCTGTAGGTTGTTTCTTGAATTTTTGTTTTCGTCCGTGTAATCCATAATATAAAAGTAAAGTGAACGCAACGATAATAGCTGCGATAAAATACATATTATGATAACTGGATTTCGCTGCGACAATACCTAAAATGAAAGAACCAAAACCAATACCACTATCAAAGAATGAGAAATACGTAGCTGTCGCAGAACCACGTCTATGGTTTGGAGCGGCAGAAATCGCAATCGTTTGGAAACTTGGAATTAATGTCCCGTAACCTAAACCGATTAGCATACCTGCGCCAAGGAACCAAAATGAAGTTTGTGCTTGGCTTAATATGAACATTCCGATTGTGAAAATAATGATAGCAGGGTAAACGAGTACATTTTCACCGAAGCGATCAAAAATCTTTCCTGTAAATGGACGAGAAATGACAACAACAAGTGCGTATAAAATAAAGAAGTAACTTGCAATTTCACTTAAACCGAGTTCTTTCGCATAAATAGGAATAAAGGATAAAATACCACTATAAGAAAAGGCTAAAACAAATCCTGTAAGTGCAATCGGAATAGAAGATGGTTCGATTAAGTCTTTCCATTTCATTTTTTCACGTTTTTGTTTGCTAACAGGTGCTTCGTGCGGAATATCTACAAGTAGTCCTAATAAAAATGCAAGTAATGAAAATACGGAACAAACGATAAATAATACAGTAAACGAAAAATGAGAAATAATTGTTAAACCTAAAAAAGGACCAATTACCATCGGCAGACTCATAAATACGCCGAAATATGCAAGCGCTTCGCCTCGTCGATGAGCTGGCGCAACATCAGTTACAATCGTACCAGTAGCTGTCGTTGCCATCCCGAACCCAATACCGTGCAAGAAGCGAAGGGCAAGTAATAAGAATAAACTTTGCGCACCGAAATACATAACAGTAGCGGCTAAAAATAATGAAAGTGAAATAAATAATATTTTCTTTCTTCCTAAATCATCGAGCCATTTTCCTGTGAATGGTCTACATAAAACAGAAGAAATAAGAAACACAGTTGCAACTAAACCAATTTCCTCAGGTTTTCCTTTTAGGCCGTCTATGACATAGACAGGCAGAGTAGTCATAAGCATGTAAAATGTTAAGAAGAGAAATAGACTACTAAAACAAGTTCCGAGGAAATCCTTCGTCCAAAGTTTCTCACTTTGCATCGTCATCCCTCCAATTTAATCTAAATTTTTAATAATTTGTTGTAACACTTGAAATGCTTGATGTAAATCATCTTCATTAATACCTTCTAGCGTTTTTTCTTCGAAAGTATCAACTTCTTCTTGCCATACTGGAATCATCTTTATCGCTGTTTCGGATAAAGAAATGAGCTTCTCGCGGCGATCTTTACCTTCTGTACGAATAATCCATCCCATCGTTTCCATACGTGTTAACGTACGAGTCATCGTTGGTGATTCAACATTTAAATACTGGCACAATTCTGTTTGCGTACAAGAACCAGTTTGATTAATGCGGAAAATAACAGCCCATTGCGCACTAAATAACCCTGTTGGAGATACACGTTCATTAAATTTCTTCGTAAACTTTCGAGAAGTCTGGCTGACGATGTGAAAAAAATGTTGTTTTTCGTCCATGTATTTTGATCCTTTCAAATTAGTTACCTAGCTAACTATATACTTTTTTATAATAATTGTCTAGTAATAGACATGTTGATTTATGTAAAAAATTCTTATAGGTTTTATGTTGCGAACGTATATTCTACGTGCTATTCTTTAATTAAGTAAAGAATTTTCTTTCTATTAAATAGAATGGGGGAACTTGTGATGATTAAGCCTGCAACAATGGAGTTTGTTTCACTATCGAACGGAGAAACGATTGCATATCAGGAAGTTGGAAGGCGAAATACAGATATTCTTGTACTCATTCACGGGAACATGACATCGTCACAACATTGGGATTTAGTTATTGAAAAGTTGCAAGATCAATACCATATTTACGCTCTTGATTTAAGAGGGTTTGGACAATCAACGTATAATCAGTCCATAGATTCATTACAAGACTTTGCAGACGATGTAAAATTATTTATTGACGAGTTAAAGCTAGAGAAATTTTCATTAATGGGCTGGTCAATGGGTGGTGGCGTTGCGATGCAATTTACAGCGAATCACCCAACTTTTGTAGAAAAGTTAATTTTAGTAGAATCAGTAGGAATGAAAGGATACCCAATCTTTAAAAAAGATACGAATGGGCAGCCGATTGTATCAAGTTTAGTAAAGACGAAAGAAGAAATTGCGCAAGATCCAGTACAAATCGCTCCAGTATTAGACGCGATAAAAAATATGAACAAACTATATTACCGTACAGTATGGAATCTATTAATATATACACATAATCAACCTGAACCGGACCGTTATGAAAAGTATTTAGATGATATGTTAACGCAACGTAATTTCGTAGATGTGAATTATGCGCTCATTACATTTAATATTTCAGATGAACATAATGGGGTTGTAGAGGGAAGTAAGCAAATTCATCGTATTAAAGCGTCAACACTCGTCATACAAGGTGATAGAGATTATGTCGTACCGCAAGTAGTCGGTGAGGAATTAGCGAAACATTTGCCAAATGCAGAGTTGAAGGTATTAGAAGATTGCGGACACTCGCCGTTTATTGATTGTTTAGATGTATTTATAAAACATGTAGAGGATTGGTTAGAACAGAAATAATCCCCGAAATGAGAAGTGTTGCATATACTATAACATTTGTATGTATAAGGGGAGATTATCAATGCATAAACCATCCTTAATCGCTTATTCGCCATATAATCATCATATCTATACAAAAATAATGATAGATCCGATGTATATGCAAGTTTCACCAGCTGTAGTTCCTTTACAAATGCAGCAGCCACTAACAGCTCATATGCAACATTACTTATATGGACCTTCATTTTATGAAAATCCATATTTTAAACACTTTCATTACAATGTGAAAGCGCAAGTTTGGGAAGGATAAGATAACAAGCTAAAAGGTTCATTCTTTTAGCTTGTTTTTTATTGCGAATATTCGTACACGCATTTGAAGAAACAGTTTATAATGAAAAGTGGAAGCGTGAGAAGGAGAGGGACAGAGGATGTCAATGCGTTTTACTTTTTGGATTATGGTTGGGATTGTAGCACTCTCGGGTTTGTCACAAGGAATGCTCTTACCGGCCATTGCAATGATTTTTGAACAAGAAGGGGTTAGTTCAAGTATTAATGGTATTCATGCGACGGCATTGTACATTGGGATATTAGTTATTTCGCCGTTTCTTGAAAAACCGATGCAAAGGTTTGGAATGAAGCCGATTATTGTTATAGGTGGGTTTCTCGTTATTATTTCATTATTCTTTTTTACACAAACATTTTCATTTTGGGTATGGTTTATCCTTAGATTTCTAGTTGGAGTTGGAGATCATATGCTTCATGTCGGAACACAAACATGGATCACGACAACATCAGACCCAAGTAAAATAGGGAGACAAGTATCGATATACGGTGTATTCTTCGGAATTGGTTTTGCCGTTGGTCCGTATTTAGCAAGCACTGTGCAGTACGGTCTTGCAACACCATTTATTATATCTACTATACTTTGTTTAATAGGTTGGCTTTTACTACTTCCAACAAAAAATGCATTCCCAGCGCAAGATGAAAGAGAAGTGAAGAGTGAATCATCATTTTCTCGTTATAAACAAGTTGTTGGATTAGGATGGATTGCACTGCTGGGTCCACTTGCATATGGCGTACTTGAAGCAATGCTAAACAGTAACTTACCAGTATACGCACTTCGTAAAGGGTGGTCTGTTTCAGATGTATCCTTCTTATTACCAGCATTTGCAGTTGGGGGTATTATTACACAAATTCCGCTCGGTATATTAAGTGACAAATACGGAAGGGACCGTATATTAACGTGGACGTTTAGCATAAGTACGGGCATTTTTCTACTTGCCGCCGTATTTGATCAATATTACTGGATCGTCTTTGCCTGCATGTTGTTAGCGGGTATGGTCATTGGATCGTGCTTCTCGTTAGGACTTGGATTTATGACAGATTTATTACCGAGACACTTATTGCCAGCAGGTAATATATTATCCGGAATCGCTTTTAGTTTAGGAAGTATTATGGGACCTGTATTAGGTGGCGTATTTATAGAAAAAATACAGTATACAAGCTTTTTTATTGCGGTTATGATTATAATGGGAATTCTCGCAATGTTATATATGGTCTACATGAAAAATCAATTCGCATCAAGAAAAATAGAAAGTAGGTTAGGGCATGACAAAACAACCTAATAAAAAGAAATTTGAAGTACTTGAAAATGAAACAATTACAGACTGCTTAGCACGTATGGAACAAGAAGGCTACGCTCCGTCTCGTCGTATGGAAGAGCCAATCTTTCATGAAGTAAAGAAAGACGGCAAAACAGTAGTTGAGCCGTGCGGTAGGAAGATTGTTTTTGAAGGGAAATTGAAGTAATCAAATAACAAATTCTCTTTATAGTATAGAGCCATCCAATAGTTGGGTGGCTTGTTTTTTTATTAATCAATGAAGGAATTGAATAGAATGAATCTCTCGTTCATTTCTCCTAATTGGCTTCTTTATATGGGGCAAAAGATTGCTACTTTTTTCGTATATTGGTAAAATAAGTTCTTGGGTCTTACTTATTGTTATCGGTATAATGTTTGTCGCTTGAATGAAAGAAATTAGTTGCAAAAATTTCGCACTATGTAAAGGGGTACAGCAACGATCCCCTTTTTGGGAGGCACCTTAAACATAAAGCGAGAGAAGAGGCTATATGAACGATTCTCCTATCTTGTTTAAATATTAAACGAGTTACTGCAATTGGAACAGGTATATCAAACTAGTCGACATCCTGATGGATCATCTTTTTCTAGTAATCTATCACTTCTGATGGAATCGATAGATTGCTAGAAAGCGGAAAATAATTATTAGTATATTCCGAAGCAGGTGTAACAGAGTGTCCTTCCATAATTAAGGGTAAAACCAAAATACGTTGTTGTAAAGAATGATTTGTTACAACTAGTTATAAGGAATAAAACAGAAAAGAGGATCACATGTTAGATACTTTACAGAGAAGTAAAAAGTTTTTTTTAGTATGTCTTATTTTTTTAGTGCTTTTAACCGCTTGTGGTAATACTGATGTTAAGACATCTAAAGCTTCATTACCACCGGCTGAATCCAATATAGATACATCATTAAAAGCACCAAATTGGGTAGATAAAAGTCCTATCCAACAGTCTCCTAATTTTACTGAAGATAAAAAAGTACAATCGGTTGTGAATTTAATAGCAACGGGTGATAATTTATATCATGACGCAGTAATTAAAGATGGCAAACAAAAAGACGGTTCATATGATTATAATTATATTTATGAAAATATCAAAAAAGCTGTTAAATCAAGTGATCTTGCTATCGTGAACCAGGAGACTCCGATTGCCGGAAATAATTTAAAAGTACAAGGATATCCGACTTTCAATACACCTGAAGAAGTAGGCCAATCTTTAGTGGACACTGGATTCAATATAGTGACGCAAGCGACAAATCACGCTATGGATATGGGTATTAAAGGTGTTGCGAATACAAGAGAATACTGGAAGAAATATCCGGATGTTATCCCGGTAGGTATTAATGAGAGTCAAAACGAGCGTAATGAAATAAAAACGATTACAAAAAATGGTATTCGTTTTGCGTTACTCAATTATACATATGGTACGAATGGAATTAAAATTCCAGCTGATAAGTCTTGGGCTTTAAATTTAATTGATAAAAAAGCGATACAAAATGATGTGGAAAAGGCGAAGAGTAGCTCTGATATGGTGATTGTTATGGTGCATTGGGGAGTAGAATATACCTCAACACCTTCAAAGCAACAAAAAGAAGTTGCTCAATATTTAACAGATTTAGGTGTAGATGTAGTAATTGGAAATCATCCACATGTAATTCAACCAATTGAGTGGAAACAAAATAAAGATGGACATGAAACGCTAATCTATTATTCTCTTGGAAATCTTATTTCTGCGCAAGAAAAACTAGAAACATTGGTTGGAGGATTATCTTATGTACAATTTGTTAAGTATGAAGATAAAACTTTTGGTATACGACAAGCGGCAATCGTACCGACAGTAACCGACTATGCTGATGGTAAGAAACAATTTAAAATTCAATTTTTAAAAGATTATTCGGATGAAAATTCTAAAAAACATGGAATTAAAAAATTTGTCGGCCCGGTTTCTTTGAAGGATTTCAAGGAGATTCCTAGAGACGTGTTGGGAAATTGGTATAAAGATTAATAAACAAAAAGGGAATGAGATACAATTAAAAAATTTATAATTTTAGCATTGGTATTAGCAATGGGATGGAGTCTGGCTGCTTGTAGTGGAAAGCAAACATCTCAGGCAACTACTAATAATAACGATAAAAATAAAAATGAAATACATGCGAAGAAAAAAGATGTTTTACCTATCTCTGATGTTAATGATTGGAGAATTATCCTTGTAAATAGAGAGCATATGTTATCAAAGGAACTAGGAATTGAATTAACAAGTATCACCCAAAATGCGAAGCCAAATATGAAAATAGATAGTAGAATTGCAACTTCCTATCAGGATATGGTAGCAGCTGCAAAAAAAGAGGGAATCAATCTTTATTTAAGATCAGGTTATCGAGCTATAAAATTACAACAAACTTATTATGATGCTTCAGTTAAAAGTTATAAATCTCAAGGCTTGTCGGATAAAGAGGCTAGTGCTAAGGCATTGGAATATCTTCAGTATCCTGGTGCAAGTGAACATCATACTGGATTAGCGTTAGACATTATTTCAGTTGAATGGCAGAATACTGTAGAAGATTTAAATGCAAAATTTGAAACTACCGATGCATTCAAATGGTTAGATAAGAATGCTGCAGAATATGGATTTACTCTCCGCTATCCAAAAGATAAAGAGAATATTACTGGCATTAAGTATGAGCCATGGCACTATCGTTATGTAGGAAAAGAAGTTGCTGTTTATCTAAAAGAAAAAGGGTTAACTTTAGAAGAATATAACGAAAAAATTAAGTCTGGTAAGTAAAAATATGCTTTAATTTTATTAAACATTATGCACTGCTACAGGAAAAGGTGAATCTGAGGATGTGTTAACCTTCCGCCTAGTATTGTAAAAACTGAGTATGATAATTTGAGCACGTACGAATCAGTTATCGTGTAAAAAGATGTATGTATTAAGAAATTAAAGTTAAGGATCTGATATTCATATCAGATCCTTTTTCTATCGTTCTTTTAAGCGCGACTGAGCCAAAATATTGGAATGAATATAGAAACAAAACAGCCCAAGGAATAGTAAAACGAGTCCGGGAGCCTACTCGTACGCTTCATTGGGATTATCCAGAAATAGTTGTTGATGAAATAAGAAAGAATGGGTCTTACTCTCAAGCAAGAATTTAATATGAATGAATTGGATAGAAGGTAGTAATAAAAAACACTGCGCCTGGCAGTGTTTTTTATTATTTCTGCACATAAATACATAGTCATATTGATTAAAGTTTCACTTTATTGAAGAAAAATGCGAAAGCCATTCATAAAATATGGAAATGTTAAAATCCCTTTGATAAAATAGCAATATGTAAAAATAATTATTTGTTAATTCTTAATGTAATGAATATTCATGTTTAAATATACGAATTTAACTACATAGTTATTGCGCTAAAGGGGGAGAAAGATGTTAGATGAATTATACAATGCTTTTTTAAATGCGTCTGGTTTTACAGAAAGTGCGAGGAAACGAGATCGGTATGATGATTTACATGATTATTTAAAAGATAAAGAAAGAGAGTTAAAGCAATTCATTCAAGAGGCTGAATCAGCGAAGAGAGAGTATGAGAGTAAAAGTAATGGCTTAGAAGCTAATAAAATTCCGGCAGTTGAATTTGAACAAAAACGTCATGAAAAGGATGAAGACTTAAATACAGTATTATCCTATTTTAAAAGTGCATTAAGCGATGTTGGATCTGCAAAAAGTACAGCTTATGCAAAGTATTTGGAATATAAAGCGAAAGCAGAATCAGAGAAAGCGTCAGCATACGCCGCAGCGACCAAGGCTTTTGAAGAAAAGAAAAAGGAATTTGAAAACTTTATCCATTAAGCATACAAAGAATGGAGGGAACCAACATGAGTGGTAAAGAGGTTGAAATTATAGGAAGTAACACTGCAAGTGCCATTTCTTACGCACAAAACATTGAAAATGGTATGAAGGATTCTTTAAACCAAGCGAAAGACTTAAAAGCATATGTCACAGGTGCGAAATGGAATGGAAAAACGCGAGATGCTTTTTTAAGTTATCTTGATTTGATCATTCAATATAATTCAGAAATGGTAGAGGCATTTGAAGGGCATACGAAAGCTTTGAAAGAGTTAGATAAAAGCATTCAAACGTACGGAGATAAATCGGAAGTAAGGGCGATAAAACAACTGTGATGGAGAAACGAGGGATAAAAGAATGGGGAAAGAAATGAGTTTTGCACCTGCTGAATTATATGTTCTCGCAGGTGCAGCTGGGGTTACCGATATATTTGGATTGCCAAACCGTGACGCAATTATTTTACTTGATGCAGAATGTGTCACGAAAGCAACTACGAGTTTAAAAGAAAAAGGCCTACTTACAAGTGAAAATGGAATTACCCCTGCAGCTTTTCAAATAATTGAACTATTAAAGGAATATGAAAATTGTCATGAATACACGAGAATGAATAATGTATTAATTGGCTTTTTGAAAGAGGATAAAGACCGAGTGGCTGTATTAACGGAAATAGAGCCAAATAAAAAATACGAGATCGACTACATACCAAAGCCAGACGTATATTTTTCCTTATTAACACGCATCCCTTTCTTATTGAGAGAACCGAGGGAAATAGAAGATACATTTTTCTCAAAGAGAATGACAGAGGCAGAACAACAAACATTTGAGGAAAAAGATTTATCAAATAAAGACGTTATAGCGATAGAAACGTATACGAGGCCTCGAAGTAATAGAGGAGGAAAATGGGAATGTTTCTTATATTTTACTGAAGGAGAAGATTTCGTTCAAATAGATGTAGATCGTAATCGATATGACTGGGTGAGCCTCTATGCGGTTAATAAGAAATTGTATGACGTGTTAAAAATGCCATATAAAAAGTTAATTGACCCGAGACAATTCTCGTTAGGAGGTATTCAATAATGCAAGTATCAATGGGAGATAGTGGTTCTGGTGGTGGAGAAGAAGTATTAGTTAATTTTCAAGAACTACTAGATATAGTAATGAAGTTAGAAAATATATATAAAATCCATGTAGACGTCATTGGAACGAATATTGAGAGTTTATTAAGCTGTGATTTTTATCAAAAAGGTGAAGCGATGAGAGTAATTGAAAAATATCCTGATATATTACACAAAACACTAGAATTGGCTGAACACTATTCTAGGTCAGCGACAGTTGTAGGGAATGTATGTGTAGAAATGCTTGAAAAGGACGAACAATTACGTGAAATATTAAGTAAGTTGTAGAAATCACCATACGGCTGGGGGGATGAAAACGAGATGGATGTGAAATATAGACCTGAACCATGGCAAAACATGGGGGATGGTATGAATCGAATTACAAAAGATGCACTCATGAAATTACGGGAAGCAAATGAATCATTAAAAAGAATTGATGGAAGAATACGAGATTTAGACTCGGATGGTAGTATACATTTTAATCCTAAAGATCAATCGCAAAAAATCGGGGAATTACTTGATAGTTATACGACATTACAAAAATATTGCGGAGAAGCAGGGCGATTGGTGTCTGAACATATAGATAAACCTTTTTTAGTAGAAATGGATAAATTCGCTCAAAAAATGAGAGATACATCTATTCTCAGTTTTGAAACAAATAACCGAATTGGCTCTACAACAACGACAGTATTACCAGGTGCGCATGCGGGCTACGGAAGTGTACCACAAACAATACAGAAGAAGAAAGATAAAATAACAGTAGAAGATATTTTTAAAGATTCACCTGCATTTGATAACGTACTGAGAGCGGAGTACGAAGAACTAAAAAAACAAAATCCAGATGCAAAATTAAATTATGAAGAATACAAGAAAGTGGTCCCATCCACACGAGGATTTGAATACAAATCGATAGAAGATGAAAAGAAAAAACTAGAAATGGTGCGAGACATAGGAATAGGCGTAGGAATCATCATCACAACAATCCTTTGTCCACCACTCGGGGCCGCTGCCGCAGTAGTATACGGCGCTGTACAAATAAAAAGTGGTATCGACGGAGAAGACTGGGGAACACACCGGAAATTGAGCCAAGAAGAGCGGGTAGGAAACATCATTTTTGGCGGATTAGATGCAATCCCAGTTGTTGGAGCGGTAGGAAAAGGAGTAAAAGCATTCAAAGGGACGAGTGAATTAGCTGATTTAGCCAAATTATTAAAATTCAAAGAAGGAATGCCTGGTTTTAATCCAAATTTGGGTAAAAATGTGGTACAATCGCTTAAGGAAAATAATCTATTAAAAAATTTAAAAATACAAGGCTGGAAAACCGTAGATAAGATTAATGATGCGGACTATTTCATTAAAGGTCTAGTAGCAAAAGGTGTGGACTCCGTAACCCCATTCGTTAAAGGGGTAGAAATACTGCCAGATGGAAGTGTCGCTAGATCTGGAACGAACTATAGCGGGAAATTCCAAGAAGCCCATGATGCCTCAAAGGCGAGTATTCAGAGTAGGATCTCGAATTTGGAGATTGGTGGGGTTAAGGGGACGGGTGAAGGTACTCAAACTAAAAAAATTAAACCGACTAATGAAAGAACTGCAGAATATGAAGAAGCTATGACAAAAGCAGCTAGAGATTTACCTCCTTATAGTAGAAAACCTAATAAACCAAGAGATTTTGAAGAAAAAGTAGTAGATGATTCTACAGGAATTACTACTTATACATTTACATCTAAGAAAAATGGGGAAACTTATAAAGTTAAATATGATAAAGATGGTTACCCAATTTTTAATTCAAAATATGAAACATCTTTATCAGAGTCATATCATTTAGAGCCTGACTCAGTGCAGTTTAAATATCTCTCACAAAAATTATATGACGATATAATGAAAGATCCAAACTTAGCAAAACAATTCAGCCAAACAGATATTGAGTTATTCAAATTAGGTAAGAAGCCAAAATCAGTCACATGGCATCATCATCAAGAGACTGGTAAAATGCAACTTGTTGATTACTATGAACATCAGGTTGCGGGTCATACAGGTGGTAGAGCAATTTGGGGTGGTGGAGATGACGGTAGAACAGGTAAATTGAAGAAAATTATTTTGGAGATGATAAAATGAGCCGAGTAACTTGGCTATTTACGGATGGAGCGATAGATGAGCAAGTAATTATTGCTGTGGAGAATTCATTTGGTGTCAGATTTCCAGATGACTACCGTGAATGCATAAAAAAAAATAACGGTGGTTATCCTGAGCCTAATATTTATGATATTAATGATGATGAGGGTGGAGCAGTCTTTGATTGTCTATTAAGTTTTACAAACAAAGATGCAAATATAGAAGTTGTTTATGAATTAACTTCACTTCCGGAAGGTATTATTCCATTTGCAAGAGACCCATTTGGGGGACTTATTTGTTTTAATTACTGTGATACTAAAGATTCTCCGTCAGTAGTTTTCTATGATCAGGAATCAGTGAATGAGGATAAAATTAAATTAATATGCGACTCTTTTTCTGAATTGATTGAGAGATTATACTCTGATTGAGAAAAAAATGAACAGGAAAGAAGGTTAATTGTATGAGGAATTTAGATTTTGAATATACTTTTACCCCTATTGGCATTGAAGATATCGAAGATTTCGAAAATAAGTATGGTATATTGTTACCTGATGATTATAAACAATTTTTGCTGTCTAAAAATGGAGGGAAAACTGAGCAACGAAGATTTAAAACTAATGATACAACTAAGAAAGGCGTAATAACATCGTCTGTTTCAATGTTTTTTCCTCTATCAATAGAAAATGAAATAAATCTAGAAGAGAAATTAAGAAGTTATAATTTGATGCAAGTGGTACCAAGTAATTTTCTTCCAATTGGAATTGACCCCGCGGGGAGTTTGATTTGTTTATCAATTGATGGGAAAGATAGAGGTAGTGTATATCATTGTGATATGGATTACTTTGAAGAAGATAACGAGTTAAGAGAGGAATACATCCGACTAATTTCTAAAAGTTTCTCTGGATTTGTGGATAATTTATATATTCCTGAAAACTAATGATAGGATTTTATTGATTGGAATTAGTTAATAGTTGGTTAATCTCTTTAATTTAAACGGGGCTTTCTTTATGGTCTAACGACCTAGAGAAAGCCTCTTCTTTTTCCCCGAATTATTTAAAAGTACAACATAGGGTACGGGTGAAGTTCCTAAAGTTAATCCGAAAATTAAAGTGAATTTTAAGACTGGTTATGATAAGCATTTAATTGAAGTAAAAGGTTTTAAAGCAAAACCGACTATAGGTATAAAAGGTGGACACAACCTTGAAAACTTTGAATAGTACATTTTAGACAACTTCGGTGATCCGATAAAGAATATTAATCAAGGTGTAACAAAAACGCCACATTCGGATATTCTAGGTATTTATGAAGTTAAATACAAGCTCCCTGTTTATGACGGAATGAGCACGGCTTAACGGTGGAAAAAGGAATATCAGAATGTTCCAATTCCTGTTAAGGTTAGGATTAGTCAAACGGTTGATTTATTCGGATTGAGGTCCCTCCAAGTTGATACGGAAAAGCTTGGAAATCTAATTAGCAAGTTCGAAAGGAAAGTCGATGAAGTTTCTAACGGTACGGGTAATACTGTAAAAAATGTAGATTCAAAAAAACTTTTACCAAATGAAGGGGACATAGGAACGTATAAAGATCTAATTAAAGCAGGATCACCTAGTGATGACATTATACCCCATCACGTGCTTTCAAAAGAATTCTTAGTAAGAAAACTGGAATGGGATTCTAAAAAAGCTAAAAATGACGGTATGGCAATGAATGTAGAACAACCGAAAACAGGTGGAAGACATAGAAGGACTGAGACATACGGTCGAAAGATGACTAATGACTCTAAAGCATACTACTATTCTTTAGAGTCGCGTGATGCTCTTGTTTTTGATTTGTTGAATTTGAGAAAAATACACATGGAAGATAATGTATATAAAGAGATGCTCCCAAATTTGAGAGAGTATGCTAGACAAGCAAGAGGAATTTGCCAGTACATATGAATCAAGATTCAAGCAAACACCCGCAGAAACGAATTCAAATGTCGTTTTTGAAGGGGTTAGAGGTGAGTCTTTATGTACCCTAAAACCACCACCAGATCCTACGTTACAGAAAATCTTAAATGAAGCTGGTATTAATGGAATTGAGTATAAAAATGGAGTTCCTGATTTTTCACCAGTAGCAAAGGCACAGTTGGAAATCGATTATATGCTGGGTGGAAAAGGGGCTAAAGGAAATACTGCTAGAGATTATAATTTTAAGCAAGCAAATGAAAGGTTAGCAGATCAGCTTAATAATTCACCAGAATTGGCAAACCAATTTGGAATGGAAGCTGGTGGAATTACGGCAAAAGATATAGAAAAATACCGAGTGAAAAATAAATTAACATGGCATGAGTTAAATGATGGAGTTACTATACAACTTGTGCCAACAGAAATAAACGCCAAATTTGGACACCTTGGTGGAGTTGGTGAAATAAACGCAGGAGCTTTTGAACCTGGAGGATTTGCAAATAAATAATAAGGAGATTATAAAATGACAATAAATGATAAAGTTTTTGGAGAACTTTATTATCAGTATACATGGGTAGGATACAGAACCATAAAGTTTTTAGGAAAGGACACGGAGATAGCATTATTAATTGGAGGAGAAGATGATGGTAAATTTGATGAAGGTCAATATGTGGCATACAATTCATTAATGGATAATTGGGAGAAAATCCAACATAACATATTACAACCACTTTTAAATTATTATAAACAAAAAAGGCATGAGCTTGGTTATGATGTTGCATTTAATGAAGATTATCCATTAATTGAAACAGTTGATCAATTAATAGAACATATAACATTAGTAGGTATTTCTGTTCCGTATGATTTCCTTCGTGATGGACGTGATGTAGGGATCTCGTTTGATTGTTCATGGGATGAGGAAAATGGTTTAGGAATTCGTCTTATAAATGAAAGGGTAGATGAAGTAGGTTATCAAGATGTCGCTATTTAAAATGGGCTGTTAAAAAGTACAGATTAATGATGGTTGTATCATCATGGAGTGCAATGAAAGAACAGAAAACAAAGTACGAGCTTAGGTGAGATGAGGTTTTATTTGGCTACGAATATATACCACTTAAAATGAACCTGAAACTAATGAACTCGTACAAGCTCGTAAGTTTTAATGTACTTGTCACGATGCATATAAGGTGTCATACTTTTACTAAAATACTTATAAATTTATGCTGCTTAAAAACAGATGAATTTAAAGCACTTGATTGTCTACGAAAGGCAATAAGTGCTTTTTTAATAGGTAGGCATGCTATAAATCTATAAAAATTATTTTTGTGAATTAAGGCTAACCCAAATTACTGGTATTATATAATTGAAAATACATTAGCGAAAGGTGCGGACTCCGTATCCCCATTCGTTAAAAGTGTAGAAATACTGCCAGATGGAAGTGTCGTTAGAACTGGAACGAACTATAGCGGAAAATTCCAAGAAGCCCATGATGCCTCAAAGGCGAGTATTCAGAGTAGGGTCTCGAATTTGGAGAGTGGTGGGGTTAAGGGTACGGGTGAAGGGCCTGTAAAAGTAAACTATGGAGAACAATATGCTAGGGAAAAACGTAAAAAGATATTAAAGCCAAATGTTGAACAAGTAAAGAAGGATATACATATACAACAGATAGTCAAGGGTGTGTTGCAAGTTGCGAGGGTAGCCTTCAATTAGGTGATGGTAAGCGGAATAACTACGCTCAGAGAGTGGTAGGTGGGAATGATCGTTTGGATGATGATGACGGCGGACATTTAATTGCAACTATATTTAAAGGCTCTGGTAATATGGATAATTTAGTTCCAATGAATAGTAACTTAAACAGAGGAGAATGGAAAAAACTAGAGAATGAATGGGCTAATGCTCTTAATGATGGTGATAAAGTTAGGGTGAAAATAACGCCGAATTATAGCGGGAATTCAAAACGTCCAGACAGTTTTGTTATTAGATATAAAATTGGTGATGAAGATAGATGGAGATTGAAGAATTTTGATAATGTACCAGGAGGAAAACTAGATGAATGATGAAAAATTAAGCAAGTTATACAATGAAATAGCAGAGGTTGTAATTAATACAATTCCAGAGAAGTGGTTTAAGGTTTACCTGTATGGTGAGGTTGGGGAAGGTGCTCAAGAGTCATATTTTTATTACTATCCTGAAGAGAATAGTACTCCTATTTACAGTCATAGTATTGTTGAACTCTTTAATGTCCCAGAAGAAGAATATTTTAAGAAGTGGCATCGTTTGTTAGATTGTATTAAGAGAATGAAGAAAGAGTTTATTGATAATGATCAAGAAGCTTGGACAAATTTCACTATGATTTTTGATAATACAGGAAAGTTTAATATTGACTTTAATTATGATGACCTTTCAGATGAAAATTCCCACGAGAGAATGATTATTTGGGAATATGAACATCTTGGTCTTATGCCTAAAAGTAATTCAGGGAAAAAATACTTAGAAAAGCATCTTAAAAATCTTGAAGATACAAAAAATTGAGTGCAATACCATATATGATAAAAGTTTATAGTGGTTTAACGTAAACATGCATAAGCATATATGAGAAGTGGGTAGAAAAAGAAATGGCTATTTTGAAGAATAAACTCCATGATGGTTGTACCATCATGGAGTACTATGTACAATGATAGAAAAGAAAAAGAAGTACGAGCTTTGGCGAGATGATATTTTACTGAGTGATGAATATAAACACACGGAATGTATACTAAACTAACGAACTTGTACAAACTCGTAAGTTTAACGTAGTAATTGTCGCGACATATAAAAGGTGTCATACCGTTACTACAAAACTTACAAATTTATGCTACTTAAAAACATATGAACTTAAAGCACTTGATTGTCGACTAAAGGCAACGAATGCTTTTTTAATGGATAGGCATGTTATGATTTTATTGAGTGATTTTTCAGGCTATATAAACAATTTGAATTCAATTAATAGAAACGATGGATAACATCGTAGAAGAATGGGCAGAGATTAAAATTAATAAACCCATAATGGAGTGTAAAATATGGACTTAATTGGTATATACAATTTAATTGAAACCGAATTTAAAATGATTAAAGGGGAAAAAGATATTATTTATGTTGCACCAGTAAGTGGAGATGATTATCCTGAAGCTATTGTTAAGTTAACTTTCAATGAAGTAAATAATCAGTATGAGCTTTTTGAAGTTGTTAGAGGAAAAGAATACAAAGTAGATGTATTTTCAGGTAAATATAAATCAGCAGTGGCTTTATATATTTTTTCGAAAAGTAAGTTAGAAGTAAGAAAATATGATGAAAATGTTCAAAATGAGATTGAAAATACAACACCATTAAGTAATATTCAAAACTTTTTTAGATGAACAGTATTATTCTTTTTATGCACTTAAGCCAGACAGAATAATTTTAGAAAAAAGCACAAATGATAGATATAATGTATTATTTTTAGGAAAAGGTGACTCTAAGATTTATATAAATAAATCTAGAAAGTTAAATAGAGCCGTAGTTGTTCTATATAATTTTTCTTTTAAACTAAGCCAACTTTATGATCTGATTAATATGATTGGAGTAAAGAAGGATTCTGATTTTATGGAAACTCTAAAAGAATTATATCTTTTGGGTTAAAAAATACAAATATATATTTTATGAATTGTTGAAAAAGCAGGTTGTTGCCTTTTCATAGAGAGAGAGCTAGTAATGGTAAAATATATTTTGTTGAAAATTCCTTAGATGAAATGAATGCTTTGGAAAGGTATTTTCGATGTTTTAGATATGAATAGGATAAACGTTGGTTTTTTAATAGAGTTGCAGAAACTATTTCATACAATAATATTACGTTGTACTGGTTTTTTAACAGATATACAAAACAGCTTAAGCGTGAAGAGATATTGAAGTTTATAGAGAATACTAGAAATAATTTATTAACGGGGAAAATAGAATTCCTATATAAAGATTAAGAGGAGTAGTTTAATGAAAATATGGAAAATTATTAGCAATTCTAATTTTGATCAATTAGAGTGTGAGAATGAGGAAGGACAAGAAATCTTTGATAATGCTTTTCAAGGTCAATCAGTAATTGATAAATGGGATCCACTGCAAATGAAACTTTTAAATGAGGGGGAACCATCAGATTTATTAAGTGAAATACCACTTATTTTTACAAAAAAAGCGATAGAAGTAGTATTTGATTTAATTAAAAGGAAAGTTGAAATTCTTCCACTTGTTCATGAACGATACGAATGTTATGCAGTAAATGTATTAAATGTATTAGATTGTATTGATTATGAGAATGCGGACCCTGATGATTTTGGTGGATTTGATAAATTTGCATTTATTACAGAGAAAATTAGGGGGGAGCATATTTTTTGTACATTGAATACAAAGCATAAATATGGAGATTTTCCGATTGTATCTGTACAAACTTTCGTATCAAACGAATTTAAAGAGAGAGTTGCAAAAAGTGAACTAAAAGGATTTGAGTTTGAATTAGTATGGAAATCTGATGAGAAAAATGATGAACAAAAAATAGAAAATAATCCAATGATACGCCCAACGTCAATAGAAGATTTTAAGTCACATATTCAGCTACATTATGGAATGATTACGAATCATATAGAAGCCAATACAAAAATAATCACCGATGTAGAATTATATGATGTTGGACCAAATAAAATGGTTGATTTTCATACAGTAGTAACGTATCGAAATAGCTATTTCCGTATGCCAGCTCCATCGAGTGTAGATAGTGGTTATGCAGAGCTTGTCATGCATCTACCTAAGGATTGGGATGTATCAGTAGCCGCTTTGGCGAGTTCGAAATATGCTTGGCCTTTACGCCTTTTACAGGACTTTGGACAAGATGTAATGCGAAATGGATATTGGTTGGGGCAGTGGCTTGTATTTCCAAATCAATCAAAGGAATATTTAAAAAATTCATATGTAGCCCAGTTAGGTGGAGCAGAACAAGATCTAAATGCGCCAATTCATCCATATAGTGAAGAAACAAAATTTTCCGGTGTTATGGTGGTACCACCGCTTCCACAATGTTCAGGTGCATTCAAAATGGAATTTCGTGAAGATGGTAAAAGAATAGAGGGTGACTGGCCAATATACTTCCATACATTATTACCATTATATAAAGAAGAAATCCATTGTTATTACACAGATGGACTTGATGTATTATTACAAAAATTAATGAAAAATGGCGTTGAAGCAGCATTTGACTTTAATCGAGAGAATACTTGTAAGTAAGGAATAGTAAGATATTAAAAGATACTATGAAAGTATAATAATGAAGCCGTTAGTGCATAAGGTAATAATATGATCAGAAATTACACCAACCTTAAAACTATTATAGCTAATAAAATAATTGTTACTTTATAGTGAACTAAATGGTTTGATTTAGTAAGCGATAATTGGAAATCCAGTTATCGCTTTTTGTTTTAACTAAGGGTACGGGAGAATCCAGATTAGAATATTTGAGAGGGAAATATGGCGAATTAACTTCTGAACAGCTCCATGCTAATATTAATGAAAGGGCCGGTATTGCATTTCCGCAAAGGTCCACTAGGAGTCAACTTAAAAATGGAGGTTATATTGTTGAAGATGTTGACTTGTATAAAAAAATGAGTCCAAATAAGAATCGTGCTCTAGGTTTTCGGAATACAAAAAATGATGGATTGGTACAAGCGCATCACGCAATACAAGATGAATGGGCTAAAACAAGCGGTAATAATTATAGCAGTCGACAAGCACCATCAATATTACTCAAATCTACCTCTGGTGAACCACATGCTATAATATCCGCTCTTCAAAGAGCTAGAAGAAGGAATGAAGGTTTTAGTACGAATATAATATACGAATTTAATATTAGCTATAAAGAAATGATTGAAGCGGGTGTAGATTTAAAAGTAGCAAAAAAAGTAATGCGAGAAGCATATAGATATTTTGATGGATTAGGAGGATTTAAATGATAAATGTTCAAAAATTGTCAACTTATGAATTATATTCTCCAGTTGATGAAAATGAAATTAAAAAAATTGAAGAGGAAATGGGATTAATACTCCCTAATGCTTATAAACAATTACTAAAGCATACAAATGGTTTTGTGTCCGATAATGGAGTCGTTATATTTGGAGTGGATATAATAGATGAAATGAATAAAACATATGAAGTCCATGAATATGCAAAGGGTTATGTTGCTGTAGGAAGTAATGGTGGAGGCAAAATACTGTTAATGAATGCAAATGAAAACGCAACAGAGTTAGTACAAGTTGATTCGGGGATTATGGATCCGAATTATGCAACCACAGTAAGTGAGAATTTAATACAGTGGATAAATGACGGAGCGATAGATATTGACTGTGTGGACGAAGAACAGGAAGTGTTTAAGGAAAAACTGTGTAATCTTATATTGGTAAGTCCACCAGTAGGAGGGGCTATGGATTTAAAGAAAATACAAGAGGTATTTATCATCAAAAAGGGATTGTTTGACTTATTAAAAGGATCAAAACAATTACCATTCGTGCTAATGAAAGACATACCTGTTGAGTTGGCTTTAAAAAACATAGAACTGTTAGGCGAATTAGGGGATATATTGAAAATATCTAGTACTGATTAACTGATTTTAGGGCTTAAAATAGAGGGTATTTGAATTAAGAACCGTTTAATACAATTATTAATTCAAAATAATATTGTTGAAAAATTGCTATTGGTTCCGTGTGTGTCTTATATAATCAATAAATTAAACTCTTAGAAAATATTATTTGAATTTAGAGCACTTGATTGTCTATTTGAGGCAGCAAGTGCTTTTTTGTGTTTTAGCGTAGAAATAATGTGGTACAATCGCTTAAGGAAAATAAGACTTTAAAGAATGCACTAGATGCTATGAAAAATACTCCTATTCCAGTAGCAGTTAGGATGGTGGATACTGGAATAGGAGTGAGGATTCCTTATATAGAATCTTCAACTGTTGGAGAAGTAGCTGGAAAGTTTTCAAAGGCAAGTACGGCAGCTAAGGATGACGCTTATCAACTTGCTAAGGGTAGTGGTGGTAGTAACGCAAACCCAAACAAAATTAAACTAACCCCGGAAAGAGAAAAAT
Organism: Bacillus sp. cl96; assembly: GCF_900100505.1. Lineage (NCBI taxonomy): Bacteria > Bacillati > Bacillota > Bacilli > Caryophanales > Bacillaceae > Bacillus > Bacillus sp. cl96. The sequence continues at coordinate 140,112 of NZ_FNDM01000010.1, forward strand.
ACTATCGAATAAAAATAGATGAAGCCAAAGCACGGGGGGATTATAAGGAAGCAGATAACATTAGGTATAATCGTCATTGTGAAGAAACAAAAGAGCCTTTAGAACGTAAAGAGTGGGATGTTAAGCGTGAAAATTTAAAGAAAAGTCAAGAGCGTGGAAGAGAAGAAGAAATAAAAGGGAGAAAAGCCTTGGGAGAACACCTAAATCGTACATTAGAGGTCAATAACTCTGGCAAGGTTGTTACGTATACATCCAGTGAAGGGCATCTTACGCGTCCAGATAGTATAGGTCGTAATGCTAAGGATGAAATCGATTTAGTTCATGACCACAAACACAAAATAAGTGACAAAGAACACGTTATTCATAATGACAGTCAAATGCGAGCTGAAAGAGAGATGCTCGAAGATAAAAGTGGAAGTCATATTGTGACAATATCAAGTGATAAACCCGATTTGAATGGAATTCCTCCTCATCCAAGACCAAGTGGACCTTTAGCGAAGGAGAGTGCCATTTTCTATAATGATCCGAATAGTGGTAAAGTGACACATAAGTGGGAAGCACACCCAGATATCCCAGGTGGAGGTATATGGATAAAAATATAGATAAGTATGTAACTTTACTTTTTAGTATTAAGGGGGATTTAAATGAAACCTAATTATTTTACAATTGCAATGTATCCTACAGTATCGATTAATCAGGAAGAGATACTAGGTCGTCTTTTGGACGTGTTTGATTCGAATGAAAAATTTGCTCCTACTCATTGGGGTAACAGTGAAACCGTACGGGTAGAATATAATCGTGAGGAAATTCTTGAAAAGGTGATTTTGGGACGTAAAGTATCAGAAGTACATTTGTATCGTGATAAAGCAGTGCACTATAGAGGAAGCTTTAAAGTTAACTGGAGTCATAGGTCATATCTTGAGTTTGAGTTTCATAAATCAATACCTAAAAGTTTATGGTCTGCTTTTTTTGAGTTATCCGATCAAATCGCAGAAATTGTAAAACCACGTTTTGGGGTGTCGCAAATCTTTTGGAAAGCGTCTTATCCATGGAATACAGAACGTGAACGGTTACATATGTGGATGAATATGTCTGCCTTACCTATACCGGTAAGGTTTCTTCCTAACGGTCCTTTGGGGGTAGGCGCTAAAACATATTTGAGTGGTCATATTTTAGACATGTTTGATAAGGAATTATTACTAAATAGCCCAGCTGTCGTATCAGAGCTGGATTGGGGTGGGATTTGTATAGACCTTTTACAAAATCCATTAGAAGCCGATATAGATATGTTACTTGATAGTTGGTTACATGTAATGAAATACTTAGAACCAGCTCAAGTAATGGCCATGCCAAGTTTTCATGAAAGTCGAATGGTTGTAACTTATTCTCCAAATGTTGCTTGGAAGGAGTATCTGGAAAGTTAAATGAAAGGAATTTGTAATCATGGATGAGAAAAATAATGATAGAATAAGAGTCATGGAAATATTAAATAGATCTCAATACAATGATGAAACTATAGATGGGCTAGATATGAGCAATTTAGATCTTACTTTTTCAGATTTGTCAGAGGTGATGGCAGAGGGTATCATGGCAAAACAAGTCCATTTAAGAGCTTCTTCACTAATGAGAGCATCTTTTTTTGATTGTGATTTTGAGTTTGCTGATTTCAGGAGCTGTAATTTAGAGGAAATACATATTGCAGATTGTAGGTTTGGCGAAGCGGATTTTTCTAAAGCGAATATGAAATATGCAAAGATAAATATAAGTAGTTGTTTTGAAACATGTTTTGATGAAGTTGATTTTTCATATGGAGAATTAGTTGGAACGATATTAAATCATGCTACTTTTCGACGAGCAAATTTATATAAAATAGATGCAAAACAGGCCGACTGTACGGGAACAAATTTCAGCAACGCGAATCTTACAGAAGGTAACTTTGAAAAAGCATATTTAGAAGATGCTAATTTATCAGAAGTAAACGCTAGAAATGCAGATTTTACTGACGCAGATTTAACGGGAGCGACCCTTTTAAATGGTGATTTTACGGGCGCGAATTTTACCGGTGCTAAACTTGACAATGTAGTTTGGACAGGAGCAAAGGTAGAAGGAGCCAAATTTGATGAAAATGTGAAGGAACAAATCTTAAAAATGATTTAAATATGATGGGGATTATATACATTTGAGCACTCGAAAACCTATTATTGGTAGCGAGTGCTTTTTTCTTAGAGATATTAGAGATTGATAAATAAGTGAAAATCAATATAGATTATTTTTAAGGATTGTTAGATAGATTAAGTCGTGAAAATTATATAATTGAAAATACATTAGCAAAAGTTGCGGACTCCGTATCCCCAATCTTTAAAGGTGTAGAAATACTGCCAGATGGAAGTGTCGTTAGATCTGGAACGAATTATAGCGGGAAATTCCAAGAAGCCCATGATGCCTCAAAGGCGAGTATTCAGAGTAGGATTTCGAATTTGGAGAGTCCGGATCTACAATTCGATTTTATTAGAGTTGAAACAGATATAAAGAATACTGATACTGGATTCGGTGTTGATGAGTTAAAGGTAAAGGACTGGAATAAGAAAATAGATTAATTCATAGGGAGGATACAATGATAAACCAAAAAAAGTTAGAAATGGCTTTTAAAAAATATAGCAAAAATTTTGTGGATGGAATCAAATTTGAAGATGTGAAAGATAAATATAATGTCAGTAGAAGAAAGATTGAGAAAATCGTTGAGCAAAATGAAACAGAGAAAGATCACATCCTACTAATAAATTTAAGCAAAATTTTCTCATATCACTTGTCACTATGGAAAAACGATGTATTGATAAGCGGTGGAAACAATGTAGAAGGATTAAAGAACATGCAGAAAGTCTTATTTTACCAGTGCATGGGACAAGATCTTTATAAAATCAGATATCCAAAGATGATTTTGGGGTATACGTTTAGAGAAGTCGTCCTCACATTAGTTCATTTTGCAATGTATGGATGGGAGAAAGAAGAAAATATATTATATGATTTTATGGTTCATCACTTCGGTGGACATTTAATAGATGCTAATGAAGAGAATAGACATATTTGGTTTTTGCTAGAGCTATACTCGCAGTATAGAAATAAAACCATCATGGGGACAAATGAAAAATTGCATCTAGTCGTGAAAAATAAGTTTAAAGAAGCTGAACTGCGATGTGATTTAATCCCTGAAGACCTAAATATATATGATGAAGTGTTAGGACGTTGGTCGACTCGTGACTTAGAAGAAATAGAATATCTAATTTCGATAATGTCTCAGTATCATTCTGCGTTAGCTTCTGAAATCGGACAGCTAGGTGAATTTGGTGATTTCAGATACGGATTTTATCCTTTTGAAATATTATTTTTAATCCATGTAAGGAAACAACTAGGGTTGCCAGTACCTACTCAAATCGATAATTTTCTGATGAATACTTCAGAAGCTAGAATGGTATTTGGGGAACATGAGTCATATCCTGAATGGGATCCCGTACTTCAGATGATTGATCAATTTTATCGTGAAAACTATCCGGAATATATTCCTAACAAGCATGGAGAATTATTTCAATAAAAGGGAGGAAGCTAAGATGCCTGATCAAGGGATAGCGCAGATTATATTTCCTGATAGCAAGGATTTGGAAACATTTTTGAAGGAACAAGGAAGTTATGACTTACATGAAGACCTATTAAAATATGGATTGACAACGAAACAGTTTTTATACGTTGACTATAAAGGTGAGCAATACCAAGAAATTGTAAATTTTATTCTTGATTACGAATTTGCCCACCAAATTGAATTAGCAACACAAGAAGAACTTGAGAGATTAGAAGCATTTAATTATGAATTTTTACCCGATAAGATCAAGATGGCCAACAAAATACTGTCACCAAAGGGATTTGGTCTGTTTTTATATCCAAATTCGGGCGACTTTTATGCATTATTCATTGGGAAAATAGAGAATATAACAAAAATCCTGCAAGAAGAGGTGTTGCTTGATGATAGAATTCCTTTTCAAGAAAGGTGTATCAAATATTATAGATAGGCCTAAGGTTGTATGCCTTCACCCTTGAATCCGATCAAGATTTTTTTATAAGTTAATATCAAGATTGCATAACCACCTAGAATGTGCTATTTTTGGCCACGTACAATTTTAATAACACCATGTGTTACTACAAATACATTTAAACTTTTCACCTCCTGAATTCGAAATAATAAAAATGTTTTGGATTTGGGAGGGGTGATAATAGAGATAGAAAATAAATTGAGAAATGTGCCTATTTTGTTGGTTACTTGCACGTTGACAAAGGTACATGCTTAGTAAAGGAATTCAATGGCAACGTTAGGAGAACGTAGTGGCTATTGAATTTTTTATTTTTACAACTGTATTAGAAAGAAAAGCGTGAGAATTAGGTGAGATGATATTTTATTGAAAAGACATGGAAAGGACATAATAATAATAATGACCTCGTAAGTATTAATGTATTACTTGTTACCATATAAAAGGTGTCATGCTGTTACTACAAAACTTACAAATTTATGCTGCTTAAAAACAGATGAATTTAAAGCACTTGATTGTCTACGAAAGGCAACAAGTGCCTTTTTAATAGATAGACATGCTATAAATTTTTAGAAATTATTTTTTATGAATTCAGGCTAATGAAAATTACTATTATTATATAATTTATATAATTGAAAATACATTAGCAAAAGGTGCGGACTCCGTATCCCCATTCGTTAAAGGTGTAGAAATACTGCCAGATGGAAGTGTCGTTAGAACTGGAACGAACTATAGCGGGAAATTTCAAGAAGCCCATGATGCCTCAAAGGCGAGTATTCAGAGTAGGATCTCGAATTTGGAGAGTGGTGGGGTTAAGGGTACGGGTAAAGGTAGTACAAAAGTTAAAAAAACTGATAGTTTGTATAAGAGAAGTAGTTTTAGAAAAGGTACTCGTGTTAAAGCAGAAAGTGAAGCACCAAAAAATGCATCAGGAAAAATGATTTGTCCTACGTGCGGAAAAGACATTCCAGGTAGTATTACCATTAATACTAAAAATGGACCAGTAAAAAGAATTGGATATGACTTAGATCATTATCCAGATACTTGGGCAGAAAGAGTTGCAAGTATGAAAACAGGTGAAGTAAAATCAACACGAAAAGAAGTATTGGATGAATATAATGCTCGACTAAGGGTTCAATGTCATGAATGTAATATAAGTCATAAATTTGAAGGAATAGAAGGAACATATATAGGAGAGATAAAAGAATGATTAATTACGGAGAACTTTATTATGACCATTATAGTAAATATTTAGGTGATCCAATAGACCGAGAGGTGTTTAAAAATAATGAAGAGCTTCCAAGTATACAAATTTTAAAATATGAAAATGTATTTGAAGAATGTTTAGTTTTTAATACAATTGGATTCAGTAAATATGAAGAAATAGTCGGGGATAATGTTGAAATTTCAATGGTAGTTGATGGGGCATTTAATAGTACAGGGTATATCCTTGCAAGTGCTTTATTTTATTGTATAGGTAATGGAATAGAAATAGGACGAGGAACAGCAATTAGTGGTATTGAAAGTATTGATAAATCATTTGTTCAAAAATATAATAAAAGTGCAGTTTACTTTACTGAACCATTTGCTTTTCCAGAAGAATATGGTGATGTACGTACTGGAAGTGAAGATCAAGATGGTAAAATTTTGTTAGCATTTTTTATTTCCCAGTCGGAATATGAATGTTTTGTAAAATACGGAACAGAAAAATTTGAAGAGTTGTTAGAGGGAAATAACGTAGATCCTTTTAATGTTAGCAGGAAATCTATAATTTGAGGGTTAATTAGTACTGAAAGGTATAGACAATTAGGGTTAGAAGTTAAAGAATTCACATAAGACAAATAAACGAAAAAGAATTTATTTTTGAAGTGGAAAGAAAAAGAAAAAGAATAAGAATAAGCTGTTAAAAAGTAAATACTTCATGATGGTTGTACCATCATAGAGTATTGTGTGCAATGATAGAATAGAAAACGAAGTACGAGCTTAGGCGATATGACATTTTACATGGTGGTGAATATAAACACATGAGATGGACATAAAACTAACGAACTCGTACAAACTCGTAAGTTTTAACGTAGTAGTTGTTACCACATATAAAAGGTGGAAGAGAAATTATGCTAAGGGATAAAATCAAAAATGATATATATTTTAACGAATTTATCGATTATGAGGAAAAGAGAATAGAAAAGTTTTTAATATTGGTTGAAAAGGTTATTGAGGAAAGAGGCAAAGATGATAAAGGTGTAAAGAATGGATATATAGCATTACAAGGGTATCATTTTAATAAATTAAGGGCAATGTACTCGGCAGGTTGTTCTATTCAAACTATTCGTGATTTTTTACCTGAAGTAATAAATATAATGGAAAAAGTGTGGAATAAAGAAAGTGGATATATACGTATGTTATGGATGATATCTATAGCAGTAATGCTAAAAGTTGAAGATAAAGAATTTAATAGACTAATAGCAATGGTAAGGAAAGAAGGATTAAATGATTATTTGATTAATTATTTTATTGCTTTTAGAAATAGCGAGCCATCAGATTTTTATGAGCAGAGAGAGTTTTATGTAAAATATCCATATGTAAAATTAAAAGAAGTAGTTGAGAGTAATAAAATTTCACAAGAGAATTCTATAAAAAATTTAGTGGAATATATAAAGGAATATTGGTATAAGGGACATTCAGAAGAAGCATGGTACGATGCACATGAAAATAAACATGACATTTATAGTGGTTACTGGAGTTTTGAAAGTGGAGCAATCGCTAAAATTTTAAAATTAGATGACTCAACCTTGAAAGATAGTTCATATTACCCTTATGATATGGTGCATTGCCAAGAAAAATAAATGTTAGAATCCACAGTGATAAACTTTTATACTGTGGATTTTTTTAATTTGTGTTTAAGTACCTACTGAGGGTACGGGTGAAGTTGGAAAAGGGAATTCTGATTTACTTGATAATACTGGTAGATTTAAAGATGCTGAGTTGCAATCTAAGTATGATGTATATTGTGAAAGGAAATATAAGAATAGTGAAGCGCCTAAAGAGCCACTGGAGTGGAAAGAAGCAAGTGAAAAATGGGCATCACTTAAAGAGCAGGGGCAAGAATTTTCTGATGAAAGTTTTAATCTATTTTCACAACAGTATGAAAACGCTGAACGAGAAATAACCATTGTTACACATGAAGGGACTAAGGTAAGAGTTGACGCAATTGCATCTGATGAATATGGGAATGTTATTATACAAGAATATAAAAGTTCCACTACTGCTCTCTATACTACTAATCAAGAAAAGGGATTCCCTGAATTGAAGAATTCTGGTGGAAAGGTCGTAGGTGAAGGAAAGGGAGATTTTTCAGGGGGATACGAAGTGCCTAGTGAAACAAGACCGCAAATTGTTCGTCCTGAAGGGACAACTTATTTTGATGAATAAATGAGGTGAGAGATAAGTGTCAATATTAGACAAAAATAAAATAGATGGAATTGGCAAGAGTATGGGTGAAAATAAGTTAGCATTAATGATTGCAGATCATTTAGATTGGGAAAATGAACTTCAGCACTTAATATTGTTACAAGATAAAATTAATGCCTATGTATCTTTTATTGAAAGTGGGCAAATCTATAGTGTTTATCCGGATGCTAAGTTAGTAGATGGCTTTATATTCGATTTAAGATTTAAATATAAACCGACTGAAAATTGTAATAAATTATTGGAGGTTTTTAGGAAGAATACTCAAGATTTGAGGATTGAGTTTAAAATATATGAATCTTAGGTAGTTTGAATTGGAGATGTAATATGAAAGCAAATAAAGTATTTGAGCGCGTATGTAATCTAATATCTGAAAAGTATTTAGATAATGGCTGGAAATATTCGAAGTCTGGTCATTGGATGAGTAAAAAAGATAAAAATTTCATTTATAAGGTACTCTTTTATACAAGTTGGAATAATATATCTGATAAAAACGTAGTATTTTATGGTGAATGCGCAATTCTTCCTTTAAAATCTGAAGATAAAATATTTCATATTAATACACGTCAGTGCAATGTACCAAGCGGTCAGTTATATTGGAACATAGCAAATGAGGAAGAGTGGGAGAGGACAGTTAACGAATTCACTAATTGGTTAAATAGTGTATTTATGCCAATTGTAGAAAGGTGTACGAATGATTTGAACAACTTTGTAAAAGAGGTTGTTGAAAGGGGTTTTTATCCTCAAAAGGGTTATATGGTAGATATTAATTTTATATTAACGCACGGGTCGCGTGAATTGGCAGAGGAAGCTATCAAAAGATACTATGACAGTTTGGAAGAGTCAATAAAAAAAGAATTTAAAGGTAACTATGAAAGTATGGTGTGTGGTAATGAAGCAGTTAGTGCATATGGTAATAATATGATGAGAAATTACACCAATTTTAGAACTATCGTAGATAATAAAATAATTGTTACTTTATAGTACATAAAATGGTTTGACTTAGTAAGCGATAATTGGTAACACAATTATCGCTTTTGGTTTTAAATAAGGGTACGGGTGATATTGGAACACAGCCTCGATACGGGGAAAGAAGAATCTCAAAGGAATTATATGATGAATTAAGAGATGGAACGCCTGACCCTGCTATACCTGGTAAGTATATTACAGATAGACTTCAAGCTGATCATATCGTATCAATGAAAAATATAGAAAAGATGGAGAATTTTGACAAACTAACAAAAGAACAACAACTTAAGGTTTTAAATAATGAAGAGAATTTTTTAGGTTTAAGTGAAGCAGCCAATAAATCTAAGGGGGCTAAATCTTATTCTGATTGGACAATTTATAAGAAAGAAAAAATTGAAGTTAATCCTAAGTTTAGAGAAGAGATGATAAAGAAGGAAAAAGAATTAGAAATGAATTTACAAAAACAAATTGATGATTTTGTTGAAAGGAAATAAAAAAGGATATAGATAAATAAAGGAGATGACATAGCATTATGGAACAAAAACTTGGTTTTTTAAGAAAATATAAAAGAAATGCACAACTTATATCATGCCATGGGATTAATAAACTTGATTGTGAGAAAATACCAAATTCATGGTATGAATTGTTTCAAGAAGAAAACGTAGACAAGAGAGTTGAGAATATTTTATCGATATGGAAAGAGCAAGTAGGAGTGGAATTAAGAAACACTATTTCTTATTTGTCTAGGCACCTTGAAGAAGTAGAGCTTATGAACACAAATGGTAGATATTCAATTTTATACACTATTAAAACAGATAATGGGGAAATTCTATATTATGAGGGGGGAAATCCCAAAGATGAGTTTAATAATGAAGAATTAGAAAAATCTTGGGATAAGATTCCTTCAACAATACGAAATTTTTATCGAACTGTTCATAATGGTTTCTATTTTTATGCGAGTCAATCTATGGGGTTAGTTCCTTTAGAAAATGTAACTTTTTTTGATGATGATGAATGGGGTATTATTGAGGAGTTAGAAGAACCTTTACAAATTGATTTACAAACTACTTTTGGTTTCTTTAAAAGTGGTATGGGTGGTTATGTTGCAGTAGATTATAAGAATTCTAATAATGATAATGCGACTTTATGGTGGACGAATAAAGAGCCTAGATATAATATGAATTTTTGGGACATTGTTGATGAATGGATAGTAATTGGATTTGAAGTTTAGTTTAAAGGTTCTGTTGCAAAGTTTTTATATAAACAAAAAAATCCTAATTTAGTAGGTAGAGTTTATACAACTTTGAATAGATTCTCTAATTCATTGTACGTCGAAAAAACGAAGTACGAGCTTAGGTGAGATGACATTTTACTGGGTGATGAACATAATCACATGGAAAGTATATTAAACTAAGAACCCGTACAAACTCGTCAATTTTAACTTAGTAGTTGTCATGGCATGTAAAAGGTGTCGTACTGTTAATACAAAACTTACAGATCTTATAAATCTTACAAATTTATGCTACTTAAAAACATATGAACTTAAAGCACTTGATTGTCTACGAAAGGCAACAAGTGCTTTTTTTATAGATAGGCATACTATAAAATTTTAAAAAATATTTTTGTAAATTAAAGTTAATATAAATTACTAGTATTATATAATTAGTAAAAGTTGTGGACACGGAAACCGTAACCCCATTCGTTAAAGGTGTAGAAATACTGCCAGATGGAAGTGTCGTTAGATCTGGAACGAACTATAGCGGGAAATTCCAAGAAGCCCATGATGCCTCGAAGGCGAGTATTCAAAGTAGGATCTCGAATTTGGAGAGTGGTGGGGTTAAGGGTACGGGTGAAACTCCTAAGATAACTGAAATAAAAGAGAAAGATCTTGGGAAGCACATTGTTAAAGGAAAAAATGGAAGGAAAGAACTTGCGCCAAACGTACGCTATATCACTGAGGATGGTTATAAATATACAACAGATGAACTTGGTAGAATAGTAGATGTTGAGGCGGAAGGATTAATACTTCAAAAAGGAAAACGAAGCACAGGAATGCAAGTGGCTGCAGGAAGAGAAGATAGATTGCCTGATGATGGTGGGCACTTGATAGGGACGCAATTCCATGGATCCGGTGATATTGATAATTTAATCGCTCAAAATAAACAAATTAATCGTTCGGGTGGAGAATGGTATAATATGGAGAAAGAATGGGTTAATACATTAGGTGGGAAGCCTCCTAAAAAAGTATCAGTAAAAATTGAATCAGTATACTTAGGTTCATCACTAAGACCAAACTCATTTAAAATAAATACCAAATTGAAGGCCAACGTAAGGTAATACGTGAAATACTTAATAAAACAGGAGGTTGATGTAAAAGTGTTCGAATTAGAATTAAATAAAATCTATCAAAATATAGCGCAAAAAATAAATGATACAATTCCCGTAGAATGGGATATCTTTTATTTTAATGCAGAGATTTATAACCAAGAGGGTGGGGTATTATTCTTTTTCAATACCCCAGATAGATCGGATGAATATATATATTCCCATGATATACCAGATATATTTAATGTGAGTGAAAAAGAATATGATAAGACATATGATGAATTATTTCATTTAAGTGTAGAGTTACAGGAAATATTTATAAAAAATAATCAGGAACCTTGGTATTCTTTTGATATGATTGTGACATCTGAGGGGAAAGTAAAAATTTATTATGGGTATACTAAATGGTATCAATCTACTTTTGGATCGAATGACCGAGTGGATTATTTTGAATATAAATATTTAGGGAAGAAACCTAGTAATGAAAATGAGCGAAGAAAATTCGAAGAGATGAAAGAATATGAAGAGCAAAATAAATCTTAAAATGTTTTTTTGTTAAATTAAGGAATGTATTATTAGCGAGTAAATATGTAAAATATCCAAATTAACTAGCTTTAGTTGGACTATTGAAAAAAGAATAGTGACGGATTAATGTTACTTATAGAACATATGAAGTTAAAGCACTTGATTGTCTACTTGAAGCAACAAGTGCTTTTTTGCGTAGAAATTTAACAGATCACTATAATTTTATTATGGAAACTTTTTACATAGTTTTCTATACAACTAAAGAGAAGAAAAAGGTTCACTATTACTTTCATTTCTGTTATAAAAATTCTACAATAGAAGACAGAACGTATATTTGGTATAATCAAAATATACTATATGAAATGATGTACATGAGTTTGAAATTCATGTAACGAGGTAAGCACTACATAACAATGACTAATATTTAAAGTTTTCGTACCTATAGAATTCAATTCATGTTATATAAATCAATTGTTAGAAAGGAACAGGTGTAATGAATCAAATTTCATTCGAAGATTTATTTGAAGAAGAAAAAGAAAAGGTGGAGGTAGCTGAGGTATGTAAGGTACCAGCCCCGTTATCACCATTACAAAAAGATATTTTAGAATTAATTGATTCTGAAGAAATAAGTGCGCTTGAGCTATGTGAACGATTAATACGATCTGGTAAAATACCCGATGAAAGATTCACTACGAATAAGCCTAAAGCATATGGACAAGTATGTTTACTATTAGAAGGTTTTGTTACAGAAGGAAAACTTATTTTTATCAAAGATGATGAGAAAAGAGATAGGGTATATAAATTGAAAGAAGAAGTTTGAGATGTATAGTGGGAGATGAATGATTGGTTTCCTTTAACTTGTAGCTCCGTTAGTCTAGTAATGTCCACTAAAAAGGTGTCAATCTCTCCTAGATTGACACCTTCATACTTTTAACATCTTACATACTTACGCTTAAAACCAAGTCTTCCTCTATCAAGTTCTTTCTGAATACTCTCTGTAGCATTTAACAAACTGCTTTTTTTCTTATCACGTTTGACTTCAACTATACCAACTTCTTTTGCAATCTCGACTGCTTTTTCGTGTAGTGGTACATATGAAATTGCCACGGTGTTTAGGAAATTATTCATAGCGGATTTTGTTCGTTCTGGAGAATGATGAATTGTATCTTTCACCATTTCAAGCATATCGGAAATTTTACTTTCGGAAAATTCATTGTCTTTGCGATTTCCTAATAGCCAACAGTAGCAACTCCAGCCGGCAGACATTTTAAGCTCGTCCCCACTTGCAATCCATTTATCAGCAACATCTTGTGCGATATTTGACTCCGATAAAGTTACTGCCACCACATAATCAGATAGCATATAAAAATATGCCCCGTCTATCCAGCGATCAAAATCAGACTCACTCATAGCTTTTGGATCCGCAATAATCCCTGCAAAATACATAGCATCGTAGTTGCCTGTGGCATACAGTTCTTCAGCTAACTTTTGGTTTACTTTTATTTTTTTAGCGATTGGTTTCATAGCGCCTGTAGCTACGCCAAAAACTGGCTCGTGGGCGCCGTTAGATATGTATATTTTTTTCGTTCGTTCCTTACCTAGAGCCTCAAGTTCTTGCATAACTGTTTTAAAATCCAAAGTTGTGCACTTCCTTCCTTCATGTAAGAGCCTTTTTAAGTCTTTCATATTTCTTATTTTAATACTAATTGTATTTAAGAGGTATGTCTACTTTCTAAAGGCATCGAAACTTGGTTTGATTTTTAGATGAACTACATTACACTTTAGTGTAAATAAAGAGCTAATTAAAAGAATGGTATAATATAGAAAAAGTAAGTGATGAAAATTAAATAGGGGGAATTTAATTGGAAATAAAATTGAATCGATTATATAGAGAGATAGCGGAAACGGTTTATGCCATGATTCCAGAAGAATGGGAGAAATTTTATTTTTATGCACAAATATCAGAAGCTGGAGGGGGAACTTACTTTTTCTATAACAACTTCAGAAATAAAGAAAATTATAAGTATAGTGTAGAAATTCCTTTTAAATACGAAGTTGATGAAGAGGAGTTTGAAAGGAAAGAAGATTTTTTATATAAATTGAGTAAGGAATTAAGAAATGTTTTCAAAGATAATCAGCAAGAGCTTTGGTACTCCTTTACAATGTCTCTGGAACATAGTGGGGAATTTAACATGCATTTCGATTATACAAATTGGTTCGATACAGAATATAGTTTTAGTGATCAGATGATTATTTGGAAACATAAATACTTAGGTGAAGTACCAATTGATGAAAATGATAAAGCGCTAATTCATAAGTATGACAATGAATTTCCGAATAATCCTATTTGACTGAAAGGAAAGAAGAAATGGTTTTTATAAAAATCATGAATTTTAAAGCGTAAGTTGAATGAGAATATATATTCATAATGGAGGACGCTATTAATGGAAGTACACGGAATGGTTTCAATATGGTTCGGTAATATGCAAACGCAAGATCAGTTGGATACATATATAGATGTTACGTATGATGAAGAAGGAGACGCTATACCAGCAAGATTTTTTGTTGATTTTAATATTGATATGATTGATGTAGATGAAGATTTTATTGAAAAGGAAGTGTTAGAAGAAGCGAGTGATGACATTTCTATGTTATTAACGGGATGTTCATATGATGATAAAATACTTTCTCGAATTAAGGAAGTAGTTAAATTAAATAAATCCTATAATTCTATCGTTTTAATTTATAATTTTCAATATGACAATTCAGTAAGTAATTGTGAAGGTTTTAATTTTGTAACTGCTACAAGTTATCTATAGATACAAGAAAATTGCAGTAGAATAAAAAATACATTTGTATAATTTTTCCAATGAATATTTGGTATGATGGTGAATGGGAAAAATATACAAGCAGTTAGTGGTTCATAAAAGGGGGATTGAATTGAAAAGAACGCCTGAATTTGTATTAGGTTTAATTGGTGGCATTTTGGGAATTATTATTTCTATAATATTAATAGTTGTAGCGTTTAATATTATGGAAGGTGTTGATTACGAACTTTTAGCTTATTACTCTATTATTTTAACGGTTCAAATAGGGTTGTTCATTTTATCGTGTTTAGTAAACAAGGTTAATAATAAAGTTTATGGAGTTTGTATGATTGTGATTCCTATAGTTATGTTATTTATGTCATTATTCTTTTTACTTATTCCGACAATTTTACAAATTATATCTGGTTCATTTGCATTTAGAACATTACAGTTAGAATCGAATGTAAGCTAAATATAATTATTAACGTCTGAATATTCGGTTTTTTAAACATTTTCGTTTGTAGTTCAAATTAACATAAAGCACAAAGTTGTATGCTTTAGGAGGAGAAATAAATGATTATTTGGTCTGGTTGGGGTTTTTTAGTCGCAATTATTGTAATTATTAATACTCTTTTGGGTAAGGCTATTTTTGGATCTATAACGGGGGACGCTACATATTTTCAAAATCATAGTTGGCCAATGGCGGTAATGTTTATTATATCAGGGGTTATGTCTTGGTATTTAGGTAAATATATTAATAAGCCAGATGGTAAAGTTTATATAGATGCCGAAACTGGTGAAAAAGTTATGTTTAACAAAAAACACTCGCTATTTTTTATAAAAATGGAATATTGGGGACCAATTTTAGGAGTTATTGCAGTTGTAACTTTAATTACAAGATAAAAAAAGAGGATGGGTATAGTAAGAGTAATCTATTCAAGTAGAAGGAGAAATCAGTCATGAATGCAAAGAAACTACTAGGGGTAGCAGTTCCGGTCATGTTGTTATTTGGTTGTGGAGTTTCTGAGAAAACGAACACTTCTAAACAGGAGAAAATGGAAGAGTCTAAAGTAAAAGAATCGAAGTCTAATAGTAAGAAAGAAAAAGTTTCAAAGGAAGACTATCCTAATAAAGTGTATAAATTAGGGGTAGAGTTTGATAAGTTGTTTGCGGAGCATAACAATATTACAAGAGAGGTTTTTGACGGTAAGAAAAAGAAATCAGATATAGTAGATAGTGTGAAAGAATTAAACAAAGTGTTAGATAAATTTGAGTCGATAGATCCCCCTACAGAGTATGTAAACCAACAAAAAGATTTTGAAAAAGCAATTAGTTATTTTAGAGAGTCTTTTTCTTTAATAAATGAAGTATTCACCAGAAAAGAAAAAAGAGAAAAAGGTGATAAGACTGATAAAGAGTTAATAGAGAAATCTGAAAAGCTAGTGAAAGAAGGAGATATTTACTGGCTTAAGGCATTCAAAGATCTTGAAGGGGATATTAAAATCGGTGACGGTACAGTATCTATGAAAGATTTGAAAGAGTTAGATAAGAAAGCTGGAATTAATACAGATAACGTTATGAAGAATGTGAAAGATGGTACGGAATTAATCGGTAATTGGGGATTCCAAGGAACAGACGGTTTCAATATGTCACTCATTTTAAAAGGTGATAAGACATTTGAAACGTATGGTAAAGGTGAGTATCCAAATAAAAAGAATTATATTGAAGGAACTTGGGAATATGATAAGGAAGCTTTTACAATCTATTTACATCTCAATAAACGTTTAGTAGACGGTGTAGAAGATACAATTCAAAAAAAGAAAATAGCATATAAAGTTCAAGATTATGATGGGGAAAACTTGCAATTATTTAATGAGACGTCATTTCATACAATTAAGTATGTGAAGCAAAGTTAAAGTTATGTAGGACTAGGTTTAAATGGCCTAGTCCTTCATTAAAGTGTGGGTATGTAAAGAATATGTTATCTTTCGTTCTGTTTACTTAATATCATGTTATTCTTTAATAGAGTAATAAATGGAGTTTTGCATTAAATATATGAGGTTGGTTACAAATGATAAAAAAATTTACTAGATTCGTATTAATAGTGGTTATCCCAATCAGTCTTATTACAGGTTGTGGGGCTGCTGAAAAAACTGAAGCACAAAAGCCGAAAGCGGTACAAACGGAGAAAAAGGACTATATGGATTACTCATATGGTAGCAAAGGTATATTAGTAAGTGGCAAAGCGAAAGAACGGCAACAATACGAGATTGGATATATGGATGATAATAAATTAATTGGGATTGATGAAAATATTGAAGACTGCATTATTTTAGATAATAAAGATGAAGCAGGTCTCATTTGGAAACAAATAGAGCGAGGATCTATTATTGAAGTGCAATACGGTAAGGATCGCAATGATATCGTAGGCGTGCAATTCGTAGGAGATCGTGAGTCATATGAAATTAGTGATAAGTTTGATCGGAATACGATAAATGAGATTGTTGAAAACGTTAAAGGGAATTTGTAATAGATGTATTTCGATAGTATAGGATCTCTTATTATGAAATTGTATGCCAGTTATTTGTCTAAGTCTAAATTGATTATTTTGACGGTATTTGTAATTAGTTGTAAAATAATGTTTGTTGATGTATTTTATAAAAAGTATGTTAGATGAAATTCATCTGTAGGGATGACATATAAATATTTTCTTAATAGGTATAAAATGTTTTAATTTAAATATATGAATAAAAAGAAAATATATTAGGATTACATAGTAGATTCATATTTTTAAAAATTATTGTGACAATAAAGGGAGGTTGAGATACATACACGGCGGGAATGTGTATGTATTTATTATAATAATGAATAAGACAATCAAACAACAAGTAATCGCACTATCAACAAGTCTAGTGATTTTAGGAAGTGTACCTTTATCAGCATCAGCAGAAGAGATCAACAAATCTCAAACTGATCAACTTAATATTGCCCAAGGAGAACACGGAACGAGCGGATTAAATTATTCTAATTTCAAGTTGGAAGTTCCTGATCATGTACAAATTAACGAAGCAGAAGTATCTGAAAATGAAAAAATGCTTTTAGAAGAATATAAGCATAAACATGATGAAACAGAAGAATTAAACAAAATGCAAGATGCTAAGAAGGGACAAGTAGCAGAAAAGGAAGCTATTTCAAACATTGAAAAGGCATTTGAATCTGTAGATGGTCGAAATGATGGATCTGATCGTCAAATGAAACCTGTTGCAAAGCCAAGAGGTATTCAATATAGTGCACAGAGTACGAAGAAATATGGAACACTTGCAGGAGTTCCATTTGTGGAGTGGATTGTTCCAGCAGGAAATCCTGATATTCGTCCTGCGAATCCGATGAAAGCACGTTACATTACAATCCATGAGACCGCAAATACAGCCGCTGGTGCTAATGCTGAAAATCATGCGAAATATTTATACAAGCAAGCAACTGAAGGCACTTTCCGAACAGCTTCATGGCATTTTACTGTAGATGATAAACAAATTTATCAACACTTACCAACAAACGAAAATGGTTGGCATGCAGGAGATGGAGATGGTTCAGGAAACAGGGAGTCTATCGGTATCGAGATTGCGGTTAACCAAGACGGTGATTACAATAAAGCGTTAGAAAATGCAAAACGACTTGCAGGTTATTTAATGAACAAAGAAGGAATTGGTGCAGATCATATATACAAGCATCAACAATGGAGTGGGAAAAAATGTCCTGACATTTTAATTTCACGAGGTAATTGGGCTGGTTTCGTACAAGGAATTCAGTGGTATGCAAATATAAATGCGCAGATTGATACGCCTTTACAAGATAAAAATGACTCATTTAATCCAAATGAAAATAATCCAGCTGAACCTAGCATGGAACTAGTGGTAAATGGTAGTGGCATCAATGTACGTAGTGATGCGGGCATTGAACATCGTGTTGTACGTAAAGCTTCAAACGGAGATCGTTACAAAGTATTAGCGGTTAAAAATGGTTGGTATAAAGTAGGTAATGGAGAATGGATTTTCTATGACCCAAGTTGGATTAAAATTAACTACAATGTACCAAAGGAAGAAGTACAAAAGCCTAAGGAAGAAGTACAAAAACCAAAAGATGATATTACAGGTGGATGGTTTGAAGGGCATATTCGTAAATTAAACAGTCTAGGTATTATGCAAGGCGAAGGCAATGGTGTATTTGCTCCATATCGAAATGTAACGAGAGCGGAGTTTGCGAAATTAATCTCGAATGCTCTTAAACTACCAGAGGGAAATAAGTCATTTGTAGATATCAATGAGGCACATCCATCACTTCATGACGGTATTAAACGTTGTGCAAGTGCAGGAATTATTAATGGTCGTGGTGAAGGGATTTTTGATCCTAACTCACCAATTACTCGTGAAGAAGTATCTATTATGATTGACAAAGCATTACGATATAAAGGAATTACAGGTGAGTTAGTAGCATTACCATTTACAGATAAGCATTTAATAACATACAAAGAATCGGTTCAACGATTATACAGCTTAAAGGTAGTTAATGGTATTGGAAATAATGAGTTTGATCCTCGAGGCACAGCAACTCGTGGTCAGGCGGCTGCCTTTATTGTGAAGATGTTAGATTCAATGCAAAAATAAAAGGAAACTTTAATCAGTGAGGGCCACTCGCACTTACATCAAGCAGTTTATTCACCAAATTTTGAAATGAGAGTTTTACTGCCCGCAAATAGCAGAAGAAATTGTATGTAGAAGCTGACATTGGTAGAAGTAAAAAATAAGAAGAATTTGAAAGGAGCTATCCAAAATAATAATTTGGAATAGCTCCTATTTAGTAGGAAGAACAATTGTATTTGATAGATTGTAATGTAGAATGCCCTTCCAAGCCCCTCATAAGCCCCTATCAAGTAATAAATCACTAAGAAAAAACAAAAGCAAAACAAAAACAAAAACAAAAACAAAAACAACTACAAGAACAAAACAAGCACGAAAAAATGAAACCGGCGTTGTAGTAGTAAAAAAAATTGTAATTCGAATGCCAAAACCATTCCCGCATGCCTATCTTTATAATGAAGGATTAAAATTTTCCTATTTACTAGCAAAGAGTGGAGGGAAACATATGGCGGTATACCGTAATGTGCAGGTGAACTTTTGGCAAGATGAATTCATATTAGATTTAACGCCAGAGGAGCGTTATTTTTACATATATTTGTTAACTGGTACGAAAACGAAGCAATGTGGTATCTACATATTACCGAAGCGTGTGGCAGAGCTTGAAACAGGTTATAGTATGGAGACTGTTGAGAAGTTGCTAAACAGGTTTGTTGAGTATGGAAAGATTCTATATGATACGGAAACGAAAGAGGTATTCATAATAAATTGGTTACACTATAACCCTATTTCAAATACGAATGTGGAGAAGTGCGTATTACGTGAGTTAAAGACTGTAAAAAGTAATGAGTTCATACATATATTTTTACGTAAATGCCTTGAAAAAGAATACAAGATTCCATTAGTACTGCAGCATTTTGGTATGCCAAAAGAAGAGGATAATAGTAGTTCACAAGTAGTTATTGAAGAGAAAGAAGAAGCGGAAGAGGTGGAAACCATAGAAGAGGACGTTCCAAATAGTGAAGTTTATAAGTTTTATGAACAAAATATTAGTAGTTTATCCCCATATATTGTGAAGGAATTGAAGAATTGGATACAAAGACTTTCTGGAGAGAAAGTGTTAGAGGCACTTAAAATTGCGTTTGAAAATGATAAGAAAACGTTAGCTTATGTGAAGGGGATTTTGAGGAATTGGTGTAGCAAAAAGTTAAAGGATTTTAGTGGGGGGAAGTCTGTAATGGGAAGTTTAGAGAGAAGGAAATGTATGTTGAGTAGTGTATTTTAATTTACATTAATTTAATACAGAATGTACGTTCGTTTTTGTGAGTTTTATGCTATACTACCATTAAATAAGGGTATTTTTATAATAGATAAAAAGATGCGGGGGGTACAAAGTTTGACTACTAGTACATCTGAGTTGTTTCAATATATTAATATGACAGAAGAACAGAAACAATTATCACAACGATATTTACAGACAAAAGAAGAAGAGATTTTAAAAAATATTCAACTAACGACAATTCGTGATCAAAAAAGAAGTGATTTTGCGGAGAGATTTATAAACGATTTTAGGAAAGTGCATAAACAAGATCCGGATTTTTTTCGATTATTTTACCATATACTCGAGGAGCAATTATTAAATGTTCTTGTAGTCCGTTTTGCGCATGTCAGTTTTTCTAAAATGAAGATTTATTTAGAAAAAAGTGCACTTCCTTTGGACAAACTTGTAGCAATCGCATGTAAATATTTATCCAGTATTTCAAGTTATGTAAATGAAGCAGATGTTTTTCTTAGAGAGTTAACAAAAGAGAGTCCGAACTATATAGAGGGACAATTACATACTTTACCAACTAAGCAACAATTAACATTACTTCTCATAATGTTTGATGTAGATTATGAAAAGTTTCGTACATATAGTTCTTTATTGAATGAAAGGTTAGAAGAACATACAGAATTTATATTAAAACTGCTAGGGGAAAAGGAAAAGGTTGAAGCAGTTAAACGGTATTTAAAAGGTGAAGATGATAGTGAAGTATTTATAGGTGGGAATTTACCGGAACATATTTGGCGGCTATTATTTTGTGTTCATAAATATTCGGATGTTGCGAGGCGATATATTGAAATATTGGCGAAGAAAAATGTTTGGGGTTTTATAAACTATGCAACACGTTATATGTGTCACACTCTCGGTCAGTCTCAAAACTACAAAAAAACTGGTAGTGTAAATAGAGAAACATATGAAGAAATTCAAAGTTTTTGTACACAGTTTTGGATTTCTAAGGAAAGATTTTTTGCGCATCGTCTAAGGCAACATGATTTGAACAGTGAGGATTTTTGTAAGACGTATGAATATGAATTGCTATGCTTTATGTTGGAGGAAGATCCTGAATGTATTCAACATACTTTGCAATATGTAAGTAAAATGAATTATCTCATCATCGCACGAACGTTAGCTGAAAAAGGATATGAGCTAAATATAGGGAAAATGCGAGAAGAATTTTTTGTTGCTGCTTTGCAAATAAAATTGTCTACAGTGCGGGATACATATCGTGATTATTTACAAGGGAAATTGTCACTTGAGGATATGAAGCAAATACTTAAAAATCCGAAATATAGGAGTATGTATTGGGGTATGCCGGTGTTAGAGGTTGCGCTTCTTTGGGATATAGATGATGTAGCGAAAAGGGAAGCTGTACTTACACTACAGTTTGGAGATGATGATAGTGTTAATTTATACGAACTTCTTTACGAATGTTCTGTCAGAGGAGTAGAACCGAAACAAGTATTAGAAGATCTGCTTTCGTATGGGTTAAGTAAGGAAAAGCTTATCGCTTATGCAGTTGAAGAAGCTGCATGCTACAGTGAAGAGAGAAATAAGGCGAAGGAAGCGCTTGTTTGTGTAATTGTAAAAGAACAAGCGTACATCATTGAAAGATTTGATGAGTATTCTGCTGTGGCAAAAGCATATATTTTAGAAGAGTTAGCAAAGGATAACATGATTAAAATGCGTCCAATTTTAATTAAAAGCTTAGGAGATTCATCTAAAAAAATGCGTGAGTCTGTAGTTAAACTGCTTTCAAAAGATGTGGAAGCTGCAGCAGATGTAGCAGTTGAACTTCATAATAAAAAGAAGATTGTTCGTGAAAATGTGATGAAAATACTAATAGAGTATAAGCTTGAAAAATATACGAAAATTGTACAGGAAGCTTTGCAAGAAAGTAAAAATGAATCTTTCGCAGGAAAATTCTCATTTTTATTCCAAACGGAGGAAGAAAAAATAGAAGAACTATGTGCACGTATTTTAACTGAACAAACAAGAAATTCACTTCTGCAATTGATTGGGGATGAGCCACAAATCCGTTTACGTGACTCTGATGAAATTGCTGATGCTGCAATTCCATTAGCCTATTTACAACAGTATATTTCAGATGCTGTTATTGAGAAGAAAGAAACGGCAGAAGTAATTGGTAGAGCTTTAAATGAAGAGGACTTAAAAGAATGTGTGCAAACAATATATCAAATATGGATTTCTCAAGACGCAGATGTGAAGAAGCGTGGAATTCTTTCGTTATACGGAATGTATAGTGACGACAAAATGGTCGACATACTTATAAAGCAAATTGATGAATGGGTGCTTCAAATGAGAGGAAAGATAGCAGCGGATGCCGTTCGTGCTTTAGGTTTGTCTTCATCTAAGCTTGCACTTATGTCTATTCATGCAATAGCATTTAAATATAAACATAAGCAAGTACGTAATGCAGCAAAAGAAGCGCTAAGTCTTGCTGCGAAAACACGTGGTATAACAGAGGAAGAGCTGGAAGATCAATTGGTGCCGGACCTCGGCTTTACTATACAGGGTGAAAAGATAATTGATTTCGGGAATCGAAGTTTTACTGCCATTTTAACTACAGAGTCAAAAATTGAATTAGAGACAGAAGAAGGAAAACGTATGAAGTCACTTCCAAAGCCGAATGCAAAAGATGATGTAGAAAAGGCTGAAGAGGCTAAAAAAGAATTAGCCTCTTTAAAGAAGGAACTCCGAACTACTCTTTCAATGCAAAAACAACGATTAGAAGCGGCACTTTCGTTAAAGCGTTATTGGTCACATAATGCATGGAAATCTGTATTTATGGATAATCCAATTATGAAGCAATTTTCTATTTCACTCATTTGGGGTGAGTATAAGGAAGGGAAGTTGCTGAAGGCATTCCGTTATGCAGAAGGTGGCGTGTTCTGTACAATTGACGGGAAGAGTTATGAACTTTCATCTGGCACTGTTATTGGTTTCGTTCATCCGTTAGAATTGTCTGGGGCGGAGAAGGAATTATGGAAAGAGCAATTAGAAAGTGCGGGAATTGTTCAGCCGTTCCTACAAATTGAGCGTCCAGTGTTTGTAGTAGAAAAGAATGATGAGAGTGCTATTGAGAGATTTGGCGGTATTTTACTAAATGGTCGTTCGTTATTCGGTAAGATGACGAAGCTTGGATGGATCCGTGGGTCTGTTCAAGATGGCGGTGTATATTATACATTTTACAAAGAAGATACTCGTACCGGATTAGGCGTGCAATTGTCATTTAGCGGAGCTCCGATTGGTTATGAAGATGAAGAAGATGTATGTGTATTTGACATTCAATTTTATAAAGCAGGTACAGTGAAGCGTGGTTCATATGAATACGATGAGATTGATGATGAAAGACGCATTGTACCAAAAGAAGTAGATAAACGCTTCTTTAGTGAAATGTTATATAATGTGCAAGTAGCGACAGATTCAAATCTTGGGCATAATGAAAGTTGGCGTAGCGAACGATAAGAAAAACCCCCTTCATTGGTAGGAAAATGAAGGGGGTTTTTCAATGTCTTTAAAAGGTTCTTTCTCAAAAAGAAGCGAATAGTGTGAGAAAGGGGTGGTTATATGGAAGTCGTTATAAAGAAGAAACGAAAAAGGGGAAAAAGAATTTTTATTTGGGCTAGTAGTATCGTTCTTTTGTTAGTTATTTCCGCTGCGATTTTTTTGAACATATATACGCTGAAATCTATGCCAAAGATAGATGGAACGATAAAGCTAGAGGATTTACAACAGGCTGTTACGGTGAAGCGTGATAGTAAAGGTGTACCGCATATTAAATCGGAAAATGCACATGATTTATATTTTTCACAAGGATATGTGCAAGCGCAAGATCGTTTGTTTCAAATGGATTTAAGTAGAAGACAAGCGTCTGGTATGTTAAGTGAAGTTGTTGGGGAAGCAGCTGTTGATCGAGATAAATTGTTTCGAACACTCGGTTTACGGCGAGCTGCCGAAGCTTCAGTTAGTCAATATGATGGAGAAGCGAAATATGCCCTGCAGTCATTTGCTGATGGGGTGAACGCTTTTATACGTGAGGCGAAAAAGGAAAAGAAATTACCAGTTGAGTTTACTATATTAGGTTATGAACCTGCTGAGTGGTCAATTGTTGATACTTTAACGATTGGGAAGTATATGGCGTTTGACTTAGGAGGACATTGGCACGGACAGGCATTTCGATATTGGGCGCTGAAAAATCTTCCGAAAGAGCAAGCGAATGAGCTATTTCCTGCATATCCGAAAGATGCTCCTAGATTGCTAGCTGAACTGAAAAATACAAATGTGGACGTAGCACAAAGTTTTTCAAAAACGATAATTCCGCCGGAGTTTAACGGTAGTAATAACTGGGTTGTGAGCGGTGAGAAGAGTGCGTCAGGTAAGCCAATTTTAGCAGATGATCCTCATTTATCTCTTGCGACGCCTTCTATTTGGTATCAAACGAGACTTGAAATGAAAGGTTTAAATGTGAGTGGCGTTATTTTCGCTGGAGTACCAGGTGTTATATTAGGACACAATGACAAAATAGCGTGGGGTGTTACGAATACAGGGCCTGATGTGCAAGATTTATATATTGAGAAGAGAAATCCTAATAATGAAAATGAATTTCTGTATAACGATAAATGGGAGAAAGCTACCGTTGTAGACGAGTCTATTAAAGTAAAAGGCGGGAAGACAATTCCTTATAACGTTACGATTACGAGGCATGGACCAGTAATTTCAGAGTTTGCGGATAAGGGGAAGGAGAAAACGAAAACAGTATTCTCTTTAAAGTGGACAGCTTTAGAACCGTCAGCTGAGTTAAAAGCTGTATTAAATATGAACAAAGCAAAAGACTGGAATGAGTTTGAAACCGCTCTTCAAGATTTTCATACACCAACCCAAAACTTTGTGTTTGCATCAAACGACGGCACAATTGCTTATAAAGCGAATGGAAATATACCAGTGCGTAAAAAAGGTGATGGTAGCTTACCTGTTCCAGGATGGACAGATGAATATGAATGGGAAGGGTATATCCCGTTTGATCAACTTCCAAAAGTAATTAATCCAAAACAAGGGTTTATTTCAACTGCGAATAATAAAATTGTTGATGATGATTATCCGTATCATATTAGCAATACGTGGGCGCAGCCATATAGGCAAATGCGTATTCAAGAATTTTTGCAAGAGAAGGAAAAGTATACGGTGAAAGATTTAGAAGAGTTACAGATGGATCAAAAGAATTTATATGGGAAAGAGTTTACTCCTATATTTTTAAAAGAGTTAAATAAAGCATCTTTAAATGAGGTAGAGAAAGAAGGCGTAAACCAATTAACAAAGTGGAATTTTTACGATAGTAAAGATGAAGCGGCACCATTAATATTCCATTTGTTAATGAAAGAGATTTCAAATACGTTATTTTCAAAAGAAATACCGAAAGATGTACTGGAGTTATTTGAAGGGAAGTCACAAGTTGTTGATGAAATGATTCGAAAAGAAGTAGCGGGAGAAAATAGCGTTTGGTTTACGAAGTACGGAGGTTTCACAAAAGTTGTGCATACATCGTACGAGAATGTAATGAAGAAATTGCAGAAGGAATATGGACCCGATATTGGAGAGTGGAAGTGGGGCGATTACCATCAACTCGCTTTTACACATCCAATTTCGAAATCATCGAGTATGTTAGCATTACTCGCTTTTAATCGTGAGAAACCAGTTCCGATTGGTGGGAGCCAAGTTACCGTGCAAGCAGCGAGTTACGGCGAAAACGGCATTGTAAATCACGGGGCGTCTTGGAGATTCATTATTGATACGAAAGATATGTCAAACGGTTATCATATCGTAGGGCCAGGACAGTCGGGCCATTTTAGAAGCGATTGGTATCATGATCAAATAGATGATTGGGTAAATGGCACGTATCATACGACTACATTGAATACGGAGGGGATAGAGGGGAAGGTGCTAAATTTAGAACCGAAGTGATAGGGTGTTTTTGTTTGTGGAGGGAACTAGTAATACTCTTTTTGATAATGAAAGCTTATCATTTAGAACATAACCCAGTTCTTAAATAATTTTAACAGCCAGCCTACTATCATTTAATTTGATAGTAGGCTGTTTCCATCTTCGAAATACGCTGTAGCAACTTCTTCAGGATTACGATTATTTCCACATGCTGTAAGTGCTGTAACTAATAAAGTCATTACAACTATTAACATGATCATTCCAGTTTTGAGGGGAATTAGTTAACAAAGACTAGGTATTATTTGCAACAGAACTGTTCCTCTATCCCCCTTGTTTCATCATTTTTCTAGGCCAGCCAACTTGACAAATGTTTTTTTATCAAACTACAATGAAAATCATTATCAATAATATAGGGAGGATACTTTGGTCAATAAATGAAAAACAATATATTTATAGGTTAATAATCAGATTTTGTTAAGTTGTATGTACTATTTTTAGTTTAGCGTTTCCCAGAATGTACACCAATTAATCTCGCGAATTACAAGAAAACTATTATTGAAATGAGGCGTGTATTGTGAAGTTAGACGTGAATGAGTTAGCAGAGTATCTTGCCAATACTCCTTTCCGAGTAGAAGGAGTATATCGTTATGCTAAAAATCCAGGTGTGCCTTTTGCTGAGTCTACAGATTCTTTCCCAGGATTTGTATTTCCAATTACAGGGAAGACGCAATTTCAATTTAATGGTACGCCGTATACTCTTTCCCCAGGAAAAGTTATACATGGGGGTGCAAAAATGACATTAGCCCATAAAATGCTTGGTGAAATAAACTGGGAATATATTCTTGTTTTATATCGGATAAGCAATTCAGAACGAGAAGACTCTGGATTTACTCATCAGCATTTTGAATTATTAACAGGACAATCTCCTCGTCTTGTCGAATTACTTATGCGTCTTTGGGATGTATATAATCAGCGTGGAGGCATTTCGATGTTTCAGACCGAAATGCTGTTTCGCGAAGCGTTGAATGAAGCTTTATTAAGTGTTTTCAATAGAGAAAGCAATTATGAGTCGCATACTTTATTCGAACGAATATCTAGTTACGTTCATAAATACTATTATAAAGATATTACAATTCATACACTTACAGAACAAAATAATGTTAATCGAAATCGTCTTTCTTACGTGTTTAGAAAGCATGCAGGTATGGGGGCAGCAGAATATTTATTGAACTATCGTATAAAGATGGCTCAAAAAATGTTATGTACAAGTGATGTGCCTGTACAACAAATTGCGCAGGCTGTTGGAATCGCAGACCCTTTTTATTTTAGTAGAGTTTTCAAGAAGCGAGTTGGCATTTCGCCTACTAAATATCGCGAGAAGTTCATCAATAATCCATACTAATGTCAACAGGGGTCCATTCTTATTTGAAAATCACTGTTCTATACTTATGGAGAGTTAAAGGAAACATTGGATTGAAAGTACTTTCATTGAAATCACTCCTTTGTACTATCTGAATGAAAAGTTCTGGCCGGAGCATTTTCTTTTTAAGCGTAATAACGACTTTTTTACTTATATTACTGTAATATAGTGGAATTTGACAGTGAGGAGGGATTATTATCCATTACCAACCTATTAAACTAAATGACGAGTTATCTAAAATTAACGATTATTGGTATCCACAAGTGATTGGTGAAATGAATGACGATCAAATTCAGCTTTTTAAAGCTAATGGAGATTTTATATGGCATGAGCATCCTAATACAGATAAGCTATTTATTGTGCTTGAAGGGGAGATGTTCATCGATTTTCGTGATGGACAGGTGAAAATTTCTAAAGGCGAGATGTTTATTGTCCCGAGAGGCGTTGAGCATAAACCTTTCACTGAAAAGGAATCCCATATCATGTTGGTAGAGCCTAAAAGGGAAATGGATTGATAATTGTAAAAAGATAAAAAAGGAGCGGAAATCCGTTCCTTTTTTATTTATCTTACTATTTTTAGGAGCTTAGTATGAGTAAGATGTGAATAAAGGATGAATAGCATTTTTATCAATAAAAATTTATTGGATTTTTTGTGGAATATATATGAAACGTTGTATAAAATAATCAAGAAAGCCAAAAATTATAGGGGGAAAGTTGTGAAGAAAAATAAGAGTTTAATAAGTTTTTTAGGAGTGTTTCTTATGTTGTTTTCTTTTTGTTTTCAAGGAAATGTACAGGCAGATGTAAATACTGTTCAATCTGGAAAAATCAAATCAGGAAACGTAACAGTATGGGAAGTTGGAAATGTAGCGAAAGTGTTAGCTGATGTAGAGCGTTTAAATTTAAATACAGTAAATGTACCGATTCAAGTAGATATCCCAAATGTGACTTCTACGAACATGGTAATTAATCAAGCGCAAAAGCAACAAGCTATTATTTTAATTCAAGAATTATTAAAGCGTAATATTCAAGTTATAGTGGAACCGTTCCCGTATATTCAGCAGGGGAATGTTGGAGAGACAGAATGGAACCCAAGTAACATTAATGATTTCTTCTGGAATTGGAAGACGGTTATTCTGCAAGATATTTTTAATTCCATTACAAGTAAATACAATGTATATGGACTAAAGATTGCTTCTAATTTCGTGAATATGGAGTATGCAGAAGGATACTGGAGCGATACAATTGATTTTGTTCGTAATCAGTATAAAGGAAATGTTTTGTATCAAATGAACTGGTGGTTAACAGCAAGCTGGGACCCTTCTTATGAAGCGAAGTTTAAAGAGAAAATCAATCGCCCGTATTTAAAAAAGGTGGATATTGTTAGCATAGACAGTTGGTTTGAAGTTTCAGGAAAAAGAAATCCAACATATGAAGAAGTGAAGCAAAGTTTATTTGCGACAACAGTATATAATCGTGGGCAAAATGTTGTTCAGCAATTGGAACAATTACATAATGCAACAGGAAAGCCAGTTTACTTCGGTGGATTTAACGTTCCAGCACGTGAACTTGGATTACAAAATCCATGGAATCCAGATGTTTCAAATGTGTTTTCGAAGGATGTGCAATTAAATGGATGGCGTGCTTACCGCGATGTATTAGAACCGAAACCATATTTTAAAGGTTTTTCAATTTGGTTTATTGGCTCTAATGATAGTACACATGCGTATCAAATACATAGTAAAGAAGCAGCGGCAGTTATTAACGGGTGGTACAGAAAATAAATTTTATAAAATAGGTAAGTTTTAAAGTTTACTACATATATTTCTAGTGAAAGGCCTTTCACCATCTTATCACCTAGGGGGCAATCATAATGAAATTTTTGTCTTACCTTACAGTAATTTTGGTGATTCTTGGCGGTTTGAATTGGTTATTTGTAGCGTTAGATTACAATGTAGTTGAGAAATGGTTTGGTTCTATGCCGGCGCTTGTGGACACTATTTATTGGCTCATTGGTCTCTCTGCTATTTATCAAATTTTTGATCGGTTCTTTACGAACGATTAGCTATTATTCTTTCATTATTAGAGTGTTAAGTACGATTATGTACTTAACACTTTTTTATATGTCCATAAAAAAGTCTGCACTTGCAAGCGATTCCATCGCGTCTTGCGCCCTAATAATAGAAAACAAATTGACCACATATTATATTTTAGGTTATAATTCAGAAAGTTTAAAAAATAATCCGATGAGAAATAGGGAGGTTATGAGGGTAATGGAGAGAGTCTATAATTTTTCAGCAGGACCATCAATACTCCCTTTGCCAGTTTTAGAGAAAGTGCAAAAGGAGCTATTAAATTATAACGGGACAGGCATGTCTATTATGGAAATGAGTCATCGATCTTCTTATTTTCAAAGTATTATAGAGGAAGCGAGTAACTTACTTCGTGAATTAATGAGCATCCCTGATGAGTATGAAGTTTTATTTTTACAAGGCGGTGCGTCATTACAATTCTCTATGATACCGTTGAACTTAATGAATACGTATAAAAAAGCTGGATACGTACTAACTGGCTCATGGTCTAAAAAGGCATTGCAAGAAGCCGAAAAAGTTGGGGAAGTACAAGTGATTGCTTCTTCCGAGCAAGAGAAGTTTACTAAGATTCCTAAACTGGACGGTTTATTAAGTGATGAAAAACTAGATTATGTACATATTACAACGAATAATACAATTGAGGGGACAAAATATGTGGACATTCCACATGTAGAAAAAGTGCCGCTCGTTGCGGATATGTCCTCAAATATTTTATCAGAGCGATATGATGTTTCGAAGTTTGGTCTTATATATGCGGGGGCGCAAAAGAATTTAGGACCTGCGGGCTTAACGATTGCTATTATAAAAAGAGATTTAATTGGGGAAGCAGATCGCTCTTGTCCGACAATGTTAAATTATGAAACTTACAGTAAAAATAACTCCTTATATAATACACCGCCGTCCTTTAGTATTTACGTAACGAAACTTGTACTAGAGTGGTTGAAAGAGCAAGGCGGAGTATCTGCGATTGAAGAACAAAATAGAATGAAATCTTCACTTCTTTATAATTTCTTAGATGAATCAAAATTGTTTACTTCACCAGTTGATCCTACGTATCGATCACTTATGAACATTCCGTTTACAACACCGTCAGAAGAACTTAACAATGAGTTTTTACAAAAAGCGAAAGAACGAGGACTTGTTACGTTAAAAGGGCATCGATCAGTCGGTGGTATGCGCGCTAGTATTTACAATGCGATGCCAGTACAAGGCGTACAGCAATTAGTAAATTATATGAAGGAATTTGAGCTTGAGAATAGATAGGGAGATGGGGATATGTTTCGTGTTCAAACGTTAAATCAAATTGCAGAAAAAGGTTTGCAAGTTTTTACTGAAGAACGTTATGAAGTAGGAGATAGAATCAATCATCCAGATGGAATTTTGCTTCGTAGCTACTCTTTACATCAAGAAGAGTTTTCAAAAGACTTAAAGGCGATTGCAAGAGCTGGCGCTGGTGTAAATAATATTCCTGTCGAGCGATGTACAGAAAAAGGAATTGTAGTATTTAACACGCCGGGGGCAAATGCAAACGCTGTAAAGGAACTCATTATTGCCAGTCTTATTATGTCTTCACGTAACATTATTAATGGTGTAAGTTGGACGAAAAACTTAGAGGGTGAAGAAGTACCACAGCTTGTTGAATCAGGAAAAAAACAATTTGTTGGATCAGAAATTGCAGGGAAACGTCTAGGTGTTATCGGACTTGGCGCAATCGGTGCTTTAGTTGCGAACGATGCGTTAGCGTTAGGGATGGATGTTATCGGATATGACCCTTACATTTCAGTTGAAACAGCTTGGCGTCTTTCTACACATGTGCAAAGAGCATTTAGCCTTGATGAAATTTTTGCAACATGTGATTATATTACATTGCATATTCCTCTTACGAATCAAACGAAGGGGATTATTGGGGAACACGCTGTAGAGAAGATGAAAAGAGGGATGCGTCTATTTAATTTCTCTAGAGGAGAACTTGTAGATGAAAAGGTTCTTCAAAAAGCATTAGAAGAAGATATTATTACACATTACGTAACGGACTTCCCGAATGAAAATGTAATAAAGATGAAAAATGTAACAGCGACGCCTCACCTTGGTGCATCTACGTCTGAATCAGAAGAAAATTGTGCAGTAATGGCAGCACGTCAATTACGTGAATATTTAGAGACAGGAAATATACGTAATTCAGTCAACTATCCAAATGTTGAGCTGCCGTATATCGGAAAGAAACGCATTACAATTATGCATCAAAACGTCCCGAATATGGTAGGGCAAATTACAGGATGCTTAGCGGAACATCATATTAATATTGCCGATATGATTAATCGTAGTAAACATTCTTGGGCATACACAATGATTGATATCGATAACGGAATTGATGATATAATAAAAGAGAATATTGTAGAAAATATAAGCAAAATTACAGGTGTTGTAGCCGTTCGAATGATTGTGTAAAGGAGAGAGGAATGTGGCAAAAATACGACCGTTTCGGGCCATTCGTCCAGTAGAGGAAAAAGCGGCACAAGTGGCAGCTTTACCGTATGACGTATTAAATAGTGAAGAGGCAAGGGAAGTTGTAAAAGGGAATCCATATTCTTTCTTGCATGTTGATAAAGCAGAAATTGATTTAGATCCTGAACTGTCACCGTATGATGATCGCGTGTATGAAAAAGCGGGAGACAATTTAAAGCAATTTATACGAGAAGAAGTGTTCATACAAGATGAAGAGCCAGCGCTATATATTTATGAACTGACGATGCAAGGAAGAACGCAGTCAGGCCTTGTCGTTTGTACATCTATTGATGAGTATGAAGATGATACAATTAAAAAACATGAAAGAACACGTCATGAAAAAGAACTAGATCGTATTCGCCACGTAGATGTGTGTGACGCCAATACAGGCCCAATCTTTTTAACGTACCGTACAAAAGATGAAGTAAAGCATTTAATTAGAAGCTGGAAAGAAGAACATGCGCCAATTTATACATTTACAGCAGAAGACGGTGTTAAGCATGTTGCGTGGAAGATTACAGATGAAGATGTAATTACGACTTTAGTAAACGCATTTGAAGATATTCCTAATCTTTATATTGCAGATGGGCATCACCGTTCTGCATCAGCTGCAAAAGTAGGACTTATGCGAAGAGAACAATATCCAAATTACACAGGAGAAGAGGAATTTAATTTCTTCTTATCGGTTCTATTCCCTCATGATGAATTATCGATTTGGGACTATAACCGAGTTGTGAAAGATTTAAATGGCTTATCAGAGGAACAGTTTTTAAATCAAATTACGCAGTACTTTTATGTAGAAGAAGCAACTGTTTCTCCGTATAAACCAAATGAGCCCAAATCATTTGGTATGTATGTAAATGAGAAGTGGTATAAGCTCACAGTGAAAGAGGAAACGTTTGATGCGAATGATCTTGTTAGAGGTTTAGATGTATCTATCCTGCAAGATCATTTATTAAGCCAAGTGCTTGAAATACATGATCCGCGTTCTGATTCACGTATCGATTTTGTCGGAGGAATCCGCGGATTAGAAGAACTAGAACGCCTTGTGAACAGCGGCGAATACAAAGCAGCATTCGCATTATATCCGACATCTATGGAAGATTTATTAGCAATCGCAGATGCCGGAGAAGTCATGCCGCCGAAATCAACGTGGTTTGAACCGAAACTGCGTAGTGGGTTGTTTGTTCATTCTTTAAAATAAATAGACTTCTTTAGTTAGAAAAACCGAAATGATTTTTAGTTTCGGTTTTTCTTATTTTGGCTCAGTAAACGTTTAATGTTGATTTTAATGTTAAGATTGAAATATGTAACAACAGGTCGCTACAAAAAAAATGGAGGAAATACGATGAAAATGCAGCTGCAAAAAAGTTTTTATGTTGAATTGAAAAATGCAATTCGTTGTCATTATAACGAACTTTTAACAAGATGCGGTGTTGACACAATATACGGGTACTCCATATTAACAGACGATTGTGTCAATAGCATTGGACCAGTGGCAAATAAAGAAAGACTAATCAAAGTTAATAAATCGGACCCTTTATACAATTATTATAGATACGGAGCTGTTGAGTGGAGCGAATGGGACGATTTTGGAATGTTTGATGAAGTGAACAAAATTATTAAGAAATATCATAATATCGTCGAAGATGACTTTAACATACGAGTACATACACTGTTGAAAGAAACGTTAAATGTGTTAATGGAACTTGAATCAGAAGGGTTGTTTGGAGATAGAGATGATAATCGATTTATTGTCATTTGTGTAACTGATTCATCGAACGAAATCATGATTGAATCAGCTCGATTGCTTAATACATTAAAGACATACGAAGAATATGCTTCAGAATTTGCATAAGAATGAACATAAGTAAAACTGCGCTCTATAAGAGGCGATTTTCATTTAATAGAAAGTCACCAATTAATAGTAACCATTCGTTGTGACGTAACCATTGAACAATTAGAACCTGATGAAAAAACGTCCAAAGATAATTAAAATGTTTATATGTATGAATCAACTTGGAAAAGAAGTAATGCAGGGGAGCTTTTCAGGCATTATTCTTTGATTGGTAGGAAAAGTAATGAATAAGTGGGCTCCCGCTGCCTCTCAGGCTTAGAGTTTTAATTTCCTCCATAACGTATACTCTGTTCTTTTCTTAACTATTAGAAAATAGTTGAATAAGCTCGTCAACAAAAAGGACATTCCTAGTATTACAAGAAATGTCCTTTCCACTAAATTATAGGATATTTTACTAAAATTCAAACTCTAAAATTAGTTTACTAGTTTGACCTGTAA
This sequence comes from Bacillus sp. cl96, assembly GCF_900100505.1. NCBI lineage: Bacteria > Bacillati > Bacillota > Bacilli > Caryophanales > Bacillaceae > Bacillus > Bacillus sp. cl96. The sequence continues at coordinate 174,512 of NZ_FNDM01000010.1, forward strand.
ACTGATAATTATAGGATCCTCTCAGGTTTTCTAAGTTACCGGTAGCTTTAATAATTGTTCCTGGGGAATCTAAATTTCCTTTATCAAATATTCCTTGCTCTATAGCTGTAAATGTTCCTTGTTGTCCTTTATAAATTCCTTCAAAGTGTAAAAATCCAGAAATTTTAGCCGTAGCCAAGTGACCATCATTTATGTTTGAGTCTAAATAATATAATAAGTATTCAACAAAAGCCTTTCCTTTTAATTCCCCATCAATATCATATTCGACATGAGCAATATTAATAGGGAAATCTTTTTTATTATCATCGATTGGTTTTTCATCCCACTTACTTACTGTAAATGTTACTTCCATACACGTAAATCCCCCTTTATCATTTGAAAAGTACTAATTCACAGTCATATTGTTATCTTATCTCAGAATCACCTGCGCTTCCCCACGAAGGACTTACAGTCGCTACGATATCTCCTGCTTGTAATCTCTTTGGCTTTATTAACATATGAATCCCGCTCCTACATAATGTAATGAACTACGGCTATACAAACCGTAGAGTTGAAGAACATTGTACATGACATTAGTTTCTCCGCCTTCAATAAGTTCACCTGCTGTAATTTGAGAATTTAGTATTAGTGCTGAATATAGGAATAATCTACAAATATTTTTTGCTAAAATTTATATTTGAAAATCACAGTATGCAATATTGCATGAGGAAAACGGTTGTTATTTTTATAACCTGTAACTATAATGATTACAGGTTGGTCGATACCAATCAAAAATAAAATCATCATGAATGGAGATGTTACATATGGGTATGAAAAAAATAATTTTAGCAGGTGCTTTAGGGATCGCAGCATTATCAGGAACAAATGTACCAGGATTAGAACTAACAAAAGCGAGTGCAGCTTCTATTGAATCGAATTTCTCGACGTTAGAAGGACGAGTAGTAGAAGTAGATAACGGTGTGATTGTTGTAAAATCTAAGCAATATGAGGAACCTGTTAATGTGTATATTGATTCACTTTCAAACGTGAAAGTAGGAGATGAAGTAAAAGCTACTGGATCTATGATGCGTAATTTTACAGAATATATGGTTGCAACTGCAGTTGAAAATACAACAAACAAGTTAGGTATGCACATGAAAGAAGATGGCTCACCTAATTATGTAATTGGAGAAGTATCAAAAGTAGGAACGATGGAAGATGAGGGAGACGGTGCTACTAAATATGTCGTAGTTGAGTATCCATCGCTAAATGGGAAGAAAGATATTATTGATGTTTTCTTAACAAAGGGACAAGTATTTAATGTGGGTGAGAAAGTGAAAATTGATATGGAGTATGTGGGCTGGGGTGGTATTTCTATTAACTGGAACACAGTTGATCATATTGAAAAAGTTCATGAAGCAAAGACGAACGCTGAAAATAATGATGATGTATGGATTTGGTCTTAATAAGGCGAGTATAGGTCGTTATTTGCAATTTTCTCCAAACAATACATGTGAAAACTAAATGTATCATGCAGTACCCATCTCATTGCGTATGACAATGAGATGGGTACTTTTTTATTTGAAATTTGTGCAAGTCAATGTTTAGCATTTCTTTTTAAGAGTAAATTACGGGTGAAATCAAAACTTTATTTGCAGTACATAATAAATAATGTTGATTTTTTATCTTATATTAAAATAAAAACAAACCACTGTTCGATTTGAATATTCCACGATATAATAGTGAGAGTTTATGGCAGAATAAATATTTACATAAGAAGTGAGGTACTGTATGAAAAAAAGAACGACAGACATTATTTTTATTATTATCGGTGCATTTCTTTTTGCGTTAGGTGTCAATTTATTTGTTATTCCGAACGAGTTTGGTGAGGGAGGGGTAACAGGTATCACGATTATTACGTACTATTTATTTGAGTGGTCACCAGGTTTAGTTAACTTAATTTTAAATGCGATTTTGTTAATAGTCGGTTATAAATTTTTAAATAAGATTACAACGATTTATACGATTATCGCTGTAGTTACGAACTCACTATTTCTTCATTTAACAGAAGGATGGACAATTGCTTCTGATGAAATGCTCGTAAATGCCATTTTCGGTGGAATATTTATCGGGTGTGGTATTGGTCTTATCATTCGCGTTGGTGGAACAACTGCAGGTACTACGATTTTAGCAAGGATGACGCATAAGTATTTAGGCTGGAGTATTAGCTACGGTCTACTGTTCTTTGATTTAATCGTTGCGTTTTCATCTTATTTCATCATTGGTGCAGAAAAACTGATGCTGACAATTATTATGTTATATGTAGGAACGAAAGTAATGGAATTTGTAATTGAAGGTTTAAATCCGAAAAAGGCCATTACAATTATTTCTGATAAACCAGATGAAATTGCCGGGAAGGTGACTACTTTAATGGGTAGAGGGGTTACTGTGTATTCAGGTCATGGTTATTACACGAAAACGCCGAAGGACATTCTTTATGTTGTTATTAATAAGCAAGAAGTAGTGAAGCTAAAGCGGATTGTTCAAACTACGGATCCAGCTGCGTTCATTGCTATCCACGATGTTCGTGATGTGTTTGGAGAAGGATTTGTTGATATTTCGAAGGCTTAAAAATTATTTTTGATTAAAATAATCTTAATACTAAAACGTGAGAATCTATTTTGAATAGTCTTTTTTCAAAATAGATTCTTTTTCTTTTTCTTGCAAAAAATCCAATTGTTTCTTAATGTAGTGATGTAGAAGGATGAACGAGAGAGGGTTTAATGAAGATGATACATATTTTATTAGCTGATGACGATAAACATATAAGAGAGTTATTGCATTATCATTTACAAAAAGAGGGGTTTAAAGTTTTTGAGGCGGAAGATGGAAAGGTAGCGCAAGACGTATTAGAGAAGGAAAATATTCATCTTGCGATTGTAGACATTATGATGCCTTTTGTTGATGGTTATACGTTATGTGAAGAAATTCGGAAGTATCATGATATTCCTGTTATTTTATTAACTGCGAAAGATCAGTTAGTGGATAAAGAAAAAGGATTCATTTCTGGTACAGACGATTATATCGTAAAACCATTTGAACCAGCTGAAGTGATTTTCCGTATGAAAGCTTTATTACGCCGTTATCAAATGCTGAGCGCTGACATAATTACACTCCATGGAACGACAATTGATCGTAAAGGTGTTGAAGTAAAGTGTAACGGACAGACGATTCTACTTCCGTTAAAGGAATTTGAATTATTATCACAATTAGCTAGTTATCCTGGGAGAACATTTTCAAGAGAAGAGCTAATTGAATTAGTATGGGGAATGGATTTTGAAGGAGATGAACGAACAGTTGATGTTCATGTGAAAAGGCTCCGAGATCGTTTCTCAAAACGAACGGATGATTTTCAAATTACAACGGTGCGCGGCCTCGGGTATAAGTTGGAGTTGAAATAAGATGAAATCACTATATTCTAGATTTGTATTTATGACGGTCGGCATTATGCTACTTAGTAGTATTATCGGCTTTTTATTAACGAACGTATATTATCAAGTGAAGTTAAAACCGTATAATAGTGAAAAGATTTTAAAGTATGCGGAAGAAGTTAAATCGTTATATGAAAAGCAAAGTGAAGAAAATCAAGAGACGTATTTGCATTCTATTGCAAAGTTAGGGTATGAAATTTATATTGTCGATGATCAAAAGAATGGAAAGCGTATCGGTAATGCGTTTCGTAAGACGTCTATTAGCGATGCTACTGTTCATAAAGTATTGCAAGGAGAAACGTTTAATGGTGTTTCTACGTATCCAACGCGTCTTTTTATTACAGGATTTTTCGATAATGAATTAATAAATAGTGTTGGTGTACCGGTAAAGCACGGTGATAAACAGTACGCGTTATTTATTCGCCCCGACATTCAGAACCAATTTGGCGAAATGCGAATTTTCTTAGCGGTATTACTTGGGTTTATCGTACTATTAAGCATTATCTTTATAGCGATTGCAGCAGGTTATATCGTTCGCCCAATCCGTAAATTTACGAAGGCTACGCAAAAAATTGCAAGTGGGGAATATAAAATTGAATTAGACGTAAAACGAAAAGATGAAATAGGAACGTTATCTACAAGCTTCCAAAAGATGACGAAAAGTATTAAAGAACTAGATGAAATGAGACAAGAATTCGTTTCGAACGTTTCACATGAATTTCAATCACCACTTTCTTCCATACAAGGTTTTTCAAAAACGTTGCAAACAGAAAAGATGAGTGAGGAAGAAAGAAATCATTACTTACAAATTATTGAAGGTGAAAGTAAGCGAATGTCTAGTTTATGTAAACAGTTGCTTACGCTCGCTTCATTAGATAAGGAGGAAAAGGTTTTACAAATAAAAGACTTTTCCTTACAAAAACAAATTAAAGACGTCATTTTTATGCTTGAATGGAAATGGCGGGAAAAAGATATCGCCGTTGAATTTGATGTGCCGGACATTACAATTCAAGGTGATGAAAACTTACTTCATCAAGTATGGAGTAACATTTTCACGAATAGCATTAAGTTTTCAAACAATGGTGGAACGATTGAGTTTTTCGTGGAAGAGTTAGAGTCTAGCGTTATAATTTCTATATCAGACAACGGAATCGGTATGGAAAAAGAAGAAATGGATCGTATTTTTGATCGTTTTTATAAGGTGGATACAGCGAGAGCAAGAAACGTAGAAGGTAGCGGTTTAGGGTTATCAATCGTGCAGAAGATTGTTGAACTGCATAAAGGGACCGTTTCGGTATATAGCAAGAAAGGGGAAGGGACGACTGTTCGGGTTGAACTTCCTAAATAGATGAAAGAGGCTGTTTGGGAACAGCCTCTTCTTTTTTTGTCGCTAGTATACGTGTAAAATGAAAAAATATGAGTCATTTTAATTGCATAATCGGATGAGTTTATGGAGTGGGATTAGGAGGAAGTTTATTTAAAAATGTAGAATCTCTACAGAGTTAGAGGAAGTGTATTAAAACTTGAACTGTGTAGGGAGGAAATTACTTTGAAACGAATTGACTTGTTATTAAATAAACTAGATTCAACATTCGATAAAGAGAGTTGGTATGCACCGTTTAAACATGCTATAGAAGGACTTACAGCTGAACAGGCTATGTGGAAACCAGCTGGAGAGACAACGAATACCATTTGGGAGAATGTTAATCATCTCACTTATTACAAAGAAAGACTTGCTGCAAACTTGGAAGGACGTGAATGGACACATCATCTTGACGGTAATGACACCTTTTATCTGACTAAGCAATCTAATAATGATACGGAATGGAAGGAAGTCGTTGAACGCTCTGAAAATGCTCAGCGTAATTTAAGACAGGTATTAAGTGCAATTTCTGAAAGAGAGCTTGAACAAAATTCACTTGAAGGTAAATTACTGGACATCATGCTTCATGATGCTTATCATACAGGCCAAATTATTCAATTAAGGAAAATGCAGGGGGCATGGCCATCAAAGCGTTAACTGCCGTTTTAGGTTGGTGCTTTTGTTGAATAAAATTTAGATATTCAAACGACTTTATTATTATATTTTTAACCCCGTCCCAAATTTAGAACGGGGTTATGTTTGCTGGCTATAAAGCAGCACCTTTCCCGCGCTCCTCCCTAAACTGCACTCCAAAAGTATCCGCTGTAATCTCATCAGCTTTTGGCAATGCTCGTAATTTCGGATGAAGTAGCCATACGAGAGAAATAAATAAAATACCGATGCTAGCGAGCGCGAAAATGAGTTGGCTACTAAATACATTTGCAGTGTATCCGCCAATTAAAGAACCGATCGGCATAGCAATTGTGCTCATACTTCGCATGACTGAATTGATGCGGCCAATATATTGATTTGGAATTACAATTTGGCTAATTGTCGCAAATAATATGTTGGTTGCACCAATTGGAATCCAAGCTAGGCCGAATAAGAGAATAGATAGCCATTGAAACGGTACGATTGTAGAGAGAAACCAAAAGGTAGCGCCAGTCGCAAAGCCAATAATAGAGACACGGCCAACATTACGTTTACCAACCCATGAACTGAATAATGCACCGATGAGATTACCTGCTGATATAGCAGCTAAGAAGAAGCCATATGATTTCACGCCCCCTAAAGAATCAGCGAAAGAAGGGAGTATGGCCATCGTCATACCAATTGAAAAATTAGCGACAACGGAACCGATTAAGAATACGCCCATTAAGGAACGGAAGACGATTGAAAAACCTTCTTTTAAATCAGAGAAATATTGTTTAGTTGAAAGTGTTGTACCTGTTTCGGTTTGCTTTGGTATTTTCAATGAAAAGAACAAAAGGGCAGTAATCGCGAATGTGAAAGAGTCAATTACATATAAAGTGATCGCGCCAAATAGTGCTACTAATATTCCAGAAAGCGTCGTACAAATTAAGTCAATGCCTTGATACGCAAATGAAAAGAGTGAATTTCCTTTTAATAATTGTGTTTTATGCAGTAGAAGTGGTAAAGCTTTTGATTGTGCGGGATAGGCGAATTGTTCAATAAAGGCTACGATTGGCATGATGATGAGTAGTAGGTGGACTGTTAATAGGTCGAAGTAGTGTGTAATAGGAATGATTAAAATAAGAATGCATTGCAAAACTTGTGTGATGACGAGGGTGTGTTTAATGGACCATCTATCAACGAATGGACCAGTAAGAAATTGAAGTGCAGAAGGTAATAATGTAAGAAAACCAGCTAATCCAGAATAAAAAGGATTACCACTTAATTTGTATACGAGCCACATCGCGGCTACATAATACAAACTATCTCCTATGTTTGTAAAAATTCTCCCTAAAAATAATAAGAGGAAATTCCGGTTTTTTAATATGTCCACTTTATCTACTCCTTTATAATAAATTTATTCGGTAAAATAAATTTGACCGTTTATGTAAAAAAAATCGTATTACGATTTTTCTTCTTTTTTAATAAATTGCTGCATTGTTCTCTCAGCGATTTGAAGTGCAGTAGTAGAAATATAATAAGGTTTACTATTCGGATCTTTATCTGCACCTTTTGTGATTTCGTTTAATTCAGCCATTAATTCATAAAACTTTTTTACCCACACTTGAAATTGTTCTGGCGTAGCATCAAACTCCCAGCAAGATGAAACGTAATTCCAATCAGCAGGATCTTCGCTTTCTTTTCGTAATGTAAAAGCTTCTTCTGGTGCAGCGAGAATTTGGCTTTTCGTTCTTTCTATCATTTGTAAAAAGATTTGGCGACCTGATTTACTTAATATTTCTAAATGAGGTAATAGATCTGCAGCAGGGGTGAAGCCTTTCGCGACAGATTGATAAAACTTTTGAATAATCCCATTCTTTTCTTCTGTATAAACGATCTCTATAAGACCATTCTTTTCTAATTCTTTTAAATGATAATGAATTTTCGCCCTTGAAATGCCGAATTTCTCAGATAGTAATTGTCCAGTATAAGGACGTTCGCATAGACGTATCATCATTTCGGCACGTAGTGGATCGCTTAATGCTTTTAGTTGGCTATAAGTAGTTAGTGTTAATACGGGCTTCAAAATGATCAACTCCTTAAATTAAATTACTCGGTCAATATTATTTGACTGAATTGTATCAAGGATCTCAAATATTTTCAATACTTTCTGAAAATTTAATCTTAATCTCTGTAATCTTCTGTTCATATTCCGTTCATATTTCTTTTTTATGATAAGTGCATAGAAAGAAAGAGGAAGGAGCGAGCGAAATGTTTTTAGCTCTGCGTGAATTAAAACAATCAAAATTAAGATACGGATTAATCGGATTGATTATGGTGTTATTATCATTTTTAGTCCTTGTTATTTCAGGATTAGCAAATGGATTATCATATGATAATGCTTCATCGATTCAAAATATGGAGGCAAATAAGTTCGTTTTAGCAGATGATGCGGAAAATAAATTACTTCGTTCACAAATTAAGAAAGACGATGTAGATAACGTAGTAAGTCAAGTAGGCGAGAAAGAGGCAGTTCCGTTTCGTGTGAAAGTTTCAACATATGAAAAGAAAGATAGCTCGAAAAAGGTTGATATCGCTATTTTCTCAAGCGAACGAGATTCATTTTTAGAACCGAACATTGTAAAAGGGGAGAAATTAGGTACAGCAAACAACGAGATGGTTGCTGATGAATCGATTAAAGAGAAGGGAATCGATATTGGAGATACAATTATCGATCCTGTTTCAAAGAAAGAATTTACAATCGTCGGATTTACGAAAGATCAAATGTTTAGCCATACACCAGTCGTTTATGTAAATGAAGACGTATGGGGATCTATTTCACAACCAAACCAAAAAGATTATAGTGCAATTGCACTTAACACAGATAAAGAAATTAAAAATGCTCACGTTATTGATAAAAAAGAAGTACTGCAAAGTATTCCAGGATTTAAAGAAGAGCAAGGAACATTAACGATGATCATTGCGTTCTTACTTGTGATCGCTGCGTTATTAATTGGTGTATTCTTCTATGTTATTACATTACAAAAAACACAGCAATTAGGTGTATTAAAAGCAATTGGTACAAAGAACTCATATTTAGCAAATAGTTTAGTCGTACAGGCGTTATTCTTATCAGTCGTTGCGATGGTAATTAGTATCGTTCTTGTACAAGGGTTAGAACAAATTTTACCAGCGGGTATGCCGTTCTTATTAACAACACCGATGATTGCACAATACGCAGCAATCTTTATCGCAATTAGTATTTTAGGAACACTTATTTCGTTATACCAAGTATTAAAAGTTGATGCATTAGAAGCAATTGGAGGCGGGATGTAATGACTTCATTATTGAAATTAGACAAAGTAAGTAAAGTGTACGGAGAAGGGAATACGGAAGTAACAGCCCTTCATCCGATGTCGCTTGATGTGAAAGCTGGAGAGTTTATCGGAATCGTCGGTCCTTCTGGATCAGGGAAAAGTACATTATTATCAATCGCGGGTGCACTATTATCACCGTCAAAAGGGGATATTTACATTCGTGAGCAAAATATTACGAAGCTATCAGAAAAGGAAATGACAGACATTCGTTTGAAAAAAATCGGCTTCATTTTCCAGTTTGCAAATCTTGTTCCATATTTAAATGTGAAAGAACAATTGCTTTATATTGCAAAGCTAAAAAAAGAAAGTAAACAAGAATCAGAAAAGCGTGCGGATCATTTATTAGCGGCATTTGGATTAGGAGAAAGAAAAAATCATTATCCAAATCAACTATCTGGTGGGGAAAAACAAAGGGTAGCAATTGCTCGTGCGTTCATGAACAATCCGGATTTAATATTAGCGGATGAGCCAACGGCAAGCTTAGACTCAAAACGCGCACGTGAAGTTGTAGAAATGATGAAACGTGAAGTAAAAGAGAGCCAAAAAGCAGCGATTATGATTACACATGATGAAAGAATGCTTGATGTATGTGATCGCATATTGACGCTTCGAGATGGACAGTTAATATAAAGAAAAAAGGCCAACCGTACATGCGGTTGGCCTTTGTATCATTGTTTTTAATAAGTATAATGGCTTTATTTTGAGAATAACGTTTTAATTTTATTGCGTGTTATTAATAAAATCCCGCCTAATACAGATAGCATTCCTAGAGCCATATTGTTTGATTGCTCGCTACCAGCGTTAGGAAGTTCTTTAGCGTTATTGTTTTTAGTACTATTATCTGCTTGCGTTTGTTTAGACTGTGACACTTCATTAATCTTGTTATCAACATTTTGTTTCGTTGTATGTAACTCAGCTAATTTGTCGTCAATTTTTTTCTCAGTATGCTTAAAGTCGTTGATTTTAATATCTAAGTCTTGTTTTTTCTTTGTTAAATCGTCTGAAACAGTTTGTTTCGATTGTTTAATTTCGTTAATTTTATTTAGTAAATCTTCTCTAGCCTTTTGTAATTCAGCTAGTTTGTTTTTTACATCTTGTTTAGCTAGTTCTAAGTTAGCGGAAAGACTGTCTAAATTGCCTTTAATTTTCTTAAGTTCCTCTAACGTATTACCAGTATTCGGCTTGTTTTCTTTTAGTTCAGCGAGTTTGTCCTCAGCAGTTTGTTTCGCTTTTTTTAACTCAGCTAATTTTTCATCTACTTGTTTTTTAACTTCCTTAAGTTCATTAACCTTTTGATCAATGTTCTCTTTATGTTGCTTCATTTCATTCACTTTTTCATCGACAGTTTGTTTATGTTCTTTAATCTCATTCACTTTGTTATCGATATTTTGCTTATGCTCTTTTACTTCAGCAACTTTATCTTCCACTTGTTTTTTATGCTCTTTAATTTCAGCGATTTTATCTTCGGCGATTTGTTTGTCTTGCTGAAGTTTTGCATCTAACTCTTGTTTATGTTGTTTAATCTCGTTAATTTTTTCATCAGCAACTTGTTTACGTTCATGTAGTTCATTCACCTTCGTATCAACATTTTCCTTAACCTTGTTAAGTTCATTCAATGTTTGATCCACGTTTTCTTTGTGTTGCTGCAATTTCGCATCTAACTCTTGTTTATGTTGCTTAATTTCAGCTAATCGATCTCCCGTACTTTGCTGAGGAGTAGCATCATTTACTTCCGCATGAGCAGGGTTCGCGCCAGCAATCATTGCTAAAGCTAGTGTAGACGCAGCAATTGTTTGTTTTGTTTTCATATTTTTGTACCTCTTTTCTTTCATATGCATGAGCTGTTTTGTGTAAAATTGAGCATATAGAAGTAGATTATCTTATTATTATATACTATGTTAGGCGCTTAGAGGAAGGATTTGCATAATAATCTATGATTATGTAATTTTTATAATCTCTTATTTGGGGTAGGGGAGTACTCTTTAGCAAATGTAGTTTTTCCAACTGTAATGATAACTAATCTTTTCATGACGCCCTCCATTTGTGTTGTTATAAACTGGAATATTCGGTGTAGATCGAAGTCTTCCTGCTAGAGATTACAAAAATTGTTGGAGCGTAGTAGGCTGGAAACTTGACAAAAAAACTTATTTATGCTATAATTTACCGATATAAAAATAAAGTGTATAATAGGGTTCTCCTGGCCAGGGGAACCCTATTTTTGTTGTGAAAATGAAGGAGTGTATGCGCGTGAAAAAAGGTGAAGCAAGTGTAACGTCGTTAGTATCAGCTTTCAGCAGGGCATATCATAGTGAATTTGATAATCCGAAAATCTTTGATGATTATGTAGCTAAAGAGTTCATTTCGCCAAAAGAACGAATTAATATTGAAACGAATATGGTTCAAGGAATACATTTCTTCAATACAGACATTGCACAGCAGTTTCAAGATAATCCACAAGAAATATTAAAATGGATTACACAAGTGCAATTATCACCAACACCTTTAGCACGTGCGGCATATTGTGAAAGAGTATTACTACACGAGATTACGCTGGGAGCGAAACAATACGTTATACTCGGTGCGGGATTAGATACATTCAGTTTTAGACACCGAGAATTAGAAAATAAAATAGAAGTATTTGAAGTGGATCATCCTTCTACGCAGCAGTTTAAGAAGGAAAGAATAAAAGAAGCAGAACTTGAAATTCCAAACAATCTTCATTTTGTTTCAATGGATTTCACGAAAGGATTTTCCTATGAACAGTTACGGAATGAAGGATTTGAAAATAAAAAGACTTTCTTTAGCCTTTTAGGTGTTACGTACTATTTAACGAAAGAGGAACTTGCTAGTTTAATAGAGTGCTTGTTTGAGATAGTTCCAGTAGGGAGTTCTATCGTTTTCGATTATCCCGATGAAAACTTATTTACGAAAAAAGGACTGTCCAATCGAGTTGAAAATATGGTGAAAATGGCTGCAATAGGCGGAGAACCGATGAAATCATGTTATTCTTATCGCGAAATGGAAGCACTGTTAGAGAATTCAGGTTTACTCATTTATGAGCACTTATCACCAGAGGATATAAATACATTATATTTTGCCGGAAGAAATGATTATTTGAAAGCTTTCGAGACGGTATATTATGTGCATGCGGTGAAGAGGTAGGAAATTAACAGGCATGGAGAGGAATCTCTGTGTCTTTCTTTATAAAAAAGGAAATGAGATGTAGTGGTGGGAAATATATTTATATAATATGTATGAATTGATTTTTTGTAGAAACTAAAGGAAAGGGGAAATAGAAGATGTTGAAATTACAAGGGAAATACAATGAAGCAAAAGTGTTTACTACGAATGTAGAAAAAACTGCAGCAGGTCAAATTATTGATCTTTGTAACCAACAATTCGTAAAGGATAGCAAGATCCGTATTATGCCAGATACACATGCGGGCGCAGGTTGTACGATTGGGACAACAATGACAATTCAAGATAAGATTGTTCCTAATTTAGTCGGGGTTAACTAAGCGGCTCAGACTTTAAACTACTCACTCAATTGACTGGAAACCCTAACGATAAAAGGCGAGGGCAATCAGCAGCCAGTGGTTATGGTGACATAATCGAATGGTTCAGAGACTTGTACGATGTTAGCAGACTAAGGTACAGAATTATTCCTCATCCATTTTGAATTGAAGAGGAATAATTAATACGGTGAGCCTACAGTAGAGACTGCATATCTCGATGACTGTAGAGAAGGTATAGTCCACTCTTTCAGGAAACTGAGAGGTAAGTACGATATTGGTTGTGGCATGGAAGTTGTTATGATTAATAAGAAAAAAGAGGAAATCAACTTCGATCACTTAGACGAAACGATACGCAAATTTGTCCCAAGTGGTTTTCGTATTCGAGATAAGGAACATAGATTTTCAGAAATGATTGATTTTGATAGTGTAAGAGCCCCGTTTACATTGCAACGTGCTCAAAAAAGTATTGGTACGCTTGGAGGGGGCAATCATTTTGTCGAACTGAATGAGGATGATAAAGGAAATGTATACATTGTCATTCATAGTGGTTCGCGTAATTTAGGGAAACAGGTAGCAGAGTATTATCAAAACTTTGCTTACGAGCAACTTATAAACGTTAAATCTATTAAAGAAGAAATTATTGAACGTTTAACGAAAGAAGGTAGACAACAAGAAATACATGAAGCTTTACGTGGAATTAAGAAACCGGTGATTCGCAAAGAATTAGCTTATTTAGAAGGACAAGGATTTAAAGATTACATGAATGATATGAAAATTGCTCAAAAATATGCGGAGTTAAATCGTAAAGCAATGATTGATGAAATCGTCACTAAAATGGATTGGAAAGTAACAGATCAATTCACTACAATCCATAACTACATCGATATGGACAATATGATTCTAAGAAAAGGTGCTATTTCAGCTCAGAAAGATGAACGAGTAATCATTCCAATTAATATGAGAGACGGTTCTATCATTGCATTTGGTAAAGGAAATCCAGATTGGAACTTTTCTGGCCCTCATGGAGCAGGACGTATTATGAGCCGTAAGAAGGCGAAAGAAGTACTTAACTTAGAGGATTTTCAAAATACAATGACAGAGGTTTGGACTACATCTGTTGCAGAAAGTACTTTAGATGAAGCGCCAATGGTATATAAGCCAATGGAAGAAATTATTGAGAATACAAAAGAAACAATTGATATTAAACATATTATTAAGCCACTTTACAATTTTAAGGCGAATTAAAAGAGGAGTAACGTTTATTAAAGAAAGAGAACTTGAAAAGATAGCATATTTTGTGGCGGTTATATAACAGAGATTAAAAAGACAACATATTAAACTAAGAGATTCATTATATTCATTTACATTTATGTAATGTAAAAGACTAGAAAGCTAGATTGGCGTGAATCGCGAATTGTGGAGTGCAAAAAACGACAAAATCTCTTAAAAAACACTTAACTTTTAACTCCATCTATCTTTACAATCTCCCCCTATAATGTGAATTGGACAAGCACCTAAGAGAAAGCAGAACATGTCAGTTTGTACATTCTATTATTAGGGGGAGAATTTGTATGAAAAAGACAGTTGCTTCGTTAGCAGTTATGGCGGCATTATTACCGACGTTTTCAGCACATGCGGAAGGGAAAGAGCAAGCCCGAAAATCAGCTACAACTTTTAATGTTATTAGTGATATTCAAGGTGATTTAGGGGATTTTGATCATGTGCTAAAAGATATGAACAAAGTGACGCCACTTTCTAGAGCACTTATTATGAATGGGGATATAACGCCGACTGGACAACAGTCACAATATGATGATGTAAAGCGTGTGTTAAATAAAAATAAGCATCCAGAAAATGTATGGTCTACTGTTGGGAATCATGAGTTTTATGCTGGTAAATGGACAGCGGATGGGAAACTTTCTCAAAGTACATGGCCAAATGGTGTAACGGAAGAAACGCTATTTGGTCGCTACTTACAATTTAGTGGACAAGAAAAGGTATATCATAAAAAAGAATTAGACGGTTATCCGTTTCTATTTTTAGGAACGGAAAAATATATGAAATACCACGATTCAAAAATGTGGGACGAAGTATATATGAGTGATGAGCAATTAGGTTGGTTAAAACAAAATTTAGAAGAGTACAGCCAAAAAGATAAAAATAAACCAATTTTCATTTTCTCTCATCACGTTTTACCTGATACAGTATCTGGATCAAGACAATCACCATATTTACAAGATTATTTAAACGTGGATAAATTGTACGATATATTAAAAGACTATCCGCAAGTTGTTTTCTTCACGAGTCATACACATTGGGATTTAAACTTACCTGACTGGGCTGGTAAAAAGAAAATTAAAGGCGGAGATGAAAAAGGTTTCACTGTTGTAAATACGGGCGGGATTGAAACAGGCTGGATGTCAGCAGGACCAAATGGAGGAGAGAAAACTGCTCCAGATGGCTATTCATTTAAACAAGGGTTACAAGTGAAAGCATATGGTAACGATGTAATTGTGACAGCTTACGATTACAAACGTGATAAGGATATAAAGAAGTTATTAATTAGTGATTCAAAAATTGCGCAGATGGCACCAAATGTAATGGCAGATGATCGTAAAAATATAATTGTCGGTGCAAATGAATATATGGAGTATTCTATAGAAGGAACGAATGAGTGGCATACGTATAGTCAAGCAAATCCTCCGAAATTTGATGGAGATAAAACTGTATACGTACGCCATAAAGGTGAAATGAATTTAGAGCCGGGATTAACGCAGTTACTTCGTTTTTCGGTAAATAAGTGATTGGAGGGAGTCTGCATTTGAATGTGTGGGCTCTTTTTTTGTTGATGAGAAAGGGGTTGCCTGTCTGTCGTTTTTTGTCGATAGATCGATATATTAAGAAAATCGTTGATATACTGCAAGTTACGATCGATATATTTGAAAAATCGTTGATATATTGTAAGTAATGAACGATATATTTAAAAAATCGTTGATATAAATTTCATGTACCGTAATTGAGTTAAAATCATTAATACGGTTTTACTTATCAAAATGAAATTCTAATACATTTTTAACCGAGAAAGATGACTTCACCATTTTTACGTGTAATAATAGTAACGTTACATATATTGTGAAAGAAGTACAAAAGGAGCGTTACAATGAATTTAGCTAAATTCCCGAGAAAAAAATATACAGAATCATATACACCAATTGAAAAGGTAAACAATTTTTCTGAAGCACTTGGTGGTCCGACTATTTATTTTAAACGAGATGATTTACTTGGTTTAACAGCCGGTGGCAATAAGACGAGAAAGTTAGAATTTTTAGTTGCAGATGCACAGGAAAAGGGGGCAGATACGTTAATTACAGCTGGTGGTATTCAGTCAAATCATTGCCGCCTGACACTTGCTGCTGCGGTAAAAGAAAAAATGAAATGTATTCTTGTATTAGAGGAAGGGCTTGAGCCAGAAGAGAAGAGAGACTTTAACGGAAACTATTTCTTATATCACTTATTAGGTGCTGAAAATGTAATTGTTGTACCGAACGGAGCAGACCTGATGGAAGAGATGAATAAAGTAGCAAAAGAAGTAAGTGAAAAAGGTGGTACACCATATGTAATTCCAGTTGGTGGATCAAACCCTACAGGCGCTATGGGATACGTTGCTTGTGCGCAAGAAATTATGGCGCAATCATTTGAGCAAGGAATTGATTTCAGTTCAGTTGTTTGTGTAAGTGGTAGCGGCGGTATGCATGCTGGTTTAATTACTGGTTTTTCTGGAACACAAAGCCATATTCCTGTAATCGGGATTAATGTAAGTAGAGGAAAAGCTGAGCAAGAAGAGAAAGTAGCAAAACTTGTAGATGAAACTTCAGCACATGTTGGTATTCCAAACTTTATCTCGCGCGACGCTGTTACGTGCTTTGATGAATATGTAGGACCAGGCTATGCGTTACCAACGCCGGAAATGGTAGAGGCAGTTCAGTTACTTGCGAAAACAGAAGGTATTTTACTTGATCCAGTGTATACAGGTAAGGCAGTAGCGGGATTAATCGACTTAATTAGAAAAGGTAATTTTAATAAGGAAGACAATATTTTATTCGTACATTCAGGTGGTTCACCAGCTTTATATGCGAATACTTCTTTATTTGCGTAAGTGTAAAAAGCATTGGGTATCCAATGCTTTTTTGTTATATACTGGAATTATTGAGAGGTAGGAGGATGATATGAATTCAAATTTAAAATGGATTATATATACGGTACTCGGCATTTCTATTCTATTAATCTTATTTGTGGCTTATGAGGTGTATTCTTATTTTACATTTTAAAAGCGTAATGGAAGTGAACCATAATGTAATGTATGTTATAGTTTGATATGTTAATTACTTACAATACTTTCCACAAGGAGAATACATAATGAGAGCAAAGAAACTAGTAACGTTAGCAGTTCCATTTATGCTGTTAGTCGGATGCGAGGTAGGAGATAAAGATTCTACTCATAAGACTGAGCAAACTAGTAAAGCAATAACAATACTTTCCGAACAACAGTATCCGTACTACATATGTGAGCAAGTGGTAGGGTTCCAATTTAAGAAGGATGAACTATTACTAAACTTAGGGGAATCCTTAAAGGATAAAGAAAAAGCAAAAGCTGTTTTAAAAACATCAAACGAGATAGATAAAATTTTAGATAATATGGAACACATAAAAGTACCTGATACATACAAAGACATTCACAAATCCATACAAGAAGGGGTAACAGAGGCAAGAAAAGCAACGAAGTTAATTAAGGATGCTGGTAAAGAAGATAAACAGAAGATTCAAGAAGCTGCAATGAAAGGTACTGAATTTTTATCAGGTGTAGACGGAGAGCATTGGAAAAAAGCAGTTTATGAGTTATCACAGGAAAACAAAGATGCTTATAGTAAGGCACTTGATAAGAAAGTAAAGGAGTACTCAAAGTAAAACAGTAACTTGTAACAATACATATCCACCTAAAATTTCCGCGAATGCTATGCTAGGAAGTTAGGTGGGAGATTACTGTCCTTAAATGTGGCTGATTAAAGCTACAGCCACATTCTCCTGTTCTAATTAACTAAAAGAAGAACTTCCCCATCCCGATTAAACTACTGATCATTCCTATTCCACTCATGGTGCCTTTTCCTGCTGTAAGTAAGTTTCCAAGCAGTCCTAGCTGACCGTTACCTCCGTTATTTCCCCATCCCATTGGGGCCCACGGACCACCCCATCCTGGAGGGTTTCCAAAAACACCCGAGTTATTGGTATTGAAATGAAAAGGCTTGGCTGGCGGCGATAGTAAAGCTGCAAGATGACCTTGTGCGAACATCCCTGTATGATTGAATGGTTGCGCCCAGGGGAAGGGAGGTTTTTGAAAATTAAAACCTGCATGCCCTGGTAATGGAGTCCAATTAGCAGGGTGACCTTGTGGTATTATCCCTGCATAATTAATTGGCTGCTGCCCCAAAGAGAAGGGAGGAGGTTGGGGATTGAACCCCGTATAATTGGTTGATGAATCCCAACTAACTGGATAAACTCGGTAACTCCAATTCTCAGGAAGCTTCAAATCATTCATTACCTCAAATTTAGTTATTTCGGGCTGTGAATATAATGAAATTTTATTATTATATTGTTCCCCGTTTCCCTGTGACTTCAAATACCAATATTGGTGCATACGCTAATTCCCCTCACTTTAAAAATGTAATGTTAGACTTAGCCTATGTAATATTCCTTTTTTTGGATGGTTACATAACTAGATCTACAAGCCTGTATTTAAAGGAATGGGTGCGTGGTCTTGTTGATTTTTCTCACTGCCTGTAAAATTCCCATTGATTTAAAGTTTCAATTTATTTTAGAAGGGTATTTTCAGTTGCTTCTTTTTGTATTTCAGCCTAATTTAAATTCCGTTAACAAACGTTTTTATAAAGGTTTCATCAACAAAAAGATTTTAAAATGGTATGTTGAGCAAGTGGAATTGCTAAAAAGAGAATATCCATTCGAAGAGTTTGGCAAAATACTGCAAGGGTAATGTTTTCTTGTGCAAATATGTAAACGATTTAAACGAATCAATGAAATTTATAATGAAGGGGCAATTAAATATATGAGTGAAACATTACATAAAAGAAAACCACCATATTTAATGCTTGTAATCCTTTTTATTGGGGCATTTGTTTCATTTCTAAATAACTCCCTTTTAAATGTAGCCTTGCCATCAATAATGAAAGATTTAAACATTCAAGATTATTCAACGATCCAGTGGCTTTCTACAGGGTATATGCTTGTAAGTGGTATATTAATTCCGGCCTCAGCATTTTTAATAACGCGTTTTTCAAATAGGAGCCTATTTATTACATCTATGGTGATTTTTATTCTTGGTACTGCCTTAGCGGCTGTAGCACCGAATTTTGGTTTATTACTTACTGGTCGGATGGTTCAAGCGGCAGGCTCTTCAGTGATGGGACCTTTGTTAATGAATATTATGCTAGTAAGCTTTCCGAGAGAAAAAAGGGGAACAGCAATGGGGATTTTTGGACTAGTTATGATTACAGCTCCAGCAATTGGGCCGACACTATCAGGTTATATTGTAGAGTATTATGACTGGCGTTTGCTTTTTGAAATGATTTTACCGTTAGCAATCATTAGCTTACTGTTAGGGATTTGGAAATCTGAGAATGTCATGAAACAAAACAAAAATGCAAAACTTGATTATCTCTCATTACTATTATCTTCTGTCGGTTTTGGCGGTCTGTTATATGGATTCAGTTCTGCAAGCTCCGATGGCTGGACGAATAAAGTTGTCTTAACAGCCTTAATCATAGGCGCTATTGCCTTAATTGCTTTCATTATCCGTCAATTAAAAATGGATGAGCCGTTATTGGATTTACGTGTTTACAAGTACCCAATGTTTGCACTTGCGTCTGTAATTGCAATTGTTAACGCGGTGGCCATGTTTTCGGGTATGATTTTAACACCAGCTTATGTACAAAACGTCCGTGGTATTTCGCCGCTGAGCTCTGGGCTGATGATGCTTCCAGGTGCGGTTATAATGGGGATTATGTCACCAATTACAGGTAAACTATTTGATAAATATGGTCCTCGGATTCTTGGCATAGTGGGGCTTTCCATTACAGCTGTTTCAACTTATATGTTGGCAAGTCTGCAAATTGACTCTAGTCACACACATATTATTCTTATCTACACACTGCGGATGTTTGGGATGGCGATGGTTATGATGCCACTTATGACAAATGGTCTTAATCAATTGCCAACTCGCTTAAATCCGCACGGTACAGCTGTTAATAATACGGCTCAACAAGTGTCCGGTTCGATTGGTACTGCTATTCTTGTTACGATTATGAATTCTGTAACAAAAACAAAAGCTGAAAGTTTAATGTCTCATATAGATCCAACAACCTTCACAGAAACTACGAAGGCAATAGTAACTCAGAAGGCTTTATTATCCGGAATTCAATATTCATTCTACGTAGCGCTTGGCATGAATGTTGTTGCACTACTATTAGTTTTTTTCGTTAAACGTGTAGATACAAGTGCGGAAGCCGTCGAGAAGTTAAATCGGTAGAGAAGAATAAAACGTTAGATAATGATTCCTACAAGTTGTTTGCTGATTAGATAAACTATAAAGAAATACAAATTTTTGCTACTAAGGCGCCGGTATTTAAAATGGGAAAAGAACTGAAAGAAGCAGTGACATAATTATATAGTGAAAGAGGACCTGATGTTCATATCAGGTCCTCTTTCATTAGTAACACGGTATATTGCTTATTGTATTGGTTTAACTAAACCACTGATTTTTCAAATACTACAATCTTAAGCTCGTCAACTTCTCTATTTTGGGGTGTTTTAGAAGAAAATGAATCAAAATAATCATTTTTATGAACAAATACAAGAGATGAGATCCGTTTGCAATTTCTCATAAACATTACAAGTTTAGATTATCTTTTAATACCAACATTAAAAGGCTCCAACTATATTTATTCGCTTCATTTTAATTTAGTATTTTTCTACAAGTTATAAATCTAATTGCCAAGCTTATACGCAATATCATAATCATGAATAGTTAGGGAAAAGATAAAATAAGGTAATCAATTACATATCTTTATTTCATGCTTTTTTGAAAGGGTGTTTTTAATGGAAAAAAAAGTATCTGCCATTCCTCAGCCGAAAACATATGGACCGCTGGGTAATCTCCCATTAATCGATAAAGATAAACCGACCCTATCCTTTATCAAGATAGCGGAAGAGTATGGTCCCATTTTTCAAATTCAAACTTTAAGTGATACCATCATTGTCGTTTCTGGACATGAATTGGTAGCGGAAGTTTGTGACGAAACACGGTTCGATAAAAGTATAGAGGGTGCTTTAGCAAAAGTTCGTGCCTTTGCTGGGGACGGATTATTTACTAGCGAGACTCACGAGCCTAACTGGAAAAAAGCTCATAATATTTTGATGCCTACATTCAGCCAACGGGCAATGAAAGATTACCATGCCATGATGGTCGATATTGCTGTACAACTCGTTCAAAAATGGGCACGGCTTAATCCGAATGAAAACGTAGATGTTCCGGAGGATATGACACGTCTTACGTTAGATACAATTGGTCTATGTGGTTTTAATTACCGATTCAATAGCTTTTATCGTGAGACACCTCATCCTTTTATTACTAGCATGACCCGTGCTCTAGATGAGGCGATGCACCAATTACAGAGGCTGGATATAGAAGACAAACTCATGTGGAGAACGAAACGTCAATTTCAGCATGATATTCAATCTATGTTTTCTTTAGTAGATAATATTATTGCTGAACGTAAAAGTAGTGGAGATCAGGAAGAAAATGATTTACTTTCCCGTATGTTAAATGTGAAGGATCCGGAAACTGGTGAAAAATTAGATGATGAAAATATTCGTTTTCAAATTATTACCTTTTTAATAGCTGGACATGAGACAACAAGTGGATTGTTATCTTTTGCAATTTACTTCTTATTAAAGAATCCGGATAAATTGAAAAAAGCCTATGAAGAAGTAGACCGTGTTTTGACAGATCCTACTCCAACATACCAACAAGTTATGAAACTGAAGTATATACGGATGATTTTAAATGAATCGCTACGTCTATGGCCTACCGCTCCAGCATTCAGTCTTTATGCAAAAGAAGATACAGTGATTGGCGGGAAATACCCAATTAAGAAAGGAGAAGATCGTATTTCTGTTCTTATTCCACAGCTACATAGGGATAAAGATGCATGGGGAGACAATGTGGAAGAATTCCAACCTGAACGATTTGAAGAGCTGGATAAGGTTCCTCATCATGCTTATAAGCCATTTGGAAATGGCCAGAGAGCATGTATCGGTATGCAATTTGCACTTCATGAAGCCACTCTTGTAATGGGAATGCTTCTTCAACATTTTGAAATAATCGATTATCAAAACTATCAGCTGGACGTAAAACAAACATTAACGCTAAAGCCCGGTGATTTTAAGATTAGGATTCTACCCCGAAAACAAACTATTAGTCATCCTACTGTTCTTGCACCTACAGAGGACAAGCTGAAAAACGATGAAATTAAGCAACACGTCCAGAAGACACCTTCTATTATTGGGGCCGATAATCTTTCACTTCTTGTTCTGTATGGCTCGGATACAGGTGTAGCAGAAGGTATTGCAAGAGAATTAGCAGATACAGCTAGTTTAGAAGGAGTTCAAACGGAAGTGGTAGCTCTTAACGATCGAATTGGAAGTTTGCCAAAAGAAGGAGCGGTACTTATTGTGACTTCTTCTTATAATGGAAAACCGCCAAGTAATGCAGGGCAGTTTGTGCAATGGTTGGAGGAACTAAAACCAGATGAGCTAAAAGGGGTTCAATACGCAGTTTTTGGTTGTGGAGATCATAATTGGGCTAGTACCTACCAACGGATTCCAAGATACATTGATGAGCAAATGGCTCAAAAAGGAGCAACAAGATTTTCTAAACGCGGAGAAGCAGATGCAAGTGGTGATTTCGAGGAACAGCTTGAGCAATGGAAACAAAACATGTGGTCTGATGCGATGAAGGCATTTGGATTGGAGCTCAACAAAAATATGGAAAAAGAGCGCAGTACTTTGAGTCTGCAATTTGTCAGTCGTCTTGGAGGATCTCCTCTTGCACGAACATATGAAGCAGTTTATGCATCTATACTAGAAAATCGTGAACTTCAATCATCCAGCAGTGATAGAAGTACACGACATATCGAGGTATCTTTGCCAGAAGGCGCTACATATAAAGAAGGAGACCACCTTGGAGTGTTGCCAGTTAATAGCGAGAAAAATATCAACCGAATTTTAAAACGTTTTGGATTAAATGGGAAGGATCAAGTTATACTGAGTGCAAGTGGACGAAGTATAAATCACATACCTTTAGACAGTCCTGTTAGTTTATTGGACCTTCTTAGTTATAGTGTTGAAGTTCAAGAAGCTGCCACTCGAGCACAAATACGAGAAATGGTAACATTCACAGCATGTCCTCCTCATAAAAAAGAATTGGAAGCATTATTAGAAGAAGGAGTTTACCATGAACAAATATTAAAGAAACGGATTTCAATGTTGGACCTTCTTGAAAAGTATGAGGCTTGTGAAATCCGATTTGAACGCTTTTTAGAACTTCTTCCTGCGCTCAAACCGCGTTACTATTCTATTTCAAGCTCTCCACTCGTTGCACACAATCGTCTGAGCATTACGGTCGGTGTTGTTAATGCGCCTGCATGGAGTGGGGAAGGGACATATGAAGGAGTCGCTTCTAATTACTTAGCTCAGCGTCATAATAAAGATGAGATTATCTGTTTCATTCGAACGCCACAATCAAACTTTGAATTACCTAAAAATCCAGAAACACCAATTATTATGGTTGGGCCAGGTACTGGAATTGCACCATTCCGTGGATTCTTGCAAGCGCGTCGTGTTCAAAAGCAAAAAGGTATGAACTTAGGACAAGCGCATCTATATTTTGGTTGTCGTCATCCTGAAAAAGATTATCTCTATCGTACAGAATTAGAAAATGATGAAAGAGATGGATTAATCTCTTTACACACAGCTTTTTCTCGTTTAGAGGGACATCCAAAAACATATGTACAGCATTTGATAAAACAAGATAGAATCAATTTAATTTCGTTATTAGATAATGGAGCTCATCTTTATATATGTGGTGATGGAAGTAAAATGGCTCCGGATGTAGAAGATACCCTTTGTCAAGCATATCAAGAAATTCATGAAGTCAGTGAACAAGAAGCAAGAAATTGGTTGGATCGTGTGCAAGATGAAGGGCGATATGGAAAAGATGTTTGGGCTGGTATATGAATGTTTCTTAATTAGATACATATTAACTAATGAACTTCTTTCGAATAAATTTCACTTTATTAGTATAGTGTATTTAGATGAATAGTGATTAACCAGATTATTTAGTATCTACTAAATAAAAAACAGGACCTGATATACATCTATCAGGTCCTGTTTCACATAGACATTATACATCGATATTTTCCACACATTATCAATGTTTGTAATGTAGTTAGCCTTTTGAGTCAGCTATAAAATCAGATATTATTTTTTCGATATCGAAAGGAGTAATCCCTTTATTCAAAGAGAAAATAGTTTCTGCTTCTTCGATGTCTTGAACGAGTTCACCTCTAGCTTCAATATGTAATCGGAACAAGTCATATAAATTCGGTTTAACTAAATTAGTTAAAGCCTTTCCAACTAGTATCATACCTTTTTGATTAGCTTCGATGGTATTATCATAAGTTAGATCTCTTGTAAGAGACAAATCTGTCCAAATCAATTTTCGTTCCTTTAAGTCTAAAATAACTGGAATAGAGATTTGGGTGTCGGCAGTAATATCCACTTTATCTTGAACAGTAGAAGGTTCAAATATTTCACCTGAACCAGGATATTGACGAACCATCCAACCAGTAAAGCATTCTGGTAAATCTTTATATGGTTGGTCTGTGTAAGAAAGCAAAGTCATAACTACATAGCGTCCACCATATTTCAGCACAGACGGAATATCGAAATCAATGAATTCAGATGCCCCCTTTGGTGCAGAAGTAATATCTCCGCTATGGTAGGCTTTGAAATTTTTTGAACGTAAGTTCGTGAAGGATACATGTTCTTTGTATTGCCAATCTTCGTCGTACATTGCAGCAGACAAATCAATGTCAACACGTCCTGTATGTTGTCCATTCACATAGCCTTCTTTCCACCATAGGAAAAAACGAATCGTATCTCCTTCTGGCAAATCTACTTTACTTCCTCGAGATAATGTGCGAAGCGCTTTGCTGGCTGAACGTTGAGAGAAGGGAACTAAGTGATTTTTTAACTGTTCATCCAAAAATACTTTTCCGAGACTTGGAAGTTCTGCGAAGCGATTTTTTAAAGTATCTTCACACATTTTTACAATCATTAAACAAATATCCTCTGAGATAAATGGAAGTGTATTTTCAATACCAATAGCTTTTGCTACATTTCCCTTTGGAAAAAAGGTGCGAAATTCATTTTTATCATTTCGATGCTTAAAATGAGCCGTGAGTTGAAGTAATACAGGAGTAGAAACGTCTCCTATTATACTTAGAAACTCTTCGAGAATATTGAAAACATTTGTTGATGTATCACTACATAAACGGATTAAATGATCCAAGCGTCTGGCAAATTCCCCCGGGCGAGTTTTTAAAAGATTTTTCGCTGTCATGATATCACGATTCAACAAAGCTGCTTCTATTTTTCCATTAAATGTTTCAACTTTAATGTTGTTGCGAAGAATCTCAAATGCTCGGTGGGTTTTTGGGAAACGAGTATGATATTCTGCTGGATGAAGAATTTCACCTAAACGAATCCAACGTTTTTTGTATCGAAGCATATCTTCGGTAATGTTTCCGCATTGCTCTAACAATCCTAAAAGGAAGCGTCTTTCTGCTCGGTTAAACTTCTTGAATCGAACGGAGGATGCTAAACTCACATCACCTTCAGATAAAGCAACTGCAAGGCGAAGAACATCAGTTGCTGTTTTAAAATACTTTGCAGCAGCATCGGCTGATATTTTTCTGTTTATTAATAAAACCCCAATTATAAAAGACATATTTTCCTTATGGGGAATTACATTAGGTAGAAAACAGGAAACATCTTCAGTGTGTGTAATAGCCCATTCTACATCTGTCTTATCAGTTGAGGAAATAGAGCTGTTTGCACGAATCAATTGAGAAATCATTTGATTGAAATCTTCTTCACTTCCTAAGTCAATCACTTTCAAATCAACGCTATCTAAAAGAGGAAGTCGTTCTTCTACTTTTGATACAGGTAGGCGCAACGTCACATAATGAATAACGGCATTGATGTATAAATCAGCGTCACTTAAATCCATCATTTGTTGCGGAAAGTTTGGATACATAGGAGTAAACTGAATATGTGCACCAACCATTTCTTTTAAATGTTTTACCAACTCTTTGTAAAACGATGTGAATGCACCAACCGAAAGTGTTTGCAACTCTTCTATTAAAGGCTCAGAAAAAGTAAATCCTAAACTTTCCAAGTTTTTTAAAGCAGTGGCTAAATACATGTTCGGTAGTTTATTTTCTTCTCTTTTTATAATTACTTTCAAACTTCTTCTTATGTAAATAGAATTTTTCATGAGAACGCCGATTATTCACTCCTTATAAAAGAGGGGAATAGTCCGACTGTCCTCCTTTCAGTGGTAGATTTTTATTTTTACATGCATAAACACACTAATTGTAGAGAAATGCACTGAGGGTATAAAGCTATTTTTTAGTGAAAAATTAGGGGTATAACATTTAGTTGTTAAGTGGTAATTTGTTAATTAAGAAAAGAAAACCTCTACATCAATGGTTGATAAACTAAAGTTTATTCAAACCCAAAGAAGAAAGAGGTTTTATAGTCTAATTATTTTCATAGGAAATTGACAACTCTAAAACAATTTGAAATTTCTACAAAGAAGGAAGAATTGTCATAGCCTATGTGTTTAGCAGGAAAGTAACATCCCTATTTCGCCAAAGAAGTTAGAAGGAAGGAACGTCATAGCCTGCTTTATTAGTATATTCTCTTGCGAAGAGCAATTCAAGTATACTGTCTGATTTTTTATATTTTTCTTAAAGGGGAATTTTCATGTTTATCCCGCATTAACGGGTAGCCCGATTGGTGAGGGGGATTAAAGTGTCACTTTATAAATAGGGAGATCATCACATGCCCTTTTTATAATACTATTACGGGAGGATTTTTAATTTTGATATATTATACCATTTACTTAATGGTATAATATGGTGCGTATTCTATGAAATGGAGTTGAATGAGTATTATAAATACAAAAGGTGAAATTAAAAAAACGAAAAGAAAAGTATTACTAACTATACTTACTATGTTAGTAATTATAATTGGATTTGGATATTGGAAACTTTTTAGTTTGCAAGGTGTTCCAAAAGGGGAATTAATTCGAACAGTGAAATCTCCAGATGGAAAATATCTCATCAAGACTTATTTTCATAATGCAGGATCATTAAGTGCGGATGCTGTTAGGGGTGAATTAGTTAACCTTGATACAGATTCAGAGAAAAATATATATTGGAATTATCCAGATACCGATCCATATATTGAATGGGTAAATAAGAATATTGTTAGAATTGGAGATCAAACTTTAGATGTTTCGCAGAAAGAAACCTATGATTGGCGTGATGATGATAAGCACGTTAAAGAAATGCCTAAACAGTTTAGTAGATAAAACAAGAAAATTTAAATTTATTTAATCTTATTCGTTTAACTATAGATAGGATTATATGAGTGAAAAAGTCCATTTAGATCTTCTAAATGGACTTTTTTAGGTTTCTAGATACGACTACTGATAAAAATGGAACAAACTTGTTACTTAGGTTGTCTATTAATTATACGCATAAAACAGGAGTTCATGATAGTTCGCTCATTTTATCCCGCTATTTGCCCGTAAAAGTCCGACTGATGAGGGCTGATTAAAGTTTCACTTTATCCTTTACTGTATCTTGTAACTACATTTTACCTTGCTGTAAAGAAACAAAAAACGTTTTTTTATTCAATAATTCCAATTTCTAGAGCCTTTTGCACAGCTTCTTCTTTGTTGCGGACTCCTAGCTTTGTATAAGCTGTGGAAGCATAATTTCTGACCGTACCATTCGATAAATATAACCTTGATGCTATGGTAGTGTATCGAAGTCCCTTTGCTACTAGCTGCAATATTTCTATCTCCCTAGCTGTTAGCTCATAAGCGGTTGCTTTTGATTGTGGTGTCTCTTTTTGCTCATCAAATTTCTCAAATATTTTGTGAGACATCCCTTGATCAATCAGTGTCCCACCTTTGTGAATAAGTCGGATCGTATTAGCTAGCTCCAATGTTTCAATAGATTTGAGTAAAAAACCATCCGCACCGTTGCGAAGCGATTCCAACGCCTGTTCGGTATCCTGAAAAGTGGTAAAAATCAATATGCGGATATGTGGCCATTGTTGCTTAATCTTTTTGGTTGCTTCGACTCCATCCATGTGTTGCATATCTAAATCCATAAGTATAACATGAGGCTGAAGGCGCCCACACAAATCGATGGCTTCATTGCCATCCTCGGCCAAACCGACTACATTTAAATCTTCATATCTATCGAGTAGTGTCCTCAAACTTTCCCGAACAAACGGCTGGTCGTCTACAATTAACAAACGAATAAGTCCATCTTTTATTTCAGTTTGTCGCGGTATGGTACATGTAACAAGCATTCCTTCATCTGGCTTTGTATATACAGACAATTGACCTTGCAAATTCATTGCTCGTTCTTTCATTGCATTCAGACCGAAGCCTTCCTGCCATTCTACATTTCCTTTTCCATTATCTTGAACTTCTAATCTCGTATATTGTTGTTCAAACTGCAATGAAACTATAATTTCAGTTCCCTGACCATGACGTACTGCATTCGTAAGGGACTCTTGTAAGCAACGAATGAACGCTATCTTCGCTTGCCGAGACAATTCATATTCCTCTCCGTATGCCCGAAAACTTACATTAACCAGAGCGTGCTCCTGAAATTCGGCTCCAAGATTTTGGAGAGATTGAATTAAGGAAGGCGATTGACAAGGAGACTCCATTTGATGTAGGTAACCTCTCACGTCCTCGATGCTTTTACGTCCCATTTCAAGCAGAGAATCTAGCCTCTGTATACCCATTTCAGTAGCAAGTTCGGTGCGCAACGTTTCCATCCCCATAATAATAGAAGTATAAGCGTGACCAACTGTATCATGAAGCTCACTCGACAGTCTGTTTCGTTCTTCCGCCAGTGTAATGCGTTCAATCTGAGACATATATTGCTCAAGTACCGCGTTTTGTTTACGAATTGATTCATTTTGTTTATGATTGACGATTAATAAATGAAAAGCGAAGCCCATTACATATGCGAATCCATAATAGGTGACCATAATCCAATAGCTATTACTTGGCGCAACCGCATAGAAAATTCCAGTTGTTATAAAAACCGTTATTGGAGCTGTCCAATAATAGGACAAATGCTTACTATTCGCAGCAATTAGAAACACCGATATAAGAAATGTGTTGTAAGCTTCTGGAAATAATAAGGTTAAATATATACATAGTCCACCATATAGCAGTATTTCTGTGAACAAATAATATTTATAATTGAATAGTAAGGCTACCCATGGAACAGAGAAGGCAATAATTTCCCAAAGAATAATAATCCAAAGTGGTAATGTTAAACCATCCTGAAAATTTAATGTAGCTAGAATGATAGACACACTAGCAAGTAGGCGTACCCCTAACATAATCCAATCATACCAAAACCAATACTTAACCATATCTAACAAGTCCTTTACCCCCTAAATAGCCTACCATTTTACTTCCTATATAATAATTTAATCCTTCCTGCCTTATTATACTTTTTAATTTAAAAATACGATACTACTCACAGACTGCAAACTTCTATTGATTTAGTTGCCGAATCATACTACGTGTATAGCCCCCAATTTTCTTTGTCAAACCATCGACTATTCTAATACTTATGGCGGTAAATACTATACCCATAAACATTACAAAGAGTGACTTGGAAAAAGTATCTATTTGTATAAATATAATATTCATATCGATGTATCGATACAGTAGTGGTGCCAACAGGAACATAAGTGGCATTACGTAAAAAATGATTGCACTAATGAGACTGAAAATGCCAATCGTAAATTTCTGCATTAGCCAATAGACAGCACACCAAGTGCGACGATCTGTTAGCACTAATTTCACCTGAGACCAGTTCGATGTATCCATTGTTATACTTCTATCGTAAGAGTCTGTTGAAATATCTGTATAAATTTTCGTCTGTATGCGCTCGAATTGGATAAAGGGTGTGGTAGTCTGTAGTACGCGCATAATTAATGGAATCCCAACAACAGTAAATGAAAGGGTTAAACTAAATAGCAGAGCTATTAGGTAAAAACAAAAATAAAACAATCCTGTACCGAAAGTTAGCAATAAAAAATAACCATTCTGGATGAATCTTGATTTCATAAAGTTCATCGCTCCTATCTGTGTAATAACCGAATCATACTGCTTTTTTTGTCATTCTCACTAGTGTAAAAGTGTCATATGACAGTTCTAAATGATGTTAAAAAGGGGAGAGCAGCTTACTTCTGGTTAAAAAAGATGCTTTTATCCCGCTATTTACTGGGCAGTAAGACTCCCACCTCAAAATTCAGCGTTAGGTGGGGGGCGGGCTGCCGGTAAACGCACGATTGGTGAAGGCTAATAATCAGTGGGGGATGAACAAAAACCTGCTGATTAAAGTTTCACTTTATTACTCCTCCACAAAGCAATCCCGTTCTTACATCTGCAAGAACGGGATTGCTTTGTACTTTTATTTAATATGAGATGGACTTGTTTTTCGAATATGAAAAATAATATCAAATTGCTCAAGCAATGAAGTATCAAAATACACCGAACTGTTCGGGAGGATTTGTCCCCCTATACTTAGTAATGGTCTTTTTGCTTTAACCCATTTTTCTGCTTGTCCTTTAAGGTGACGGTTATCCAATAAAAACATTTTATATGGCACTTTTCCGAGAGTATAATTGAAACTTTTTACATCTTGTGGAATAGTGTCGGTTGTAATCTTACCTCCAGTGGAAGGATCATATTCGCTGTATAAGGTAAAATTCCCCTCCGTAGTTGTACTACCAATTGTGACATAATTATTGTCTAAACGTTCCTTCAAAAACTGCCCCGCAACATAAGGGTATAATTTCTCATCGATAATTCCTTTAGCTATATGAATATTGTGTGCCCATACCATCGTTTTACCACCAAATGTCTCTTGTGCCCACATTGCATGATCGGCCAAGTATTGTTCATGTAGTTTTATTATACTTGGATAGTCGTTAGGGAGTAGCATTGTGGTAAATTTCTCTATTGCACTTGCCGTTGCTTTCGCCCAGATGTAATCGGATGGAATTATTTCTGTGTTGGCTTGTTCATTCTCATCTTTTAGTAATCGGGCTACTCTCTCAGCGTTTGCTTTAAACTTCTCTTTCCTTTCAGGAGCAAGTTTCATATATTCCTGTATACTTCCAGTAAAAGAAGACAATTCTTTATAATTTTCTTCTACTTCTGCCAGCAAATCTGGTCGATGAAGCCTTACATAATCAATTACTTTATTAAAGCTACCTTGGTCCAACGCCTTTAAGTCGAGCCCAATAAATTGGATCTTTTTTTTATTGGATGGATCAGCATTATAATCTTTCATCCACTCAATCATGGCTATAATTTCATCAGTAGGATATAACAATTTTAAAAATTCCCTAGGGTTTCCTTTTCCTGTTTGGATATATTCATTTAGTTTTAAGCCGTTTCCCCAATCTTCTTCCATTGCAAAATTCGTAAAACCCATTTCAGTAACCAAATATTTCACAAGGCGAAACTTCATAGTGAAAATTTCAGAGCTTCCATGAGTATTCTCTCCTAATCCTACATATTGCGCGTTCCCAATCATTTTCTTAAGTGGTTTTAAATCTTCAAATGGTTTTGACGGCTCTATCGTTTTTAATGGGTTAGCCTGTGATTGTATTGATTTAACTATATTTTTTTGGACTGATTGACCTGAATTTTCGACTGCTACAGTTTGAGCGTTTCCTACTTCCGCGCATCCTGTGACTAATAAAGCTGTACTAACCATTGCAATCATTCTTTTCTTATTCATTTTTGCCCACCTCAATTGAATTATTTTTATAAACAAGATTGATTCATGTACTTGCACGAATCAATTGCCTTAATTCAATTGTTATTTATTCCATATCATATTTTCTAGTTACATATTGTCATAAGATTAATTGACACAAGTCATAGGTTAATCATTACACTTTTGTACTATTGGCTATGACAGTTTATAAATAATAATTAAATTGTTGAATCGCAAGTAAGACTAGATTATGAATTTGGGAGGGATTTTAAAGATGAATGATCTGTATGTCAAAATATTTTTATTCTAAGTTGTAGCTGTTGAAATGACAGGAAGTAAATTTGATAAACAAATGAATAAAAGGGGAAGGGCGGATTACAATGTTATTACACGGAGAAGCATTCCACAATAAAGATAAAATCCAACGTGCTAAAATAGGACTTCAACTCTTTCTAAGTATCTTAACCATTACTTCTATTATTCTAAATGTAGTAGTAATGGTTATTAAAAGTATGCCGCTTATTGTGGTATATATGTTTACCCCAGCATTTTCTTCTATTTTGACTCGCATAATATTGAAAGAAGGGTTTAAAGATGTATCTTTTAGTCTCGGTAACTTAAAGATATGGAAGGGGATTGGTTTTGCTCTGCTAATACCTATGATTATTTGTGGAATTACTTATTCTATCGCCTGGTTGAGCGGAATTGCGAGGTTTCAGCCCCCGCAAGGTGGTATGCTAGAACCTATTTACAATATACTTGGATTTCAGTATCTACCGATACCATTAAGTTTCATTTTTATAGTAGTATTGAGCGGAGTATTAGGTAGCTTGCTTAACTTAATTCCAGTTATGGGAGAAGAAATGGGTTGGCGAGGTTATATGCTTACAAGACTAATCGATGCAGAGTTTTCACGCCCAATCCTTATTAGCGGATTGATTTGGGCAACGTGGCATGTTCCAATTGTTATTGCTGGTCTATATGTAGAGGGAACATCTGCCCTACTTTCAGTACTTGGCATCTATTTTTGTATTGTGCCATTCAGTTATATTACAGCTTATTTACGACTTATCACAGGTAGCGTTTGGCCTTCGGTTATCATTCATACTACTTGGAATGCCATTATTCAAGGACCTTTCGCACGTGCAAGTACAGGAGATCAAACTGAGATTTGGATTGGAGAATCTGGTTTGATAACCGCTATTATTATCTTGGCTACTGCAATAATTATGTCTCGAATCGTAAATTTTACTAAATAGCATACGGATTTGTTTTAAATTCAATTAGTGTAATATGACGAGGCTGAAATAAGATGCTCCTAAAAATATTAGAAAAAATCTAGTTGAACGGACTCTTACTTAATCTTAGGCTGCTGGATATATGGAAGGCATCAAGCTAAGGGGTTAATTTATAAAAATAAACTTGATTGTCATAAAAAAATAATGTTTTTCATTTAAAGGCTATGAGATGAAATTTCATCATCTTCATCACATTAGACCTTCAGGAAATAAAAAGTTAAACGATTATACAAATACTCTAACTGAAAAAACGATAGTCCTTTTATCAAAAATGTAGAAGGACTATCGTTTATTTTTTTGACAAAATTAGGGATTGATGTTCATGAAAATGGATAATATAATTCGTATTTTACGTAAAGAGAAAAATTTCCCCCTAGAATATTAAGCTAAATATCTTGGTGTGACGGTTAATTTAAGTTTCACTTTATGACTTGTAAAGGGCTGTTCAATGCATCGTACTATTAAAAAATCTAAATTAAATCATTAAATTGCGATAAAATGTGGTCGGAAATAATGAAATTTTAGGAAAAATAAGGTACACTAGTCTATGATTTTAGTTGAAAATCGTTTGATGTTAATGCATACGGGGGAAAGATTGATGAACAACAATACAACAAATGAATCAGTTGAAGAAATTGATCAAAAACGAGTAAGATCAAAAAAACGTTATACAAATTGGAAGTTTATCGCAGCGGGTATTGGTGTAATTGCACTTCTTATTGGGGGAATGAGTTATTATCAGGCAACTCACTTCAATTCGAATGTTACAATTAATGACACAAAAGTTGGTGGTCTGAGCGCTGATCAGGCAATACAGAAATTAAAGACATCTGGACTAGCAAACAAAGTCTATGTTGATCAACAACAAATTTTAGATGAAAAAGATACAAAAACGGAACTTACGGAAAAAGATTTGCCTCAAGTTAAGAAACTATTAAAAAGTCAGTGGACATTTTTCCCCTCCTCAAAGGGAGAAAATTATTCATTGCTACCAGAGAAGGCAGATCAGTATCGTAGTGAAACGATGAAAAAACTTGTAGAAGAAACGCTCATCTCTATGAATGAAAAATTAAAAGCGCCTCAAGATGCTATGGCGAAGCTAGAACAAGGGAAAATTGTTATTTCGAAAAGTGTTGAAGGAAAACAGTATGATGTTACTAGTCTACTGAAAGATTACGATAAGCAAAAATATAAAAGCGAAATTCATCTGAAGTCTGCATACATAAAACCTATTAAAGAAGACGATCCGATTGTCAAAAAAGAGGAGAAAGCACTACAGAATCTTCTTGGGCAGTCTGTTGAGTATAAAGTGCAGGATGAAGTTTATCCTTTAAAAGCGAAAGATTTAATTCAAAATGCCTCTATGTCAAAGGATATGAAAGTTACAATTGATGCGAGTGACATTAAGAAGAAAATTACTGAAATTAATAATGCCAAATCAACATTAAATAAAGATTTCTCATTTAAAACGCATTCTGGTTCAGTCATATCAGTAAAAGGACAAGGATACGGCTGGGCACTAGATGTTGAAAAAGAAACTAAACAAGTTCAACAAGCCTTTGAGAAAGGCGAAAAATCGCTTTCTGCTTCTAATATTCACGGAAATGGTTGGGAGAAGGAAGGTATCGGTTATAAAACAACAGCGAATAATGGCATCGGAGACACGTATGCGGAAGTTTCAATTGCAGAGCAACAAATTTGGATTTACAAAGATGGAAAATTAGTTGTTACAACAAATGTAGTAACTGGTAAACATAGTACTGGTGAAGATACATCACCAGGTGTGTGGTACGTTCTATATAAACGAACACCATACACGCTAAGAGGTAGCGCAGTAGGGAAAGCTGATTATGCGGTTAAAGTAGATTACTGGGTTCCATTCACAAATAGTGGTCAAGGATTCCACGATGCCGGCTGGCGAAAAGACTGGGGAAATAATGCTTATTTAACAGGAGGATCAGGTGGGTGTGTGAACCTTCTTCCTAATGTTGCAAAAACTGTATATGATAGTTTGAACACGTATGATCCAGTTATCGTGTACTAAAAAATAGCTACGTATCAAGAAATAAACAAAACAGGAAATCTTACCTGATGGTATATGAAAAAACACCTCTTGCATTCGCATACTAAGTGTGCAAATGTAATGGAGGTGTTTTTGTTTGAATACAAAAGTGTATTGTTAATAAGAAACAAAGTAGAAAGAGATTAAGAATAAGTATTCAAATAATCAATAAAATTGACAATGAATATCATTTTCACTTAATATAGAATCGTCGCATTTAATTAGACATGAATTTTTTGTTAATATAATAGATTTCTATTAAGTTGTCATATTTACGAACTATCATTAAATATTTTAAGAATTTAAACGTAGGAAAGGGTAATATAAAATGAACTGGAAAAAAGGCGGGTTATGGGTTATTATTTTTTTCGTTGTAAAAGGCACGATTTCTACACTTTTAATCGTTACAGGTGCTAAATATTTTGATTTATCATTTATGCAACTTATCTTATTAATTCTGACCTTATTAGTGATTTCTCTAATAAGTCGTAAATTGCTCTATAGACATAAACAAAACAAAAAGCAAAAAGAGCTAAATATATAATGAAGCCCCAGAGACCGTTGGATTTCTGGGGTTTTATTTCGATAGTGTTTTCATGCTTATACGTTACCATTTGAAAATGTGGAAAATCTTCATACTTCGACAATCTATATAAATGGCTCAAGCTTCACATCTTATGAATTCCTTGAAGCGCTAAACCTAAGCAAAATAATGAACTATCCTATAGAAGAAAGTTGAGGGAGCTAATCGCATATGTTTTATTGAAAGGATGTGATTGAATTATGGAACGGCCGAATTGGGGAATTGGAGGATTAGTATTCGTTGGCTGTATGTTTCTTGGTGGAGGAGTGGGATCTATGTTAGGTAATGCCCAAACTGGATGGCTAATAGGAATGGGCATTGGATTTCTTGGGATGGCTTTAACGAGACTGTTCAGAAAATAATGTAACTGAGATTCTTCTTCTGGTAAATAAGGAAATATGTAAGTAATTCATGGCATAAGAGTTCTATAAATTATAGTTAGAATCTTCTCTTTTGTATTTGTCTTTTCTAAATTTCTCCATACATAGATACGATTCTCAAGTCGGAGGATAGCACCTTAGGGTGTCTTTTTTATGCTTTTTAAAAATGTCTTACCATATAATAGCTGAGTTTTGCTTTCAGTCTCCGATGCCCATTAAACATAAAATGAAAATTCTGCACCATTTAAACTCTGATAACAATTCATACGATCAAGAATAATTGAGCTAATAGCTCTCGATAGATTGTCATCATTTTTTTTATAATACATTAGATTCATTACCGTTTCAGACCTATGTATTCATTCATAACCTAACAGTAAAAGGGGGGATGATTAAAGGTATGGCGTTTAATGATGAATTAATTTGTCAACAGTTTGCAAGAATTATCGGCGGGCAAGAAGGATTCGCCGGTGGGAAATGCGTGGCAACAATAAACAGGGATGAAATACGAGCAACAATCTTGGGAAAACGTTTTAGAGTAACAACTTCCTTTTCATTCGAATCACGAGACAATAAAACTGGACGAGCATTATGCCTAGGCCGAGTAGCACTCTTACAAAAAGAAGTCACTGAATTTGTGGCGACAATTATTAAACAAGGAATAATTGTTTCGTCTATACACAATGAGTGGTTATGTGATGATCCAAATTTGATTTACGTTAATATCGAAGACGTTGATGATCCACTAAATTTTGCAAGAAAAGTGAGAAGAGCATTGTGCAATTAACTAAGTTTTTTAGTTAAATGAGTGATTACGTTAAATAGAAGATTTCAGCGTGTTGAATGTTATATTTGTAAAATAGATTTAAGTGGATGGTTTTATAAAACGAAAGAAGGTGTTTCATATTTGGAATGCCTTTTCTTTATGTTTTCGTTGCTAATGTGGGTGGTTAACGGATTATATGCTGTTTATCTTGCAACAGCAAGAACTGGACGAGGTATCTTTAAAGGTATTTGACTATTTGTAGATACCATATTTTATCAAATGTTATTAGCATATCATAAAACGACAGAGGAGAAATCGCCAGAGAAATACGTCAAATTAGTCATTCCTTCTATAATCTAAGGGGGGGCGATTTTGTTTTCGAAAAATAATAGGTAAATCATTTGACAATTAAAATAATCTACTTTATTATATGTGCCATAGCATATATATGGTGAAACAAATACATTCATTGTGAATGATTGACTGGTATGCTATATCCTTTTATATCTTAATTTATAGAGGTGATATATGAACTTACATGATTTAATAGGCTATCTTGTTCATCGTACTGATGTGAAAATGACCAATTATTTTACGAAGAAATTAAAGCCGTATGGAGTTACGCCAGAGCAGTGGGGGATTATTAGTGTTCTTTGTAGCCAAAGGAGCACTACTCAAAAAGAGTTGGCGGAAGCTATTGATAAAGATCAAACTACTGTTGTTAGAATGATACAGTCAATGGAGAGAAAAGGGATTGTAAAGAAGGCTTTGAATGACCAAGATAGGCGTTCACATAACCTTTTTTTAACTGAAAAAGGTGACGAATTAAAGAAAACAATCTTGCCTGTAGTGAAAGACGCTCACCATTTCGTTACGAGTAATTTGAGCGAGGAAGAAATTAAAGTATTACAGTCGTTATTAAACAAATTGTATGATACACACTATTAATATTTGTTCCTTATTGATGCTATGCTATTCATAAGGAACAAACTTTGTTTTAGGTATTATATGTGCTATAGCATATAATTTTTGTTTGTTTGGACGAATGGAAAGATAACTTTATTTTGTATCATATCTGATTCAGGTTCACTTTTTTGCCTAGTACCAGTCAAAATTTTTTGTATTATACATGCTATAGCATGTAATTTCTAGCCCTTTAATATGGAAAAGGGTAATGTAAATTGAAGCGACTTCCATACGGGTAATCTCAGGAAATAGGGTAAAGGTAGTGACTACTACCTGAACAATAGTGAGTTTTTATCAAATAATAAGAAAGGTGTGATTACTATTTTAATTTTCATCAATATTGTAAAAGTAGTGTTGTTTCTGTTCTTTTTAATGACAGGAACGAAAATTATATCGGGGAAAATGGCAGATGAATTCAAACGATTTGGTTTACCTTCGTTTTTTAATTTCTTAACTGGAGCTTTTGAGATTGTAGGAGCGATTGGAATGTTGATAGGAATTTGGATTCCAACAATAGCTTTATGGGCAGGATTGTTATTAGGCGGTACGATGCTTGCAGCCGCATTAACTCTAATTGTATTAGCGAGAGATCCCTTTAAGAAAGCAATACCTGCACTTGTTTTGTTTGTCCTTAGTTTAGGGATAAGTTTGTATCACATTTTTTAAACATAACTGAAAACTATTAAACTTTCACTTTATGCGTTCAAGTTACTATCGTTTTGTGATTATGTTACAAATAGGGGGATTCTCCAATTAGTGCTTGAATAATAATAGCAATATGGATTTAGACATTACTTTCATTCGAATCATGATCAGTAAAAGAATGGGAAGAATTTTTATACAAAGGAATTCCCGATGAATTTTATATTAAAAATAGGAGTGAGTGAAAATGGCATATTTATTACAAGTTGATTTTCCGTTTGAAGGTCCTTTTGGTGAAGAAATGGAAAAAGGATTTTGGGATTTAGCAAAAAGTATTAACGAAGAAGAAGGATTCCATTGGAAAATATGGACTGAGAATGAAGAAACAAAAGAAGCTGGAGGCATTTATGTATTTGAAGAAAAACAAGATGCTGAAAAATATGCGGAAATGCACAAGAGCAGACTTGAAGCAGCTGGTGTTAAAGATATTAGAGTAAGAATTTTTAACATCAATGAAAAGTTAACTAAGTTGAATCGTGGTTTTATTAAATAATTCCGACAGTCGGAGCAAGCGTAAAAAGGAGGGGGATAATCCCCTCTTTTTTTAATTCTTAAATTGATGGTGAGGGGACTCGCATAAAAAATAATCAATTATAAAAGTAATTTTGAACGTAAGGAATTTGTAAGGAAGAGGTAAGAAAAAAGAGATTTTCCTTGTGTAAGATGAAAATGTAAAGAAGAGTGAGAGGAGAAAAATACTATATATTTCTATAAAAAACAAATCAATTAATAAGACTTGTTTGGAGGAAAAGAGACATTACAGATTCAATGTCGTCCTTTTGCAGTGGGGTAAGAAGAAAGCTGTGTGATTAGTTCCAAACAGCAAATAACTATTTATACAATATGAATAGGGGAGAGGATTATTTTGATGAAAAAGCATAGTCAAATTACATGTTCAGGTTTAGCTCTTTTAATAACTGGAGGTTCCCTGTTTTATACACCTCTAACCTCAAGTGTAAAAGCGGAGTCCATTCAAAATGTATCTAGTTCGTTACAAATAAGCACCCAAAGAGATCATAATTCCGTCAAAGAGGCAATGCGGGATACATTGAAACTAGGATATCCAGGGATACTTGCTAAAACTTCTGAGAGTGGAAAAACAT
Source organism: Bacillus sp. cl96 (assembly GCF_900100505.1). Lineage (NCBI taxonomy): Bacteria > Bacillati > Bacillota > Bacilli > Caryophanales > Bacillaceae > Bacillus > Bacillus sp. cl96. The sequence continues at coordinate 213,983 of NZ_FNDM01000010.1, forward strand.
GGAGTTATGCGGCTGGTGTAGCTGATCTGAGTACTAAGAAACCAATGAAAACAGATTTTCGTTTTCGAATTGGCAGCGTGACAAAGACGTTCACTGCAACAGTTATACTTCAATTAGCAGGAGAAAACCGCTTAAATCTAGACGATTCTATTGAAAAATGGATACCTGGTGTCATTCAAGGAAATGGATATGATGATAAACAGATTACTATCCGGCAATTATTGAATCACACAAGTGGTATCGCTAATTACACAAGGTCAAAGGATTTTAATATGATGGATACAAAAAAATCTTATACTGCTGAAGGATTAGTAAAGATGGGAATATCCATGCCTCCAGATTTTGCTCCAGGAAAGAGCTGGTCGTATTCAAATACAGGATATGTATTACTAGGAATTCTTATTGAAAAAGTAACTGGGAACAGCTATGCGGAAGAGATTGAAAATCGAATTATTGAACCACTTGAATTAGCGAATACATTCTTACCTGGAAATTCAAGCGTCATTCCAGGAACCAAGCATGCCCGTGGATATATCCAATTAGACGGAGCAAGTGAGCCGAAAGATGTTACTTATTATAACCCAAGTATGGGGAGCTCAGCCGGAGATATGATTTCTACAGCTGATGATTTAAACAAATTCTTTTCTTGTTTACTTGGGGGCAAGTTATTGAAAGAACAGCAACTAAAGCAAATGCTTACAACAGTCCCTACAGGAGTAGATGAGCTTGGTGATTCCGGGCTTGGAATTTTCAAAATGAAGCTTTCAAACGGTGAATCGATATGGGGGCATGGAGGAACCATTCCTGGCTTTTTAACTTTTGCTGGAGGCACACTTGGAGGCAAGCATACATTGGCAGTCAATTTGAACAGCCTTAAAGCTGATACTCCTGATCCTTTTAAAAATATTTTACTTGCTGAATTTAGCAAGTAGTCTAAAAGTAAAAACGGGTAAAATTTATCATAGTTTCATAGTTACACAAATGAATGATGAAAACGATCAATTATTTAAGGAGGTAATTCCGTGATGAAAAATAAGCTAACTGGTGTGTTAGCCACTGCATTAGCGGTAACTATGATTCTACCAACCGGAGCGAAAGCATTTTCTGAAAGTAAGACTACTGTTGTAATTGGTGAAGAAGTAGCTAGTCAGGAACTGAAGAAGATTGCAGCAGAGAAGGCGGAGCTACTTACGAAGTCCCATGGGGCAGCTAGCGTGCAGTATGCACTAATTGATAATGGAAAACTTATTTTGTCGGGTCAGGCTGGCAAGAACGATATGGAAGGGGAAAAGCCGCTAACCAAAGATACTTTATACGGGATTGGTTCAGTTAGTAAAATGTATGCAACAGCGGCTGTAATGAAATTGGTCGATGAAGGAAAAGTCGATTTGGATGCTCCTGTTGTCCGCTATGTTCCTGATTTTAAGATGAAGGACGGTCGATACAAACGTATTACACCGCGTATGTTATTGAATCACTCCTCTGGATTGCAAGGTTCTACGTTAGGTAATGCATTTTTATTTAACGATAATGATACCTATGCCCATGATACCTTGTTACAGCAATTGTCAAATCAAAACTTGAAGGCGGACCCTGGTGCTTTCTCGGTATACTGTAACGATGGTTTTACGCTGGCCGAAATTTTGGTGGAAAGAGTTAGTGGTATGAGCTTTACTGAATTTCTACATCAAAACTTTACAGAGCCTTTAAAAATGAATCATACGAAAACGCCGCAGGACAAATGGAGGGATGAAAATCGGGCTGGACTATATTACCCGGCGTACCAAGGGCAACTTCCAATTGAATCGGTGAATGTTATTGGTACGGGAGGTATATCTTCCACGGCAGAAGATATGGTGCGATTCTCACAACTATTTATGGGACAGGGAAAAGGAATCCTCTCTGATAAGGTAGTTAAGGCAATGGAGCAAGAGGAATATAAAAAAGGAATGTGGCCGGGGGCTGGCGAGAATATTTTTAACTATGGTCTTGGCTGGGATAGTGTGAAACTATACCCATTCAGTGAATATGGGATCAAAGCTTTGGCTAAGGGCGGCGATACGGCATTGCAACATGCTATATTAGTCGTGCTTCCGGAACAGAAAATAGCAGCGGCTGTATTGACATCTGGTGGACGGAGCTCTACAAATCAGCTAATGGCAACTGAATTGCTGCTCGCTACGCTTAAAGAAAAAGGTACTATTAAGGAAATCAAGCCGAACAAATCCTTTGGTAAGCCGGTCAAAGTCAAAATGCCTCAAGGCGTAGCAAAGAAAGCTGGATTTTATGGCAATAGCGAAACTCATTTTAAAATTGAAATTACGAATAACGGAGAACTGTTCTTACCATCTAATCCAGAAGAAAAATATGTATATACTGCTGATGGAAGCTTTATTAATGAGGGGGGTACTTCCAAGCTCAACTTCGTAACCGAGAAGAATGGAAGAACTTATTTGAAGGAGAGCGCATATAAATCTTATCCAGGTTTAGGGCAAAGTGTGATGACCCACTATTTAGCTGAGAAACTAGAAGACAACGTGCTTTCGAAGAAAACCGCTGCTGCATGGGTAAAGAGGGAAGGTGTCAAGTTTTATCGTGTAAACGAGAAATTTAGTTCTATTCAATATCTTGTTCAGTCGAAACATCTTAGTACTCAAATTACTCGCAAGGAAGGCCCAGCAGGCTATTGGGATGGCAGAAAAATTACAGGTCCGAACACCGCGGTGCATCAGATCCAAGTACCCGTGATGAATGGTCGTGATACGACGGAAACGCATTTCTATACAGAAGGCGGCAATGAATATATGGAGATGGCTGGATTGTTATACGTAAGTGAATCTAATGTAAAACCAATTGATGTAGGCCAATCATCCAAAGTTACGCTGGGAGCAAATGGACATGCGAAATGGTTTACAATTCCACAAGCGGCAACAGACAAAAGGATGACCGTGACGCTGCCATCAAATGGTTCATTTGCGGTGTATGATGAGAAGGGAGTTTGCGTCAACTTCACCATTGTGAGTGGCAATAACAAGGTGGAACTTCCGAAGAACGGAACAATCGTATTCGCTGGGGCACCGAAATCGGAATTTGCAATCTCGGTGAACTAGCTATAATTTAAGATGATCTTAAACAAAACCAGTACGGTACAGAAAAGATGTATTACTGGTTTTGTTTGTATTTATGCATTCTCAATGAAAAAGCTTGAATAATATCACTCTCAAGCACTATAAAAACATCAAAACTAGAAAATTAGTATCTCTAGAAGATGTACAGTTTTTTGGAGTTGAATAATTTTAACAGCGTAGAGAGATTAAATTTCTACTCTTTTTCTTCAATTAATATAATGTGTATGTACATACACATTATATTTTTATTTCATAAATTTTAAAATTTTGTTCACGATAGTTTGAAATTGTAAAAAAAGAAAATATGTGGCACGACATCACTTTGTTTTTATACAGCTTTATAATTAAACTATAATATTGTATTTTTTCTTCATTATTGAAATTAGTAATAATAAAATGTATTATTGAAAAGCACAATTTATAATTCAAGTAATCAAGCATATGTACCCATAATAATTCGAACATTCAGAAATTATAATATTGGCTAAAAACGAGGCGAGATTCATAGAAACAGTACATATTAAATGGTATGGAATGTATAGTATAAATGACTTCTATAATAGGGAAGAAGCTTCTAAGAAGGGGATATTTGCAATCTCTAGAGTATATGCTAAGAATGTAACATTGCTCTATATAGGACAAACTAAAAGAAGCTTTATACAAAAGATAAGAGAACTTAATAAAGAGTGGGCTTTTGATGAGAGCGAATTAAAGATTACATTAGGAATAATAGAATTTCCTAGTGGTGAACTTTACTCTGAAAAGAAGGTAAAAGAGATAAAATCTCTTTTGATTTTACGACATACCCCATTAGAAAACGAAACATCTTTATTATACTATAGAGGGAAATTTAATTTTAAAATTATTAATAAGGGAAGAAGAGGTTTAATTGTTAAAAAGCTTTCTACAGGAGATCTAATGTGGACGTAATTGGAATCACCTTTGAATAAAATTGAAGGTTTCTTAAGTGCAGAAGCTTATCAATTTTTAATGTATTAAACTATTTTGAATAACATATGTCAGATACTTGAAAAAACACA
>NZ_FNDM01000046.1:0-2373 GCF_900100505.1 Bacillus sp. cl96
TGTTTGTTTCGTTCAGTTTTCAAAGAACTACTTGGCCGCTCATTTGCGACTTCCTTATGTTAACATTTTCATCTTTCAATGTCAACTAAGTTTTTCATTTCGTTTGTCGCTTACGACGTTATTGTCATCGGCGACTTGTCCTATATTACACCTCTATATAATAATAGTCAATATTAATCTTTCATTTTTTTTAAAAAGATGAAAAAGACTCTCATACCACCCTTTTATTTCTCATACATATCAATAAGATAACTGAAAGGAGTGTAGAACTTGTTCAATCCTTCTTTATTACACATCATAAGCTCCCATTCAAGAAGCCCACACTATCATAGGAAGTTTCCAATCATTCTATTTTGGAGTCAAAAAAGCGGCTGTACTTCTCTTGCTAAGTGGTTCTTTTACCAGATTGATTTATTACAAACCGCTCTAAGCTATAGTCCTTTCATTCATAATTATGAATATGATATATACAAAAGTACACCTGCCTATAGTGTACGACTAGGAGTAGCGTTACGAGAAAAACAAAAAGAAACTTTTAAACTTGTTCGTAACCCTTATAGGAGAGCAGTCAGTTCTTTCGTGTCCTTAATTGGACCTCCTTATATGGAAAATCCCGAATGGAAACCCATCCGAAAGTTTTTATATCAAGATGAAAATTCCACCAAAGGGATCTCATTTAAACAATTTTTATACTATCTATTTATGAAAGGGGCTCACGCAAGTGATATTAACCCACATTTCACACAACAATATATAGCTGGTGAAGAAGAATATGTGACCAATTATATATACTTAGAAAATTTCGATCAGGAAATGAAAGAATTAGAAAAGCGTTTCGAATTAAAAACCGCACCAATAAATGAGTTCTCAACATCATGGCATCATCAAACTCCCGCCATGATTTATAAAGGGGATTTTAGCGAAGGCGATATTACTGATCCTTTATTTCCACGTCATCCAACTTTTGAAAGCTTTTATGATACTGAATGTATACAACTTGTCCAAACAATATTTCAAAATGATTTTGACACATATAAATACAGCAAAGAATATCCATACTAACTTTAGTCTATTATCTTTGCTAAATAAAAAAGATACCTCATATATAAGGTATCTTTTTAACATTTCAATTATATAAATCATACTGTTTAACAGTCTCTATTCTCCACCTTGTTACCTTTTAATAGATTACATAACTTTTGCTTATCCGCCCATCCTACTCCGATTAAAACTAAACTCGCTCCCATTATTACTCTCCATGTCAGAGATTCATTTAATAGAATAATTGAAGTAATAATACTTATTAATGGTAATGCATTTAAATATAATCCGCTTACTGATGCTGAAACTCTCTCTAGCGCTTTATTCCAAAACCAATATGCTAAAATTGTTGCTCCAATAACAAGGTATATTACACTAAGTCCCGTTTCCCAAGTTTCAACCTTTGGAAGACCGTAATAAAAAATTTCTATCAGTGCAAACGGTAAGAGAATAACAGCTCCAATAATTAAAGTTAATGTTGTAAAAACCTCGTTTGATAAATACTGTTCTTGTTTTGGTCGTTTTAGCAAAACTGTGTAGAAAGCAAATAGAAAAGTACTTAATAATATTAGTATATCTCCTATTAAAGACACTTCTTGATTAGCACTTTTAGATGGAATCGTAATAAAGAGTACTCCTATAGCACCCAATATAATTCCTATCCAATAATTCAATCGAATTTTCTCTTTCAAAAAGAGTGCTGAAAAAAGAATTGTAACTAATGGTAATGCAGCATCTATAATACTCACATGTAATCCACTTGTTAAAGAAATGCCGTAGGATGTAAACATAAAATAACCAGCTACACCGGTAAAAGCTAACAAACTCATTCTTTTCCATGGAACTTTTTTATGTACAACTGATTTTTGTAATTCCTTAAATGAGAATAGCATACAAATTCCACCTGCAAAGAAAAGACGAATAAATAACAAAGTAAACGGCTGAATAGATTCTAACGCCCATTTTGTTGGCGCAATGGCTGTACCCCATAATATAACAGCCACTAATAACATGCATATTTCTTTCATAATTCCCCACACCCATCAAAAATATATGTTAACTACCTTAATTATAGATTTTTTCTAATGTAAAATCCTTTAAAAGCACAAAAGGTTATGTAAAATCACAAACATTCTTTTTACATCTGGACTATATTCTTGAAAAGGTAATTCTTACCTTTAAATTTAAAATAATAAAAATAAACACAAAAAAACCTAAGTCAAAATGACTTAGGTTTTTGCTTGGCGACGTCCTACTCTCACAGGGACAAGGTCCCAACTACCATCGGCGCTAGAGAGCTTAACTTCCGTGTTCGGTATGGGAACGGGTGTG